>JALUPA010000248.1 GCA_027054335.1 Ardenticatenaceae bacterium
AGCCATCAACTGTGTGAAATACAGTACCGGCATCGGTTCATCCAGCTCCATCTGCATCTGGCGCGCGTCCAGGTTCATATGGCACAGCGGGCAGGCCACAGCAATGGCCTCCGCCCCCGCTTCCCGCGCGTGGTGTATCAGGCCGCCGCTCAGCGAAAGTACAATGTCTGGCCGGGTGAGGGAATGCGCCGCGCCGCAGCACGTCGTTTTGTATGACCAATCTACCACTTCTGCGCCCAGCGCCGCCAGCAAGTCGTCCATGTTGGTGGGATTTTCTGGGTGTTCTGCTTCCGTTACCTGGGGCGGGCGCGTTAGCAGACAGCCATAGTAGGCTACCACGCGCAGCCCCTCCAGCGGTTTTTGCACCCTGGCTGCAACATTTTCCGGGCCAACGTGATCGAGAATGGCTTCTATTAAGGATCGAACCTGCACGCTGTCCCGGTATTCATAGCCGATGGCTTCATCCATCTCCGCCTTGCGCTGCTCGTCGCGCCGAATTTCGTACTGCGCCGCTTTGTGGCGGTTGAAACAGGCGGCGCAAGGCATGACTACTTCCTTGAAGCCGCTCTTTTCGATGAGGGCCAGGTTTTCCAGAGGCAATTGCGTGGCTGCCTGGGGATCAATGCGGTGCGCGGCCGTACTGCCGCAGCAGACCCATCCCTTTGGTTCGATCAAATTCATGCCTAACGCTTCGGCCACGGCCGTAGCCGATTTATTAAACTCCGCCGCCGTAGAATGCAGCGAGCAGCCGGGGTAGTAAGCCACTGCCTCCGCCGCTCCCGGAACCGGTTTCACGTGGCGTGGCGGCCGTCCTAATTTGGGCAGGAAGGCCACCTTGCGCTTTTTCAGCATTTCCGTGTACATATCCAGGTCGTCAAAAAGACCCTGCCGGTTGCGCAGCTTCATCTCCGCCATCAGGCCCGGTTCATACGACCGGCCCCACAGCCGCACTTCCCGCATAAACGCCTCGTTGAAGATGTTCACGGCTGGTACCGGTGGCTCGATACCGCAAGCCACCGCTTCCCGCGTCAGGAACTCCATGATGGCGTTAATGTCCAGATTTTGCGGGCAGCGCGTGGTACACGTCTGGCAGGCGGCGCACAGCCACGGCGTTTGCGCTTCCAGGGCGATGTCCTCCTGCCCCAACTGCACCGCGCGCATAATCTGGTTCGGCTGCCAGTCGAAAAACTCGGCCACCGGGCAGCCGCTGGTGCATTTGACGCACTGGTAGCACAGATACACGTTCTGCCCCAACGCTTCCTGAATGCGCTCCGCCAATTCAGGACTAATCGTCATTGTTTCCCTGGCAGATGCTTGCTCATTCATAACCTGTCTCCCTCGAAAATGTAGGGTGATTTGCCAAATCGCCCTACGGCAAACGGTTAACCGGCTACCGGCGCCGGTACTTCCGGTCGCGGATATAGTCCGGCGCCTTTAACGATGGGTTCTACGGCCGTTTCCCACTCAATCGCCATAATATGCACCCCGGCCACACCTTTAATTTCCCGCAGCTGTTGGATCAATTCAATGCAAATCTGGATGCCCTCTTCGCGCCACGCCTTGGACCGCGCCCGTTTGTCCTCTTTCGTCAGCTCATCCTTCTTCTTCCCTGCCCAGGGCTTACTGGCCGCGCTCATCCGGGCAATCAACTCATCGGGAACCAGGATGCCGGGTACATTATTCTTCATGTAGCGGGCCATACCGGGGCTTTTCAACGGGCCAACGCCGGCCAAAATGTACGTCTTTTCGGGCAAACCTAACTCCCGCACCTTTTCCATGTAGCGGGCAAAAGCCGGCACGTCGTAAACCAACTGGGTCTGAATAAAATTGGCCCCGGCCTTCACCTTTTTCGCCAGACGGTACGGCCGAAAATCTACCGGATCGGCAAAAGGCGCCGCCGCCGCCCCGACGAAAAAGCGCGGTTCCGGCCCCTTAAAGGCGTCGCCGCACTGGAAGACGCAGTCATCCCGCATCGCCGTCACCATTTGCACCATCTGCACCGAATCAATGTCATGCACATTTTTAGCGGTCGGGTGATTGCCAAAAGTTTGATGATCTCCGGTCAGGCAAAGCAGGTTGCGCATCCCCAGAGCGTGCGCCCCCAGCAAATCCGCCTGAATTGCCAGCCGGTTCCGGTCGCGGCAGGTCATCTGGATGACCGGTTCCAATCCTTCTTGCAGCACAATCGCTCCTGCGCCGATGCTGGACATGCGCACGATGGCCGTCTGGTTGTCGGTGATGTTGACCGCATCACAGAAGCCCCGCAGCAAAGCCGCCTTCTTGCGGATGACCGCCCCATCGGCGCTTTGCGGCGGTCCCAATTCGGCCGTCACCGCAAAATGCCCTGCCCGCAATACCCGCTCCAGGTTCGAGCCTGCCAAATAGCCGTTATCACTCATAGTCGTTGTCATGATCCACTCTCGCTTTTACTCACTCCCCATCTTCTACCAACCGCAAATCCTGCCGCACAATCCGGCGCGGGCCGCCATCGCGGGAACTGCGCCAGTTCTTCGGTGGCTGCAACTCCATCAGGACATGCAGTTTGCCCATATTGTTCAGGCGGTCATAAATCAACTGCCAGGCGCAGGGAATCTCCGGATCAATCTCGCAATGCCCGGCCTCGGAACCACCGCACGGCCCGTTGAGCAGCGATTTGGAGCAGCGGGCGATGGGGCAAATGCCGCCCGTCAAGCCCAGAATGCAGTCGCCGCAAGCGGCGCAGCGCTCCTCCCAGACGCCTTGCTCTGTGGGTAATCCCAGGAAGCTGGTGTTCAAGCCCGGTACCACCCAGGCGTCGGGGAAATGCTCCACCAGGGCTTGCACGCCAATACCGCAGCCCAATGAGAGGACAATATCTACTTTCCTGACCTGTTCTTCGATCTGGTCCAGATATTCCCACTCACATTGCCGCTGTACCGTCACATCGCTGACGTTTTTGCCGTTGCCGTCCAGCCGGGAACTCATGCGCAGCGAGGCAGCCATGATCTCGGCCTCACGAGCGCCTCCGGCAAAACAGACGGTGACGCACGTGCCGCAGCCGACAACCAGCACTTTTTGCGCGTCCCCAATCAGGGATTTGATCTCATCGAGTGATTTTTGTTCGGCAACTATCATCGTTCACTCCTTCATGTAGGGCGATTTTGTAAATCGCCGCTCGATTTACAAAATCGAGCTACAATCTTCCACCATGGCCTGTGTCGTCTTTCCCGCCAGGCGCAGCGGATTTGGCCCCAATGCCTCGATCTGTTCCGTCATTTCCGAGGCTGCGGCTGCAAATTGACCGGCCATCGCCGACGACATATGGAACATCCGCACCCGCTCCGGTTCCAGGCCGATTTGTTCCAATAACTCCCGGACGCGCTCTACCCGTCTTTTAGCGTTTACATTACCTTCCAGGTAATGGCAGTCGCCGGGCAGTCAACCGGCCACCATCACGCCGTCTGCGCCTCCTTCCAGCGCTCGCAGGACCAGCAGTACGTCCAGTTTGCCGGTGCAGGGCAGGCGCACCACTTTGACGTCCGGCGGGTACTGCATACGTAGCCCGCCGGCCAGGTCTGCGGCAGCATAAGCGCAATATTCGCAACAATAAGCTACGATTTGCAATGTGGTATCGTACATAACATCCTATACCTTTCCGGTAGTGCCAGGCACGGGGCGAATGAATTTAGCCAATAAAGGCTGTTTTGCCCCGTGCCTGGCACTTTTAGTTAAACTAGACTCCAATTTCTGCCAGGGGCACAAAATCGTCTGGCCGTACCAACGCGGCCACTTCGGCCGTTAATTGGGCATCGGTGTAGTGCATCAGTTGGATGGCCCGGGCTGGACATTCAGCCACGCAGATGCCGCAGCCCTGGCACACGGCCGTTTCCACATACGCCGCTCCCCATATCCCCCCGGCTCCCATCCGGTCGGGCCGGATTTGCGGCACGCCAAAGGGGCAAATACGCACGCACGTCAGGCAGCCGGTACACAGCGATTCATCCACCACAGCTACCCGCCCGCCGGCCGTCAACGTCTCCCGGCTCAAAACCCGCGCCGCCCGCGCTGCCGCCGCTTGCGCCTGAATCATCGTCTCGCTTAATAATTTCGGATAGTGAGCCATCCCGGCCATAAAGATGCCATCGGTATTAAAATCTACCGGGCGCAGTTTGACGTGCGCTTCCTGGAAAAAGCCATCGGCGTCCAGCGGCACTTTGAACAGGTGCGCCATTTCGTGAGCGTCGTCGCGGGGCACAACGGGCATACTGAGAACCAGGAGATCGGGTTGGAGGGTTAACGGCCGTTGCAGCACCGGTTCCCAGACGTGGACGGAGATCGGAGATTGGGGATTGGAGATTGATATTTCCGGCCGGTGTTCGTCATCATAGCGCACGAAAATGATGCTCTGCTCCCGCGCTTTGGTGTACAGCCGCTCGCCAAAACCGTAAGTGCGGATGTCTTTATAGAGGATGGTGATTTGCGCCTGCGGGTTACGCGCCTTCAAGGCCAGGGCGTTTTTCAAGGCTACCGTGCAGCAAATACGGCTGCAATACTTCTCGGCGGGGCCGACACATTGGATCATGACGACTGATTGGAGATTGGAGATTGGAGATTGGAGATTAGCAAGTGACGCCTCGAATTCTTGCTGGGTGAGGATGCGCGGGTCGCTGCCATAGCCGTATTCGGAGCCGCGATACTCCTGCCCGCCGGTTGCCAGGATGGTGACGCCGTGTTGTAGGGTGGTACGGCCGTCCCCATTCTCAATCACGCTGGCAAAATTACCCATAAACCCGCTCGTTTGCGCCACCTCGCTTTGCAAGTGGACGGTAATGTTTTCGTTGGCCCGGATTTGAGCGACGAGACGGCGTAACACTTTTTGGGGAGATTGGAGATTAGAGATTGAGGATTGAAGACCACTCCCAATCTCCAATCTCCAATCTCCAATCTCCGTTTTTACATACCGCAAGTTGCCGCCCAATTCTGCCTCCCGCTCCACCAGATGCACCGGGAAACCTTGTTCGGCCAGAGACAAAGCGGCCGTCATACCGGCCGCGCCGCCGCCCACTACCAACGCCGATTGCTGCACCGGCACGTCCACCGTAGGCTGCGCTTCCAGCAAAGCCGCCCGCGCCACCGCCATCCGCACCAAATCCATCGCCTTTGCCGTAGCCGCTGCCTTGTCATCTGAATGTACCCAGGAGCAATGGTTGCGAATGTTCGCCATCTCAAACAGGTAGGGATTCAGCCCCGCCTGGCGCAAACTGTCGCGGAAGAGCGGTTCGTGGGTGCGCGGCGTGCAACTGGCAACGACGACCCGGTTCAAATTTCGTTCCTGCACCACTTCGGCGATATGTTTGATGCTGTCCTGAGAGCAGGTGTACAGATTGGTCTCGGCGTGGGTGACGTGGGGCAGGGAGGCGGCGTGTTCGGCTACGGCCGTAACATCCACAAATCCGGCGATATTTGAGCCGCAATGACAGACAAACACCCCCACTCGCGCCTCCTCGTCGCTCACATCCTGCTCCGGCGGATATTCCACTTGCTCCGTTAACGTAAACCGGGCCAGGCTGATGCGGGCCGCCGCCGCCGCTGCTGCCCCGCTGGCCTCCACCACCGATTCCGGAATATCCTTCGGCTCGCGGAACGGCCCCACGGCGTAAATGCCGGGGCGACTGGTCTCCACCGGGTTAAACTGCGGCGTGTGGCAAAAGCCATATTTATCCAACGCCACGCCCAGCCTGCGCCCCAAGTCCCGCACCGCTGCGGAGATTTCCATCCCCACCGACAAGACGACCATATCAAAACGAAGCTGGTATAGCTGCCCGTCCTCACCCTGATAATCCAGGATCAGGTTTTGGGTCAGCGGGTCTTCATACAACCGGCTGATGCGGCAGCGGTGATAGGCGATGTCGTACCGGTCGCGGGCGCGCTCGAAGTAGCCCCAGTACCCTTTGGAAAAGGCGCGCATGTCCATGAAAAAGACGTGGATGTCTAAATCGGGATCGTGTTCTTTGGCGATGACCGCTTCTTTGGTGGCGTACATGCAGCAAACGGCCGAACAGTAATCATGGCTCTGGTCGCGGCTGCCCACGCATTGCAAGAAGGCGATGCGGCGCGGCGGCTGGTTGTCAGACGGCCGTACCACATGCCCCAGCGTCGGCCCGGATGCGGAAAGCAGTCGTTCAAATTGCAGGGCAGTGATCACGTTGGGGAAACGGCCGTAACCATACTCCTCCGACAGTTCCGAGCGGTAAATCTGGTAGCCGGGGGCCAAAATCACCGCCCCCACCGGTACCGTTTCCTCCGTGGCTACCTCATCATGGTTGATGGCGTTCACGCCGCAGACAAACGTGCAGCTCATACACTCCGAACAAATACCGCAAGCCAGACAGCGGGCCGCTTCCGCCTGGGCGCTGGCGTCGTCATAGCCTCCTTCCACCTCGGCAAAGCTGTTAATCCGCTCCGCCACCGGCAGTTGGGGCAGGAGGATGCGCGGTTGGGGCTGAATTTCGCCTCGCGCCAGGCGTTCTTCGAGTTCCTCCTGGCTCAAATGCACCACCGGCAGTTCCGGCTTGGGCGGCGGCTCCAAATGTTCGCCTTGCAAATAACGCATGATGGATCGAGCGGCGATATGGCCGCTTTCCACCGCCTCAATAACAAACGCCGTGCCGGAGACGGTATCGCCGGCCGCAAAAACGCCCGCCCGCGTCGCCGCCAGGGTGTTGGGATTGATGGCGATGGTTTGCCGCTCGGTCAGGCCCACGCCGGCGTCGTCGGGGATAAAGGCCAAACCGGCCCGCTGCCCTACGCTGAAAATGACGGTATCGCACTCGACGACGTGCTGGCTGCCGGGGATTTTCTCGACGTGGAGACGACCGTTTTCATCAAAATGGAACGATGCTACCAACATGCACTCTACCCCGGCTACGTGTCCCGTTCCGTCATCTACTATGCGCTCAAAGGAACGGCCGTTGTGGAATACAATCCCTTCCTCAATAGCCGCCTCAATTTCCCACCCGTGTGAGGGCATCTCCTGCCGCTGTTCCAGGCAGGCTACCTGTACATCAGCGCCCAGGCGCACGGCGCTGCGGGCGCAGTCCAGGGCCACGTTACCGCCGCCCAGCACCAACACCCGCCTTCCTAAGAATGAATCCTCGCTTTCTGCCTTCTGCCTTCCACCTTCTGCCTTATATTTTCCCAACCGCACGTCGCGTAAAAAGTGGGTGTTAATCAGCACCCCGTCCAGGTTCGCCCCCGGAATGGGCAGCCGCACGCCCTCATGTGCGCCCACGGCAATCAGCACCGCGTCATAACCGGCCTCAAACAAATCATCCAGATTGTCTACCCGGCAGTTCAGGCGCAAATCCACGCCCAAATCAACGATGTCCTGCACTTCCCGCTCGATGATTTCGGCCGGCAGGCGGTATTCCGGCACGCCCAGCCGCAGCATTCCCCCGGCCACGGGCATAGATTCAAAGACGGTTACGCCGTAACCGGCCAGCACCAAATCCTGGGCGGCCGTTAAGCCGCACGGCCCCGCGCCGATGATGGCAATGCGTTCCGCAAACCGGCGCGGTACCGGTTCTACCAGCTGGCGCGGTTCAGCGTACACCTTGTCCGTCACGAAACGCTTCAAGGCGCGGATGTTAATTGGCTCGTCTACCAATCCCCGGTTGCAGGCCGTTTCGCAGCGATGGTTGCAAATACGGCCGCAAATCCCCGGAAACGGATTATCCATCTTGATGACGCGCAGGGCGTCATGCCAGCGCCCTGCGCGGATGAGGGCAATGTAGCCCTGCGCCCGCTGCCCGGCAGGACAGGCGTCCCGGCAGGGGGCAATGCCCCGCTTTTCGATGGCATACGCATTAGGCACAGCTTGGGGATACAGCTTGTAAGCTGCTCGTCGCGGTGACAACCCCTCGTTAAATCTGTTGGGGATGATGACCGGACATACTGCGGCGCAATCATTGCAGGCCACGCATTTTTCCGGGTCTATATAGCGCGGTTCGTGTCGCAGGCGCGCCTGGAAATTGCCCGCTTCTCCGGCAATATCCAACAGTTCGGTGTTGGTCATTATTTCGATGTTGGGGTGACGGCCGGTTTCTACCAGTTTGGGCGAGATGGTACACATGGCGCAATCATTCGTGGGGAAGGTCTTGTCTAGCTGCGCCATCTTGCCGCCAATGGCCGACTTTTGCTCAACCAGGTACACCTTAAAACCCTGGTCGGCTAAATCTAACGACGCCTGCATCCCGGCAATGCCGCCCCCCACGACCATGGCCGCGCCGATGGGCTGTTTATTTCCATTTCCGCTTTGCAGGTTCATAGTTGTTTCTCAAAAGAGATTGGAGATTGGGAGGTTAGAGATTGAGTGACCGCCAATCTCTAAATCTCTAATCTCCAATCTCTACTTTCCTTCCTCTAAACCCCACATCCTCATCAACTTCCGCCTCTGTTTTTACCTTCCCCTGCCCGTTCTTCAGCGGATTCGGCCCCAACCGGCGTACCCGCTCCGTCATGGTGTGCGCGGCTGCGGCAAAGGTATGCGCCTGGCTGCCGGACATGAAAAACATACCCAGTCGTTCCCCCTCCAGGCCAATCTCCTCCAGAATTTGCCGGGCACGCTGCACGCGAGCCTTGCCCCGCTCATTCCCGCGCACGTGGTGGCAGTTGCCAATGGGGCAGGCCACCACGTACACGCCGTCAGCCCCCTGCTCAAAGGCTTCCAGGATGTAGCGCACATCTGTCTTGCCGGTGCAGGGCAGCCGTACAAATTTGACGTTGGCCGGATACGGCACGTGCAATTCCCCGGCTGTGTCGGCAGCCATGTAACCGCAATAAATGCAGTAGAAAGCTGTGATCTCAGGTTCGAAGTTATTGTCCATATTGTTTTGTAACCGGTAACCAACTTCCCAACCCGCCCACTTCCCGCAGCATTATCTGCTTATCCGTGTAGTTGACCAGTTGGATGGCGTTGGCCGGGCATTCTGCCGTGCAAGTGCCGCAGCCGTGACATTGGGCGGCGTCTATGAAGGCCGCGCCGCCCAGATTGCCTACCCCGTTACGGCCGTCCAGTTGCAGCACCTGGGGAATGGCAAAAGGACAAACGCGCGTGCAAGTCAGGCAGCCCACGCATTTTTCCGGATCCACGACGGCGATAACCCCGCCGTGATACATGGCGTCCTGAGATAGCAGGGTGAGGGCGCGGGCGGCGGCGGCCAGGGCGTGGCTGATCGTTTCTTCGATGAATTTGGGATAATGGGCCATGCCGGCCAGAAAAATACCGTCCCGCTGAAAGTCCATCGGCCGTAATTTCATCTGCGCTTCGGCGAAAAAACCTTCGGTGGAGAGGGGCAAGCGCAACATTTTAGCCAGTTGGCGCGTGCCTGGGGACGGGGCGATTTGGGTACTGAGCGGGATTATGTCGGCCGGGAGGGTCAGCCAGCGATTGAGAGAAAGATCACGGACGCGCACTTGGAGACGGCCGTTGTCATCAAACCCAATTTCCGGCAACTCGTCATCCGCATACCGCACAAACAAGACGCCCAATTTCCGGGCTTCCGTATAATACTTTTCCCGGAAGCCGTAAGTGACAATGTTCTTGTACAGCACTGTTACGTTGCAGCCGGGATTGAACAGCTTCAGCCTGATGGCATTCTTCATCGTATTGGTGCAGCATACCCGCGAGCAGTATTCCACAGCGCCCGGAGTCAGCACACATTGAATCATCACTACATCCCGTAACGCGGCAATTTCTTCCGGCCGGTGGACAACTTTCTCCTCAAGCTCCTCCTGGGTAATCACGCCCGGCAGCTTCAGCCAGGGATGCTCGCGGGTTTCCCGCCCGCCGGTAGCCACGATGGTAACGCCATGTTCCACGCGAAAAGTTTCCCTGTGTCCACTGTGTCTGGTGGTGAGATCGGCCCAGAAATGGCCGACGTAGCCGCCGTGCGCCACCACTTCCGTTTCCACATACGTCTCAATACGGCGGTGCGCCCGCACCCGGTTGACCAGGTCGCGCCCCAGGCGGCGGGGATCATCCCCTTCGGCCACGTAGTACATATTTTGCAGGTGGCCGCCCAAAACGTCAGAGCGTTCTACCAGGATGACCTCATAACCGGCGTCGGCAATAGCCAGAGCGGCCGTCATACCGGCCAACCCGCCGCCAATGATGAGTGCGATGGCGGCGCAGGTGCAAGGCTGTTTATGGACTGGACGGGCCAAAGATACCCGGCCCAAGGCCATGCGCACCAATTCGGTCGCTTTGCGGTTAGCCAGTTCCGGCTGCCGCTGGTGTACGTCGCTGCACTGCTCCCGCAGATTGACCAGTTCCATCAGGTAGGGGTTTAAGCCGGCCTGACGCACTGTGCGCTGGAAGAGGGATTCGTGGGTGCGGTTGCTGCATCCGGCAATGACCACCCGGTTTAGCTTTTCTTTTTCGATGACGTATTGGATGCGCTGTAAGGTTTCGGGGAAGCAGGCCAGGTTGACGGTTACGGCCGTCACCACACCCGGCCATTCCCGTGCTTGCTCCACCAGACGGGACATATCCAGCACGTCGCTCATTGTGCCGCCGCAGGTGCAGGCAAAAATACCCACGCGAGGCGGTTCACCGCTCACGTCCCGCTCCGGCGGCAGCCCGTTTTTTGCCAGGAAAGGCCATTCGCGGCTGTAGGGATAAGAATTTAGCTGTTCGTTCAACAGCCGCATCACCTCGGCAGCCGCTCCGCTGGCGTCCAGAATCGTCTCGGAAATCTCTTTGGGGGAGGAGAAGCCGCCGCACACAAAAACGCCGGAATGCGTGGTTTGCAAAGGTGTAAATTTGTGCGTTTTACAGAAGCCGTATTCGTTCAGATTCAGGTCGAGCATTCGGGTGAACTGCCAGGCAGAATCTGGCGGCTGCATCCCGGTAGCCAGGACGACCATCTCGAACTGTTCTTGCCGCAATTGCCCGGCGGCGTCTGTGTAATGCAGCCATAAATTCCCGGTAGCCGGGTCTTTCTGAATGGCGGAGATACGGCTGCGCTCGTAGCGGATGCCGTGACTTTTCCGCGCTTTGGCAAAGTAGGTGCTGTATTCTTTATTAAACGCCCGTTCATCCATGATGAAGACGGTACAGTCAATCTCTGCACCGAGGCGCTGTTTGGCCAGCATCGCTTCTTTGGTGGCGTACATGCAGCAAATGGAGGAACAGTAGCTGTTGTTTTGGTCGCGGGAGCCGATGCACTGGAGCCAGGCAATGGAACGGGGCGGTTGGTTGTCAGACGGCCGTACTACCACCCCTTCTGTTGGCCCGGAGCGGCTGGCTAACCGTTCGTATTTCATGGCGTCAATCACGTTGGGGAAACGGCCGTAACCCAATTCTTCCAATTCCGTCGGGTCATACACATTAAACCCTAACGCCAGAATGATGGCTCCCACGTGAACCGAATCCAGCCGTGGTTGTTCGTCCAGATCAATGGCCTTGGTCGGGCAGACTGCTGCACATTTGCCGCACTCATTACAATACGGCCCACGATCAATCACATACGTATTGGGGGCGGCGCGCGCGGCCGTTTTGTAGATGGCTTTGCGCGTCAACATCCCCTGCTGGTAGCTGTCCGGTAACTCTACCGGGCACACCTCGGCGCAGTAACCGCAATCAATACAACGTGCCTGGCTGACGTAACGCGGTTCGTGACGCAGGGATACCGTAAAATCGCCGGCCTGACCGGCAATGTCCTCCACCCGCGTATTGGTCATTATTTCGATGTTGGGATGCTGGTTGTGCTGCACATACGCCGGCGAGATAGAAGGGCGCGTGCAGCCATAGCCGTGATCCGGCGTGCCCCGGCAGAGAACGCAGTCATGTTGGGGAAACATATAACCCAATTGGGCCACACGGCCGCCCAGACAAGGCGTATGTTCCACTAGATACACCTTCAATCCGGCGTCAGCCAAATCCAGCGCTGCCCGCATCCCGGCAATGCCCCCGCCCACGACAAGCGCGGCTGCCGGTTTAGATTGGGTTGAGGTTTTGTTGATCATTAGCTTGGTGTAATTGGTAATTACTCAGTTACCCAATTACCAACGCATATCACTACAACATCGGCAGCAAATACTCATACGCGCTCAGTGCCGCTTTCACACCTTCGCCTACCGCTACCAAAACTTGCTCCGCGTAGATGTTCGTCACATCTCCGGCAGCAAAAACACCGGGCATACTGGTGCGGTTGTACGGGTCTACTTTGATGAAGCCCCGTTCATCCTGCTCTACCAGATCAGCCACCATTTCTACGTTGGGCGTCAACGCCTTTTCCACAAACGTACCGTCTGCTTCCAGAGCCATCTCTTCCCCGTCCGGGCTTTGCACGATGACCTTGTTGCAGTAGCCATTGCCGGCCACGCGAGCCACGCGGTAATCTTCCAGAACAGTCACGTTTTTGGCTTTGACCAGTTTTTGTCCCAGCGGCGTTTCCAGCATCTCGTGGGACGTCCCTACCACATGCACGTGATGGGCCACCGTCGCCAGTTCCGCTGCCGAGCGCAGGGCCAACTCGCCTTCGCCGATGACCACCGTATCTTTGTCAATGAACAGCGGCGCGTAGCTCAAGGCCGAGTAGCACAACCCCTTCGAGAGATATTCCCGTTCCCCGGGCACATTCATCAACTGCTGCCGCGCCCCGGTAGCAATGATGACGGCTCTGGTGGGCAGTTCGCCGCCGCCTTTGGTATGGACGACAAAACGGCCGTCATCCTTTTCTACCTTCACCACCGGCTCCATATGCCGGGCAAATTTCAGGTATTCCAGCTCATTCTTGAACTTGTTGACAATTTCTACCCCGTTGATTACCTGATAGCTTTCCTGATCCGGCAAATCCAGATGGTAGTTTGTCTTACCGCCCAAATCTTTAGAAATCAGCAGCACATTCAACCGTTTCCGAATGGCATAGATAGCGGCCGTTAACCCAGCCGGGCCGCCGCCAATTACAATTAAGTCGTACATGGTTCACCTCACATGAGGTGACAGTCACTTTAGCAAGTGTAGCTTGCCAGTGACTGTCACCTGATTACTCCTCTGGCGCTTCCGCAATAAACCCTTCCTCCATCATCATTTTGGTCAGTTTGCGGGAACGGCCGATCATGCTCATAGCGTGTTCCAAAAGTTCGTCGTAGCTCTTTTCCAGACGGGCCATGCCTTGATCCTGGGCCTTCATACCCACGGCCGCCGCTTCCCGCGGAAATACCTCCCACTCATCCATCGTGGGCAGGAGATGCGCCTCATCCAGCCGGTCGCCGATCTGGTTGGCTAACGCTTCGGCGGCGGCGAAACACATCTCATCCGTAATGGTGCGCGCCCGCACATCCAGCGCCCCGCGGAAAATACCGGGGAAGCCCAGCGAATTGTTCACCTGATTAGGGAAGTCCGACCGGCCGGTGGCCACAATTCTGGCCCCGGCGGCCTGCGCTTCCCAGGGCCATATTTCCGGTACCGGATTGGCGCAGGCGAAGACGATGGCGTCCTCATTCATGCGTTCCACCCATTCCGGTTTGATGGTTCCCGGCCCTGGTTTGGAGAGGGCAATCACCACGTCCACGCCTTCCAGCGCTTCCGGGATGCCACCCTGACGCAGTTCGCCATTGGTGGTTTGGCACAAGCGCCATTTATCTACGTATTCATGCCGCCGCATCTCCAAATCCCGGCGGTGCGGCCCCAAAATGCCCTTGCTGTCCACCATCATGCACCTGG
>JALUPA010000249.1 GCA_027054335.1 Ardenticatenaceae bacterium
ATTTTAGGCAGCGTCTTCTTCGCCTCCACATATTGTTCATACTCGTAGATAAGGCAGCAGCGCAAACGGCCGCACATCCCGGTAATCTCTTGCGGACTTAAAGAAATCCCCTGCGCTTTAGCCATGCGAATAGAAATGGGGCTAAACTCGGTCAAAAAGGTAGAGCAGCAGCGAGGCGCGCCACAAGCGCCGTACCCACCCATAATTTTAGCCACATCCCGCGGCCCGATTAAGTGCATCTCAACACGAGTATTAAACTGCTTGCCCAATGCTTTCTGCAAGGCACGGATATTCAGATTCTTGTTTTCCGTCGAGTAATGAATCGTCAACCAGGAACCGTCAAAACTGTATTCAGCCTTGACAAACTTAGCGTCATCCAAACCCAGATTGGCGGCCATTTCCCGACAAGTGATGAGCGCGTCCAGTTCTTTAGACTCCCACACCTGCTTCATCACCATATCCCGCGGCGTCGCCTTCCGCTCCACCGTGCGCATCCCTTTCTTGCGATGCACTTTGGCTGTGTCAATATAGCTGATAACCTGACCAAGCTGTCGGCCGCGTTGCGTTTCTACCAGCACATAGTCGCCCGGATCAATATCCTTGTGACGCCCCACTCTAAAATGGTAAAGTTTTCCCAGTTTTTGAAAGCGTATTCCCACAACAGAGGTTTTTTCTGTTGTTGCAATGGTCATTTATTTACTCCGTTACAATTAAAGATACTATTATGTTACCAGTAATTGGGTAAATGGGTAACTAAGCAATTACCCATTTACCCAATTACTTTTTACTTAGGGGCCATGCGAATAGCCCCGTCCAGCCGAATCGTTTCGCCATTGAGCATAGGGTTCTCGATAATTTGTTGGGCTAACATGGCGTATTCGTCCGGCCGGCCGAGCCGGGAGGGAAAGGGAACCTGCTGGCCCAGGGAAAGTCGCGCTTTTTCCGGCAGTCCGGCCAGCATAGGCGTCTCAAAAATGCCGGGGGCTATGGTGACAACGCGAATGCCGTAACGGGCCAACTCACGGGCAACAGGCAGCGTCATGCCCACAATACCACCCTTGCTGGCAGAATAGGCCGCCTGTCCAATTTGCCCGTCAAAGGCAGCCACGGAAGCAGTATTGATAATCACGCCCCGCTCACCTTCATCGTTTGGGTCAGCTTCAGCCATTGCCGGAACGGCCAGACGAATGACGTTGAATGTGCCTACCAGATTGACCTGAATCACCTTGTTAAATCGGCCCAAATCATGCGGGCTACCGTCCCGATTCAACACTTTGGCAGCAATGGCCACCCCGGCGCAGTTGATGACGCCGTTGAGGGCGCCAAATTGCTCACGGGCGGCGGCCACGGCCATATTCACCTCTACCTCACTGGTCACGTCCGCCCGCACAAACAAGGCGTTAGCGCCCAACTCCGCGGCCAACTGCTCCCCCGCCGCCGCATTCAAATCTACAATCACCACACGGCCGTTCTGCCCCACCAAACGCCGGGCACAGCCAGCCCCCAAACCAGAACTTCCCCCTGTTATCAGAAATGTATTCCCTTGAACTTTCATTCGATTTACCCCTTGGTTCATATTTGCGTATTGCGTATGAGAACGTCTTACGCAATACGAAACACGCATCACGCATCACGCATCACGCCCGCAATATAACTCAACTCTTCCCCATCAATCAACGTCATCGGTTTGCCTTCGGCCCAGCGGCGGGCAGAAGCGGAAATATCGGCCGTCGTCACCAGAAAAGCGTGGTCTGCCTGCTCGTGGATGAGTGTGCCGTATAGTTCACGTACCACGTCCGGCCCCACTTTGTTGCGATACCGCTTGCATTGCACAATAGCCCGACGGCCGTCCGCCTTCGTCAGCAGTATATCCACCCCCAAATCCCCGCTGCGACCGCGCATTTGCACCTGATACCCTTTTTTACGGAACAAGCCGGCCACGTACCGCTCAAATTCCGCCGGACTGAGTTCATACAACTGCGCCAAATCCAGCGGCTGGACGGTTACGGCCGTCTCTCCACCCCGCCGCAGCCAGACCACACCCCACAACAAACCCAACGTGACCAACCCCGCCGCTTCCGCCAGATGCAGCATTTCTCCCAACACGCCGGGTAAATGAGTGGCCCATTCCGGCTGGACGACCAGACGGTACGTAAGCCAGAGCAGAAATACGGCCGTCATCCCGCCAATAAAAACACCGCTCTTCCGGGGCGCACGCTGGCCGCCCGACGGCCGTAACCGGGGCGACTGCGATTGAAAACGGGAATCAAGCCGGGCTATCATAAGGCTGAATCCTAAAGCGAAAACCCCAAATCGTCAATCCAAATTTGGCTGCCTTGACAGGATGTGTAAAATCAGGGGGACAGTGACTATTATTCTTCTCATCGTTATTTGCTTATTAGCCCTTACATTTGGTTTCTTTGACGGGTATACCGGCAGCGGCAATCTTGTCGCTACAGTTATCTTTTCCCGCGCTATGCCTATGCGCCTCATATTATTGCTGGCCGGAGCAGCCGTCTTTATTGGCCCATTTCTCTTTGGCGTGGCCGTGGCTACCACCATCGGTAAAGGCATTGCCGACCCCCGCTACATCACCGTGCCGGTCCTCATCGCCGCGCTGCTGGCCGCCATTTTGTGGAAGGCAATGACCGGACGCTGGGGCATTCCGGCCAGTTCCTCCCATTCGCTGATTGGCGGCCTCGTGGGGGCCATTTTAGCCAGCAGCGGGCCATCCGTTCTGGAAGTATCCGGCCTGATGAAGATTGGCCTGGCTTTAGCCATCTCCCCCATCCTGGGTTTGGCCGGCGGGTATCTGGTGATGCGCCTGACGCTTTTCTTCACCCGTGGGGCAACGCCAAGCATCAACATCACTTTCAAACGAGTGCAAACGGTAACGGCCGTATCCCTGGCCCTCAGTCACGGAGCCAACAACGCCCAAAAAACCATGGGCATCATCGCTCTGGGGCTGGTAGCCCTCGGCCTGCAATCAGAATTTGGCGTGCCGTTGTGGGTCATTTTTGCCAGCGCCGCTTCCATTGCCCTGGGCACATTGCTGGGCGGGCGGGAAATCATCAAAAAGCTGGGTGACAAATTTTACCGTATCCGGCCCGTACACGGCTTTGCTTCCCAGGCAACCTCAGCGGCCGTTATTGCCGGGGCAGCCATCTTTGGCGGTCCCGTCAGCACCACCCAGACTGTCAGTTCCACCATCGCCGGCGTCGGTTCCGCCGAGCGCATCAGCAAAGTCCGCTGGGGCGTCTTTTACGAAATGGGTGTGGCCTGGGTATTTACCGTCCCGGCCACGATGCTCATGGCTGCCATCATTTTTTATGCGCTACAAGCGCTCATCATCCAACTCAACATTACCTGGTAGTGAGGATTCCTATGCTCGAATCAATCAAAACTTTTTTCAATCCCCAGCAAGACCTTTTCTTCGATTTGCTTATCCAACAGGCAGAATATGCGGTAGAGGCCACCGGTATGGTGCTAACCTATCTGGAAGAACCCAACAAACAGCGCAAAAAAGAAACGCGGCAAGTAGAAAAACAAGCTGACAAAGTGCGGCGGCAACTGGTAAAAGCATTAAGCGACACCTTCGTCACCCCCATTGACCGGGAAGATTTATACGCCCTGTCCCGCGACCTAGACGACGTGGTGGATTACGCCTACACTACCACCGATGAGTTGGTGTTATTCAAACTGGAATCCAACGAATTTATGATGAAAATTGCCACGCTAATTCACAATGGCGCAGAAGAGCTGCTGCTGGCCATGCACTGCCTGAAAGACAACCCCCACGACGCCAATGACCACGCCATGCGAGCCAAAAAGATGGAAACGCGGGTGGAAAAAGCATACCGCCGCGCCCTGGCCGAACTGTTCACCGCACCGGAAGATTTGGCCGGTATGGTGGAAATCCTCAAGCGGCGCGAAGTGTACCGCCATCTGAGCAACACGGCCGACCGCATTGACGAAGCGGCCGATATTTTGAGCGACATTGTGGTGAAGATGTCGTAGGTCAATTTTGCAAAATTGACCTACAAAATCTCTAACACGGCCGCTCCCTGAATTTGACTGGCTTTCATCTGCCGCAGCGCGTCGTTGGCCTCGGCGAGAGGGAACGTTTCCACGTCTGTACGGATGGGGATTTCACCGGCCAGACGCAAGAACGCTTCGGCGTCGTAGCGGGTGAAGTTAGCCACGCTGCGCACGACCCGCTCGCCGTAGATGAGATGATAGGGTATTTCCGGGATGGGACTCATGTGGATGGCGTTGATGGCTACCGTGCCGCCCGGCCGTAAATGGCGCAGCGCCTGGGGGATAATCCAGCCGGCCGGAGCAAAAGTGACACTGGCGTCCAGCAATTCCGGGGGCATATCTTCCGCACCGCCCCTCCACACCGCACCTAACTCCCGCGCGTGTTCCCGGTGCGCCGGGCTGCGGGTGAAGACGTACACCTCACAATCCCAATGGCGGGCCACCTGAATGACCAGATGGGCGCTGGCCCCAAAGCCGTACAGCCCCAACCGCTCACCCGGCTGAATGCCGCTCAGACGCAGGGAACGGTAGCCCACAATCCCGGCACACAGCAGAGGGGCGGCGTGCACGTCGGCAAAGACGGGTGGCAGGGGGTAGGCAAAGTTTTCGTCCACAACGACGTATTCAGCGTAGCCGCCGTCGGCGTGCAGGCCGGTAAAACGGGCTTGGGGGCACAAATTCTCCAACCCGCGGCGGCAATAATCGCATTTGCCGCACGTCCAGTTGACCCAGGCCACCCCCACCCGGTCGCCCACCTGATGCCGGGTCACGCCCTTACCTAATGCTTCCACCACACCGACAATTTCGTGGCCGGGGATGAGGGGCAGACGGGGCAGTTCCAGTTCGCCTTCGACGGTGTGTAAATCGGTATGGCAGACGCCGCACACGCTGACTTTGAGGCGGATTTGGCCGGGGGCAGGATTGGGTACGGCCGTATCCGTCAAAACCAGCGGGTCATCGCTAACAGGTTTGGGGGCGCGTAACTGCATTGCTTTCATAATAACCTCCTGAGACGTGATTCGTGATTCGTGAAAATTTGTGCAATTCGTGTCTAAATGGGTGAGCAGGTCACGCACGGCCGTAACCGCCTCGTCCGTTATCGCGCCATCAATTTCTACAAATTGGAAACCACAGGGAACAATGTCGTCCACGTAAACGGAATACCGGTTCACCAGGGCCGGTTTGCGGAAGCAGACTGTCTCGATAAGCGCGTTGCCAAACCCCTCGTACAGGCTGGGGTAAGTGACAAAATCAGCGTGGGGGCAGGCGTCCCAGAGGGTGTAGATTTTACGGCCGTCGGCCAATTCCTGCCGCATATCCCCCACCATATCCGCCACGTAGCGCAAATCCACGTTCTGCGCTGTGGCCATCTCCTGCAACTGGTGCAAATAGTCCAGCCCCTCATCCCCCGCGTGATGGGTGATGACCAGTTTGGCGCGGGGATCATTCAGACGAGCCAGCAGCTCAATCACCAGTTCCCCGGCACAGAAGCAAACCGTGTGCCCCATATGCTCCAAAACAAAAGCTCCAAAACAAAAGCCAGCTTGGCCGCCTCCAGAGGAGGGATTCCAGACTAGGATTGCAAATCCTGGCCTGAGACAGAAAGTACGCTAAAGCGCACTGAGGATAACGTGCCTTCAACGTGCTTCAGCACGTTTCCTGTCTCAGACGCCGAATTGCATTCGGTGACTTTGGCCGAAACCACAACTCATGCAGGCCAGTTCTTCCTGCAATTCGGGTGGCGCATCTGTTGTATCCGGCAAAACAACATCTAACAGGTCGGTTAAGACATCTTCTGCCGGTTTTTGCAAGATAAGAGATGCCTGTTCAGCCCGTTGTATCAATCGTCTGGGTAAATTCAAGGTAATTGTTGTCATATTTTATCTCCCGCGCCTGCATGACAGCATAGCATATGCCCGGTCCGGGCACAAACCACGCTACACCTTTTTTAACCAAAGAACGCCGTAAGGCAAAATTGTCAGGCGCAGGGTGTTTTGGCTGGCGGTAAATTTGCCGGCCCCCAGCAAATCCACCAGCCGGGCAGCACCGGTTACGGGTAAAATGAGGTCACGCGGTTGGCCGGACACATTTTGCAGGCAGAGAATCCGGCTACGGCCGTCCGGGGAAGTGCGCCACAAAGCAAAAACGGCCGTATCACAAGCCACAATCTCCTGCCCGCCATTGGGATGAAAAGCGGGATCGGCCGTGCGGGCCGCCAGCAATTTCTGATAACCGCTGAACACACGATGCCGCAAAGAATGGGGGTCGGCCAGTTCCTGTTCCAAGGGGCCGCGCGGCAACTTTTGCCGATTGAGGGTGCGTTTTTGCCCGGTTATCTCTACCCCTGCCCGCCAATTGCGCGAACCAAAGAGGCTGTGAAAGTAAATGCCGGGCACGCCGCGCAAAGCCAGCATGATTGCCTGGGCCGCCAAAAAACGGCGCGCCAGCCATTCCGCCGGTTCGTCCGGTTTGTCCGGATTTCCCAGCGCGTCCAGATAATTGATGTTCAGTTCGTAAGCACTTTGGCTGCCATCGCCGTTGGTCTTATAGGAAACATAGCCGCCTAACGCTTCTACCCGCGCCGCCATCTCCGCTACGGCCGTATCCGACAACAACCCCTTTGCCGGCTGCACCCCAATCCCGTCGTGCGAGGCCAAAAAGTTGAAGAAAGCGGTTTGTTCCGAAGGCGTTTCCAGCGTAGCCGCCCATTGGGAAAGCGTTTCCGCGCTGCCAGTGTGGAAGGCGTGCAGCGTCAAGGGCGGCAGAGAAAAATTGTAGACCATTTGGGCTTCGTTACGGCCGTCGCCAAAATAAGCAATATTATCCTCATGGGGCACGTTGGTCTCTGTAATCAGGCTCACCTGCGGGGCTACGATGTCCAGCACAGTGCGCATCAGCTTAACGATCTCGTGGGTTTGCGGCAGATGGATGCAAGATGTGCCAATCTCCTTCCAGATGTAGGCGATGGCGTCCAGCCGGATGAACTCCGCGCCACGCGCCACGTAAAAGAGCAGCACGTCCAGCACGGCAAACAAGACGTCCGGGTTGGCGTAGTTCAAGTCAATCTGGTCCGCGCTGAACGTCGTCCAGACGTATTTTGTGCCGGAAGGGGTTTCTACCGGCGTGAGCAAAGGCAGGGAACGGGGGCGGAAGACAGGGGACAGGTCAGCGCCAGGGTCTACGGTGATGAAATAATCGGTATACGGCCGTTCCTCCCGCAAAAATGCCTGAAACCAGTCGCTCTCAGCCGAAATATGGTTGACAACGGCGTCAAACATCAGGCGAAAAGAGCGGCCAATGGCCGCCACGTCGTGCCAATTCCCCCAGGCCGGGTTGACCTGTTTATAATCAATCACAGAAAAACCATCGTCGGATGAGTAAGGGAAAAAGGGCAGGAGGTGGATGGTGCTGATACGGCCGTTCAGGTATCGGGGTAAAAAGTCAGCCAACGTTGCCAGCGGTTTTTGGCCCGGCTGCTGCACCATGTCGCCGTAGGTGATGAGGATGGCGTCTTTTTCGCTGATGCGCTGACGGTTGTTTACGGCCGTAAGGTCAGGACATTCCGCCCGAAATAAGGCTAATTGCTCCCCTAAACGGCGTGTAAGAAGATCAGCCCGATCTTCACCATATAAAAATGCCAGGTGATCGTGCAACTGCTTTTCCATTGTTGTCGTTGTTGGGGAAATGAGAGACTGGAAACTGATATCTCCAATCGTTCGACTGAACGCTCACGACGAAGTCTCCAATCCCCAATCTCCGTATGTTGCTGTTGAATGATAAGGTTTGCTTATTATCCCTTAACCCCACCAGCAGACAAACCTTCTGCCAGATAACGTTCCATGGACAAGAAAAGAATCATCACCGGAATCGTCATAATTGTGGCCGCAGCCATAACCACGTGAGGACGCGGTGACGGGTCGTTAAAGATAGTGTTGATGGAAATAGGCATAGTGAACATCGCGCGGTCATTCAAGAACACAAAAGCATACAGAAACTCATTCCAGGCAATCATAAACGTATAAATGCCCACAGAAATAAGCGCCGGTACAGCCAAAGGCATGGTAATACGCCAAATAACGCCAAAACGGCTGCACCCGTCAATCAGGCCGGCCTGCTCAATTTCATCGGGAATGGTGCGGAAATAATTGGTCAGCATATACAAGCCTACCGGCAGCGTTTGCGCCAGATAAGTAAAAACCAGAACGCCCAGATTGTCTTGCACGTTAAAACCCAGCATTGTCCCCAAACGAGCCAGCATGGCAAACAAAGGAATGATGATCAGCACTCCTGGAAATAGATAGATCAGTAATATCCCATTGAGCATCCCGTTTTTCCCCCAGAAATGCAGCCGGGCAATGGCATACGCCCCCAGAGCAGAAAAAGTAACGGTGATAAGAGCAGTAGGCACAGCAATGATTAAACTGTTGAGAATAGCCCGGCCAAAATTTTGAAAATTAGGTTGATTGGGATCAAAAAGCTCACGATACGCTTCCAGATTTAAGGAGGAAGGGATGTACACCGGTTCCCGCCCCCCGATCTCGGCTCTGGTTTTGAAGGAAGAACTAACCATCCAGTAAAAAGGGAAAATAATGAATGCCAGAAAGGCAAAAAGCAGCATCAAAAAGATAAACCGCTTCCAATTTAGATGTTGTGCAGTGTACTCCAGAATATTTTTGTTTTTATGCTGCGTAGCCGTACCCATTATGTTTCCTCCGTATTTCTCATCACTGTAGCCACATATACCACCAGGAACACGGCCAGAATAGCCAGCAAAATCATGCCGGCGGCTGCCCCCTTGCCAAAATCACGCAACCTGAAACTGAATTCGACGGTGAGGATGGGTAAAACTTTGGTGCCAAACCCGCCGCCGGTGAGCAGGAAGATGTCATCAAATTTGTTGAATGTCCAGATAAGACGGAGGAGGAACAACGCGCCCAGAACGTAACGCAGTTCCGGCAAAGTGACGTTGCGGAACTGCTGCCAGGTATTAGCCCCGTCTACTTCAGCCGCTTCATACAAAGTGCCGTCAATTGCTTGCAGCCGGGCCAGCACCATGAGCATGACAAAGGGGAAATAACGCCAGCCGGTAAACAGGATCACCAAAAGCAACGCCAACCCGCGCGTAGAAAGATAAGCCATAGGTGCATCTATAACACCCAAATTCAGCAGCACATCATTCAGAACGCCAGACGGCCGTGGGTCCAAAATCCAGCGCCAGACAAAAGCCACCCCCACAATAGGGGCAATATAGGCAAAAAGGAACGTCGTGCGCGTCACCCCCCGCCCCCGAAATGGCCGGTTCAACAACAGCGCCGCTACCAAACCCAAAAACACGGTCCAGGCTGTAGACACAAAAGAGTAAATAATGCTGGTTAGAGCCGCTCCCCAACTCCATTTGGTCAACAGCAGCCAGATTTTCCCCAAAAAGTTGGCTTGATCCCAATCAACCGGCAAAGGGCCAGGCTTAAAAGCAAAATCATTGATGACCGACTGGTAATTTTTAAAGCCCACATACGGAGCGTTGAAAACATCATTCAGATTATCCAGACCGACGCGGTGAAAGCTGATCCAGATACTAAAAATGGCCGGAAATATAACCAGCCCAAACACAATAAGTGCTGTAGGTAAAATCAGAATCCAGGCCAGCCGCGACTCCTGAGCATGCAGCGATTTCCAGCGGTTTTTATTATGTTTGGCAGGAGACGGAGTGGTGGAGGAAGTCGCCGTAGACATGATTTTTCCCCTCTTTTCGGTAATCGGTGGCTGGTAATCGGTTATCGGTAACTGTATACCGATAACCGATTACTACTTACCGATTACTGTTTACTGTTCCGCTTGACGGTCAGCGTACATCTTCTCAACTTCTTCTTGCAGGAATTGAGCGGCCGTTTCCGGCGTCATCGTACCTTCGATGATGTTGCTGATAACCGTAGGAATCAACAGACGGCCTTCAATGTCGCCAATGACCGCGCGCTGTGTGGCGTCGTAGTCGGGGCGGAAGAGCCAACGCTGCATGGAATCGAACCCATTGGCAATTTGATCCAGCGTTTCATCCGAGTAGTTGGCGAAGTATTCACTGGAGGTCTTCCAATCTTCAACCGCGCTCTTCAGCACAGGCACTTTGCCAAACGGAGCCAGACCAATGATGTCGCCGTATCCTTCGGTGAGGAAGTATTCCACCACTTGCTGCACTTCCGGATCGGCGCCCTGCATGATGCCCAGGGCCACAAGCTGGCCGTAGGAAGCCGGTGCGCCATTGGGGCCTTTCAGTTCTGGCGCAAAGCCAGTATTGGCCGCCAGGTCCGGTATGACCAGTTCTACATTACCGCCGCCTTCCAGGCCGGAGCCTTCTACCAGGTCATCCATGATGTAGGTGCTGTAGAAAAGCATACCAGCCTGACCCAGCTCGTAGTTTTCCCGCGCGCCGCGCCAGTACTGCGGGCCGGGAGCCGCGCAATCCTGCAGGCTGGTGTAGAAGTCCAGAGCTTCGATCATTTCCGGCGTGTTCATGGTCACATTGCCTTCAGCGTCAAACGGCCAGGCGTTGTTGGAGATGGCGAATTGCTCAAACACCTGTTGGCCGTAATTCTGGCCGGGGTCTGTACCCAGGGTAATACCGTACAGCATGTCGGCGTTGCCGGGCAGGGCTTCACAGGAGGTTTTGAGGGCTTCCCAGGTGGTGGGCGGTTCCAGACCAAGTTCGTTGAACACGTCTTCGCGGTACCAAATGGCTTGAATCCAACCATCGTAAGGCACAGCCGCATACTTGCCGGTGGCTACGTCCGTGACCATTTGCAGCGGGCCTTCGCGGAAGTCGTCTTCGCCAATGCCTTGGATAACGGCCGTAGCCGCATCTTCGTCCAGAATACCATCAGCAGCAAAGGCAGCCACACGCTCAATACCCATCCGCACGATGTCCGGCAGACGATTAGCTGCCTGAGCCGTGGCGATACGCTGAGTAATACCGGCTTCCTCGATAGGCACAATCCGTACTTCGATATTCGGATTTGCTTCCATGAAACGAGCCGCGACGGCTTCGTAGGTATCCACCCGCTCCGCTTCGTTGTCTGTCGTCCAGAACTCAACGACAACTTTCTCGGTCGGTTCGGCCGGCACTTCAACAACACGGGTCACTTCCACCGCCTCACCTTCCTGCACGACAGTCTCAGTGATAACGCGGGTAACTTCTACCGTTTCCGTAACCGTTTCTTTTTCGGTAACAACACGGGTAACTTCCACAGTCTGCGGTTGACAGGCAGCCAACACAATACCACCTAACAACAAAAGGGTAATGATAATCCATCTTTTCTTCATAACAGGGTCTCCTTTTTGAAACTATGCTCAAAATAAACAACGGATATTACCGGAATGCTTGTCTCTAACTCATCTACGATATGCTCACCTCCTTATCAGGCTATAGGTGGACCGCTTGACGCGCGAACGACAAGGGTAGGGGTTAACAAAACATGGGGGTTGGTGGGGGCACGGCCGTTAATAATATCAATCAGCATGGCGCAAGTACGGCGGCCGATTTCGTAAATGGGTTGATGAATAGTCGTCAGGGGCGGGTTCGTATGTTCCACCAGGGGAATATCGTCAAAACCGCCCACGGCAATATCTTCTCCTACCGTCAGGCCCTGCTGCTGCACACGGGTCATCACCCCCAGCGCCATCAAATCATTCCCGGCCAGAATAGCCGTGGGCCGGGGCGTCAGGGCCAGAATTTGTTCAGTTAGTTCCGCTCCACCCCGCTGGGTCATATCCCCTTCCACAATCCAGCCGGGCAGTACCGGTAAGCCATTGTCCGCCATCGTATCCCGAAAACCTTTGAGGCGATAACGGCCAAACATCAACCCGGAAGGGGGGCTGATAAAGGCAATACGCCGGTGTCCCAGGTCAATGAAATGCTGTACCAGAGTGCGCATCCCCGCTTCGCCATCTTCATCTACGTAGGGGAAATCATACTCGTCGTCTGTACGGCCAAAAGCCACAAAGGGGAATTTGTGCTGGGAGAGTAATTGGATACGGGCATCTTCCTCACGGGTGCGCACCACAATCAGCCCGTCCACCCAGGCCCGCGTCACCGCCCGCTGGTACGTCTTTCGTTCACCATCGCTGTCCGGGGCGTGGGTGGAAACTAAAAGATCATAATCGTGGTTGGCGGCTTCATTGCCGATACCGGCGATAAATTCACTGAAAAAGGGGTCAGAAAAGCGGGGGCCAAACGTAGGCATAATGAAACCCAAAATGCCGGTTTGCTGTTTTTGCAAACGACGCGCGGTCAGATTGGGCTGATAACCCAGGCGATCCGCTGTATCCAGGATACGCTGCCGGGTATCTTCGGCTACGTCATCGTAACCAGCCAACCCCCGCGACACCGTCGTTATGGAGATGCCCAATTCACGGGCCAGGTCTTTTAATGTTACGGCCAAGTTGTGTTGCTCCTCTTCCTAAAGCAGCCAACGGGTCATTTGCCAGAACATTCCCAAAACGTTTTGGGAACATTAACAGTATAAACCAAAACGTTTTGGGTGTCAATCGCAATATGAAAAGAAAGATAAGTTTCGTACCTTTTCTATTGACAAACGAGGGCAACTAACTAAAAATGGTTACTGTTTAACAAGGGCAAGATTAGCGCATGGGCCTGGTTTCAGTAATCGGTTATTGGTGGACGGTAACCGGTGAATGAAAGCAGGTTGACGAGGCGAAGGTTCCCCGCCGCGAGGCGGGTGTTAACTTTATAATTTCTGGTGAAATTTATAATTTCGGTGAAATTATTTAGGAAAATCGAGAGATCAGCGGATGCCTTCCAGGGATGCCACACTCTGTTTCTATGCCCCTTCCAGAAGTTCTGCGACAAACCGGCGCGGGTAACCGGCCGACAAAACGCAGGGCGTGTGGCGATTGTCAGTAACCGGCAATCAGTAATCGGTAATCAGTTACCGATCACCGATTCCTGATTACCAAATGAGAGAAGGGGCGTCCCCCAACGTTTACGACAATTCAGGGAACGCCGCCATATTGTTATGCGTCAAGAGTGAGCGCCCAGATGCGTTACGTTTTCACGTCACACGCATCACGTCTCACACCTTCACGCATTACGCAACCAATGGAGGTTCATTATGTGTGGTATTGTAGGTTATATCGGGCCGCGGCCGGCGCCGTCTGTGGTGCTGCAAGGGTTGAAACGGCTGGAGTACCGGGGGTATGATTCGGCGGGGATTGCCACGCTGGAGGAAAACGGCCGTATCTCCCTGCGCCGTGACGTGGGCAAACTGGTCAATCTGGAAACGATGATGGCCCAATCTCCCTTGCAAGGGCATATTGCTATCGGCCATACGCGCTGGGCCACGCACGGGGAACCCAGCCAACGGAATGCCCATCCCCACGTGAGTATGAACGGCCGTGTCGTTCTGGTACACAACGGTATCGTAGAAAATTTCGCCGTCCTGCGTGAGGAATTGCAGATGGAAGGGGTGCGTTTTGAGTCAGATACGGATACGGAAGTGATTGCTCAGTTGGTAGAGCGGTATCTGGAATCGGGGCTGGATTTTGATACGGCCGTGCGCCAAACCCTCAAGCAGCTGCACGGGGCCAACGCCGTCGTCGTCATGCACACGCGGCAGCCGGACACGCTCATCTGCGCCCGCCTGGGGAACGCCGGGG
>JALUPA010000250.1 GCA_027054335.1 Ardenticatenaceae bacterium
CCTTTTCTGGCAGGAGTATAATGACCGTCCTCATCAAGGTTTGCCTATTCCGGGTCTCTCGCCCAATGAGTTTGCTAATCGTTTGTGGTTGTTTTGATTTTAACTAACCGCTGACCATTACAAAAAAGAGGTGTTTTCCTCGCTAGTTTTGCTACTGCACCAAGAAATGAAAATTTCTAAAAAGGAGTAGAACATGTTATTACATTACATACGACGTATACGACTGGTGTTTGTATGTTTCGTATCGTTCACACAATTGTTAACAGGATGCAGCGATATCAAGCCAAATGATGCCTCTTCATCAAATCCATCTTTAACCACATCTCAACAAGAGCTAACAATACTATTTCCCTTACAACAGAAGGGAGGATATCATGATGCTAAACTTCAAGGTGAATTGAAGTTAATTGATAATTGCCTTTACCTTGAAGAGGCTAGCACAGGTCGAAAATATGTACTCATATGGCCTCATGATTTTTCATATCACGTGGAAGGTAAAACAATACAAGTACTAAACGGTGAAAAAGATGTCTTGGTTAAAACAGGGCAACATATTTGGGTTAGCGGTGGCGAATACCCCCTTTACGTTACACCTGATAGTATCCCTGCGGACTCAAATTGTACTGGGCCATATTGGGGGGTAGGGCTTGAAGCTGGAGTAGTTACAGATAAATAGATATTGTTGTGGCGATTTCCCCTTACCCCACGCCATAAATTGCCAACACATACCGCCAATTCACAGGTTTTTTGCTATAGCAAAGGTCTTGGTTATTGTTAGTCAAGTAAGTTGAGTCGGGTTTTGGTCAAAATCCGCCCAACATCGCTTGCACGCGGACTGGCGAGATCGGCTTTTTTTGGAACTCATTGGGAGTGGCCGAGTTGTTGGCTCACCCTCGCCAGCCGGTGAAGCAGGCGTTGAACAAAGCTGGCTAGATCGGTTTTTGTGTGCCGGGTGGGCTGGTTATCAAAGCGTTAGCCATGGTTATAAACGTAAGGTCACAGTATCTCATCGTAGAATCCTGCGAATTGTACTTTTTGTGGTACAATTGAGTGTGTGAATGGCGACCCAATTCTCACTGTAGTCTTCTTCCGTACTAAGTTAGGACGAGAGCCTGTACGCGATTGGCTTAAGGATTTAGATAAGGAAGACCGTAAAGTAATTGGTAAAGATATTAAACTTGTTCAATTTCGATGGCCGTTAGGTATGCCTATTGTTCGCAAAATTGAGGCGAGTCTATGGGAAGTTCGACCCCGTCTGATTGGTGGTCGTATTGTTCGCATATTTTTTACTGTCCGGGGTAATCAAATGGTGCTATTACATGGCATTATCAAAAAATCTCAGAAGACGCCAAGCAGCGCTTTAAAGTTGGCCCGGTCTCGTAGAGACTTGTGGCAAAGTGGATGGTAATCTGATGAAGAAAAACCAGTATAGTGGCAGTAACTTCGATAATTTCTTGGCTGAGGAAGGTATCTTGGAAGACGTATCTACTAAAGCACAAAAGCGACTTCTTGCCTTGCAGATTGAAGATATTATGGCAGAAACAAACCTAACAAAATCCGAAATTGCTAACAAAATGCACACCAGTCGCTCGCAATTAGATCGCCTACTTGATCCAGACAACACAGCCATTACATTAGATTCTTTAGACCGTCTGGCAAGAGCGGTAGGCAGACAATTAAAAATCGAATTTGCATAATTTGGCGCATGTAACTTGCTAACAAATGTTGCAGCGGAGTGCGAGATCGGGGCCGATTTGCCCTTTAAGGTTGTGATGTGCAAAGTAGTCTTGGCAGCAAAGACATTGGTTTTTTCTCGCACCCGCTGCACCCGCTGAACAAAACGTTAGCATTTCTCTGAAGTCGCAGGTGGCCCGGCAGGTTTTTTTAACTAACCTGCCCTATCTGGCAGCCAGACCGGCAGCATCCCCGACGGCCGTATCTCTCGCATCTCGCCACTTGCCACATCCAGCAGCCAAAGGGAAGGGCGGGGTTCAGGCAGGGAGAGGTCGGCGCGTTGGAAGAGAAGGGTACGGCCGTCCGGCGACCAGCGAGGTTGGCCGTGTTGAATCGTAAACCCTTTCGTCAGCGGATACGCTTCCGAGCCGTCAGGGCGGGCCAGCCACAGTTGGCGGCCCGTGTTGGCGCGAATAATTTTGCGGCCAAAGGCGATCCATTCCCCGTCCGGCGACCAGGCAGGATTGGCGTCGTCTACATTGCCGGTTTCGTCCAGCACGATGCGGCTGCCGCCGGGCACATCTTCCACAAACAGATGCACCGCTTCACCAAAATCGTGATCGTGCGCTTCGTGATCGTTCCCCGCCGCACCATGGTAGATCAACTGGTTCAAATCGCGCACGAGGAGTTGGCTGCTGTCGGGCCGCCAGACGGCCGGCGATCCCATGGTGTGGGCGGTAGCGAACTGTTCGCCTGTTTCCAGATTGTACACTGCCATCGTTCCTGTGCGGGGGACGGCGTAACTGACCCAACGGCCGTCCGGCGATATAGCCGCATTACCACTGACTTCCTTCACGTCCGCCAGCAGATGCCGCGTTTCCCCCGTTTTCGTGTCCAGCCACCAGAGGTGGGGACTGTTAGGTGACGTCCATTCCCGTTTTTCGTATAACAACCGACGGCCGTCGGGATGCCAGACGAGGGGATCGCAGCGAGCCTCGGCGCAGTTGACCAGCCGGCGGGGCTTTTTGGCGGTACGGCCGTTCCACTCCGCCAGCCAAATTTCATGCCCTTCCTCCCGATCCACGATGTAGGCCAGGGAACGGCCGTCTGGCGCGGGGGCAAAGCTGATGACGTCGTCTGTTTCTGCGGTAATCTGGCGCGCTGCCCCGTCCACCGGCATGACGTAGAGTTGGGTACGGCCGTTCTCGTCCCAATCCATAAACATCACGGCCGGCAGCCCGCTTTCCTGTTGCCCGGTGCAGCCCGCCAACGCCAGCAATGTCGGCAAAACCAAAAAAAATCCGCGCCAATCCCGTAAAATTCGTCTCATCCGTGGTTCCATTTTTGTAGGATAGGGGAATACGGCCGTAAAGCAATAATATTTACCCTTTTTTAAGCCGCAGCCGCCATTTACCCCAAAGACAATCTCTCCTATAATCTATTCCCACAACTAATCCCGGCAAAATTGGCGAAAGATGACGCCGCGAGGTAAATAATGGGCGACGAAGTGCAACAATTAGAAGCAAACCTGATTCTGGCGGTCACCAATCGGGCAAAGATAGACGCCATGAATGCGTTGGCCCGAAAATTAAAACACAGTGATCCGCAGCGCGGTCTGGCCCTGGGCCAGGAAGCGCATGAACTGGCTGTTCAGGAAACGTATCTTCCAGGAATAGCCGACAGTTTACTGACTTGTGGGCAAAACTACTACCAACTCGGCTGCTACACTTTGGCCCAATCTTGCTTGTCTCAGGCCCTGCCCCTATTTGAAGAAATAGAGGATGCGACGTCTCAGGCTGACGTTTGGAATGAGATGGGGCTTATCCGGTGGCGTTTGGCAGATTATGCCGCAGCCAGCGCCAATCACCTCAAAGCGTTGGAATTATTTCGCGCAGTCAGAGATAAAGCCGGGGAGGGCCGGGCGTTGGGGGATTTGGGCATGGTTTACGGCGTAACCGGCGTCTATGAGCAAGCCTCTGACGCCTTTCAACAGGCCGTCGCTGCTTTTCAGGCGATTCAACATGAAGAAGGTGTGGGCTGCGCCTTCAACAATATGGCGCTGGTTTGTCTGATGGCCGGTCAAACAGACAAAGCATTAAATTATGCCCAAAAAAGCCTGGAAATTGCCCAAAAGGTCGGCAATGCGACGCTGGAACTTAATGTTCTGGACACAATAGGCGACGTTTACCTGGGGCGGGGCGATGCAGAACAGGCCATAGATTATTTCCGCCAAAGCATTGCCTTAGCCGATGTTGGGGGGAAACAACATGGCAAACTGACCGCTATGCTTAACTTGGGACGGGCTTACGCCCGGCAGAAAAAAGCCGAAGCGGCGTTGGCCGCCTGGCGGGAGGCGCTGGCCTTGGCGGAGAAGCTGGCGGTTAAAGAGGATCAACGACAATGTTACCGGGAAATGTCCCGGCTTTATGAGCAGCGCGGTGATTTTGCCCAGGCGCTTACCTGCCATAAGCAGTATCATGCCCTGGATCGGGAGGTTTTTAACGAAACGGCCGATATGCGTCTGAAGACCCTATACGTCATTCACAACACAGAGGCGCTCAAAAAAGAAGCAGAAATCACCCATTTGCAAAATGTGACCTTGAAACAGGAAATTGCCCGCCGGCAGCAAACAGAAGAGGCCCTGCGCAAAAGTGAAGCCCGTTTTCGCACGCTGATAGAAGCGTCACCGGACAGCATTTACTTCAAAGACGGGCAAGGGCGCTGGCTGATTGCCAACGAAGCTGGTCTGCGGTTATTCAACTTGGAAGACGCCTCTTACCAGGGGAAAACGGATCGCCAATTGGCTGAAAATACGCCATTTTTCCGGTCTGCGTTATTGTATTGCGCCGAAACGGACGAACAAACGTGGCGTGCGGGGAAATTATCGCGCAGTAATGAGATTGTCCCGCAGCTTGACGGCGCGGAAAAAATCCTTGACGTCATCAAAATCCCGTTATTCAATGAAGATGGCAGCCGCCACGGGTTGGTTGTGCTGGGGCGAGACATTACGGAACGCAAACAGGCGGAAGAATTGCTGCGTCAGGCGCAGAAGATGGAAAGTTTAGGCGTTCTGGCGGGCGGGGTGGCCCATGATTTTAATAATTTGCTGGTTGCCATGCTGGGGCAAACGTCTCTGGCTTTGGCTAAGATGCG
>JALUPA010000251.1 GCA_027054335.1 Ardenticatenaceae bacterium
ACCCATGAAGCACGCCTGTCGTGGATGTTTTTAAAGGAGATGCACAACCGGAGATCCACGACACCACCCCGCTGAACGGGGCAAATTTTATATGAAATATGGGCTAAATGTTTGAATGTCAGCCCTGTCAGAATTAGACTAAGGTAGGATTGAAAGAAGACCTTGTTTTCAGCCTGTTCGGCAGAGTAGGTGTCAGAATTAGACTAAGGTAGGATTGAAAGTCTTAACACCCTCCGAAGCTAACTCTCTGTAGAATTGGTCAGAATTAGACTAAGGTAGGATTGAAAGTTAGCTAACGTTATTTAGTTAGCTAAAGAAGTATATAAGTCAGAATTAGACTAAGGTAGGATTGAAAGTTCTTTGCCACTTTTGCCGCAGCAACGCCTGCAGGAGTGTCAGAATTAGACTAAGGTAGGATTGAAAGTCGGAACCACCCTCCTGGCTACTGGTGCCGCCCGCTTAGTCAGAATTAGACTAAGGTAGGATTGAAAGTCTGCTGCTCCTCCTACCAAAAAGCCTGTGAAGCTCCGTCAGAATTAGACTAAGGTAGGATTGAAAGGGTGCCTATCACGGCACTCCTTCCCTTCCGCAGGATTGTCAGAATTAGACTAAGGTAGGATTGAAAGGGGAATACTGCCCATAAAACCCCGTCGGGACCGGTGTGTCAGAATTAGACTAAGGTAGGATTGAAAGGATTTTTACATCCTTGTGCGGGAATTCCTTCAAGAATGTCAGAATTAGACTAAGGTAGGATTGAAAGGGATTGTTTTATCGGTTGAGGGTGTGGCTTTTCGGGAGTCAGAATTAGACTAAGGTAGGATTGAAAGCACTGGCAGGCAATCGGCGACGTGCTGACGGACATCAGTCAGAATTAGACTAAGGTAGGATTGAAAGAATATATCAAGAATAAGCGATGAAATAACAAAAAACGTCAGAATTAGACTAAGGTAGGATTGAAAGGTTTTGAGAATTCTAAAGTAATATCTTCAAAAAGCTCGTCAGAATTAGACTAAGGTAGGATTGAAAGAGGCTAAGAGGGAGTTTGAGGAAAGGTTCGGATGGAAAGGTCAGAATTAGACTAAGGTAGGATTGAAAGTAGCTGCGCGAGCCGCTGAAGGGGATGAAATAAGCCTGTCAGAATTAGACTAAGGTAGGATTGAAAGACGCTTGCAGTTGTGCCGATTTACCTCACCTGTGCCCGGTCAGAATTAGACTAAGGTAGGATTGAAAGAAAGATTTATATGGCTGAAGGTAGCATAGAGATAAGTCAGGTCAGAATTAGACTAAGGTAGGATTGAAAGACTATAATAAGCGGGGAGTAACGTTAGAAAACTACTAGTCAGAATTAGACTAAGGTAGGATTGAAAGCTATCTCTATATCTCCAGCTCTTATGGTCTTAGCTTGTCAGAATTAGACTAAGGTAGGATTGAAAGTTTAATGCTGTTTATGTAACTAATCTTGCAAGTAACGTCAGAATTAGACTAAGGTAGGATTGAAAGCCCTGAATTAAAAAGGTTCTCAGACTTTGATATAGGTCAGAATTAGACTAAGGTAGGATTGAAAGATGTATAAATCTCCCCACCTCTTAAAGAGGTATGGGAGTCAGAATTAGACTAAGGTAGGATTGAAAGTGTCTTGCGATTGCTGCTCACCGCCTCACCCGCCTGAGTCAGAATTAGACTAAGGTAGGATTGAAAGATCTTCACCCCCGACACCAGGACGGAGGTGCGAGAGGTCAGAATTAGACTAAGGTAGGATTGAAAGCTAAAATCCCAGAAGGCTTCAAGGACATGGCTAAGGGTCAGAATTAGACTAAGGTAGGATTGAAAGCAGCACCTGCTATATTCTTTACTTTATGCTCCTTTTTGTCAGAATTAGACTAAGGTAGGATTGAAAGCTAACTGCGGGGCAGGCAAGAGAATCAGGGCGACAGGTCAGAATTAGACTAAGGTAGGATTGAAAGCTGTTCTATGCTTATGAGCTTCTCAAGCACCTGATTCAGTCAGAATTAGACTAAGGTAGGATTGAAAGAATTTGAAAGGTGCAACAAGAGAGGACGTTGCAGATGTCAGAATTAGACTAAGGTAGGATTGAAAGGTTCAATAGCTGCAGGGGCAAGAATAGTATTAAATCTTGTCAGAATTAGACTAAGGTAGGATTGAAAGGCAATAATAACAGGCTCACTCGGATTATCTGGATAATGTCAGAATTAGACTAAGGTAGGATTGAAAGTTAAAAGTTGAGTACAGTGATAAAAACGATAACATAAGTCAGAATTAGACTAAGGTAGGATTGAAAGATCGGCAGCGATGGGAAGGTGCACAGGGTGCGCAAGTCAGAATTAGACTAAGGTAGGATTGAAAGGCGATAAGAACATCGTGGATGCGCAGAGGAAGCTTGGGTCAGAATTAGACTAAGGTAGGATTGAAAGATACCTTATGGAGCTCTTCAAGAACCTTAAGGTGGGGTCAGAATTAGACTAAGGTAGGATTGAAAGTTATATTGTCATAGTGGGCATCGCTTACTGTGTGCTGTCAGAATTAGACTAAGGTAGGATTGAAAGTGTATTCCTTGTCCCACTCTTCGCTCACCTCATGCAAGTCAGAATTAGACTAAGGTAGGATTGAAAGCAGATAGGCTTGATGTTAGAGTGAAGGTAAAAGATAGGTCAGAATTAGACTAAGGTAGGATTGAAAGGGAAAAGCCTACCGTGCTGATTGATGCGGGGGGTGGTCAGAATTAGACTAAGGTAGGATTGAAAGGAGCACCTCCAGAGATGCCTCTATAACATTATCAGAGGTCAGAATTAGACTAAGGTAGGATTGAAAGGTCTTCACATTAAACACTCCGTTTTTAATATTTATCAGTCAGAATTAGACTAAGGTAGGATTGAAAGGGACGCCCTCTGTCACGTATGCGGAACGCCGTCGGACGTCAGAATTAGACTAAGGTAGGATTGAAAGGATTTCTGTACTTCCTGATTTTGGATCTCAAGGAAGGTCAGAATTAGACTAAGGTAGGATTGAAAGCCCTTTGGTAAGTTTCCCCTCCTCACGCAGTATGCGGTCAGAATTAGACTAAGGTAGGATTGAAAGAAAAGTTTTGCGGAAATTGCGTCGGTAGAGACAGGGTCAGAATTAGACTAAGGTAGGATTGAAAGAAAAGTTTTGCGGAAATTGCGTCGGTAGAGACAGGGTCAGAATTAGACTAAGGTAGGATTGAAAGAAAAGTTTTGCGGAAATTGCGTCGGTAGAGACAGGGCCAGAATTAGACTAAGGTAGGATTGAAAGTTTTGAGAATTCAGAAGTAATATTCTCAAAAAACTGTCAGAATTAGACTAAGGTAGGATTGAAAGCAGATAAAAACTTTCCCATCAATTACTATCTTCAAAGTCAGAATTAGACTAAGGTAGGATTGAAAGGAGTATCCCTGTCTTGGGGTCATAGAATATCCTGTCGTCAGAATTAGACTAAGGTAGGATTGAAAGCTGACATCCACATCTTTCCCTCTCACATACCTCTTGGTCAGAATTAGACTAAGGTAGGATTGAAAGAAGTTTTCAGAGTTTGTTAAGGATAGGCTTGAGATAGTCAGAATTAGACTAAGGTAGGATTGAAAGCGTAAATTTATACTATAAGGGGTGGCGGGGTGGAGGGTCAGAATTAGACTAAGGTAGGATTGAAAGTGCAGCATATACGTTATCTGCAATGAAGTTAGCAAGTCAGAATTAGACTAAGGTAGGATTGAAAGATGTATAGAATAAACAGCGTTATACCTTTAATATCGGTCAGAATTAGACTAAGGTAGGATTGAAAGTTCGGTGCTCCGCTTGGTGACGAGCAGGTCGTCGTGTCAGAATTAGACTAAGGTAGGATTGAAAGCGCGGAGGGCGTTGAGCACTAAGGAGGACACGATATGTCAGAATTAGACTAAGGTAGGATTGAAAGGGTGCCAAGGAGAGGTTTTCATCAACCTCGGGCGGGGTCAGAATTAGACTAAGGTAGGATTGAAAGTGCTGAGGTACGCGTCCACCTTCACCTCTGAGTACCGCGTCAGAATTAGACTAAGGTAGGATTGAAAGGGCGGAAGTTTTTCGGCAAAAAGGCAGAGACGGTTAGTCAGAATTAGACTAAGGTAGGATTGAAAGTACAGCGTTGTTCGTAGCATATATCGATTTCCACACCGTCAGAATTAGACTAAGGTAGGATTGAAAGTCTTGTTCTCATCGAGCATCTTCCTTGCCTCTGCGTGTCAGAATTAGACTAAGGTAGGATTGAAAGCACAATGCTGCACCCCCAGCATAAGCGCTTGCCCGGGTCAGAATTAGACTAAGGTAGGATTGAAAGTTCTGCGATTTGCGGGCTATCACTGCAACCGTCTGCGTCAGAATTAGACTAAGGTAGGATTGAAAGTCTGCTCGATGAAATTGGCAACAGTCAGGTGATAATATGTCAGAATTAGACTAAGGTAGGATTGAAAGGCTCAACAGCACCATAGACAGGCTGAAGAGCATCCCGTCAGAATTAGACTAAGGTAGGATTGAAAGGTATCAAATTTCTACATAAGCGTGTACAGTTATGAGGTGTCAGAATTAGACTAAGGTAGGATTGAAAGTATTTCGCTAACTTTAAGGTGTATTGTACAGGTACTGTCAGAATCAGACCTAAGGTAGGATTGAAAGTAAAAAAGAAATGAGATGAATAAGATAGATATTGAAAACCTGAACATATGGCGTGAGAAGTGTAAGATACCGATGGTGTTTAGTTACTACGCACTTGGGGGATACTATTACAAATGCTCAGGTTGTAAACAAGAAAAAAGCGCA
>JALUPA010000252.1 GCA_027054335.1 Ardenticatenaceae bacterium
CTATCCGGGCCATCAAGCTGATTACCGGTAAAATGGCTGATGCTGCTTTGGAAGGGATGGCTATGCACAAGGAAACGGCCGTGGAGGAAGTCCCGATTGACCTGGATTCTTACTCCTACAGCGGCAGCTTTGACGGGTTAGGCGAAGATGTAGCCGACGAAGAACTGTTGGGCGCATCCACCCTGGCTAAAATTGAAGAGGCTGCGGCTGCGGCTGAAGCTGCCAAGGTTGAAGAAGTTGCAGAAGATACGACTATTATTGAGGCGGCAGAAGCCGTGGAAGAAGAAGCTCTGGAGGAAGCGGCTGAAGCGCAGGTTATAGCTGCCGAAGCTGAGGCTGTCCAGGAAGTTGCCGAAGAAGTAGGGGCCGAAGCGGCGGAAGCTGTCAAAGAAGCTGCGGCAGAAACTGTGGCTGAGGATTTGGCAGTAGTTGAAGCGGCGGAAGCTGTGACAGAGACTGTTGAAGAAGATGCGGCTGAAGTGGTGGCTGAAATCGAGGTCATTGAAGAAGCTGTTGAAGAAATTGAAGAAGCTACGGAAAAATAAATCCGTTTAGGAGCAAATCGAACAGATGAAAGTAACAACACAAATGGTAAAAGAACTGCGCGAAGCAACCGGCGCCGGCGTATTGGAAGCCAAGAAGGCTTTGGAAGCGGTTGAAGGTAACTTTGACAAGGCTGTAGATATTTTGCGGGAAAAAGGAGCGGCGCGGGCGGCCAAGCGGTCTGATCGTGAAGCGACTGAAGGCGTCATTGAAGTTTACGAGCATCCGGGTAATCGCCTGGGTGTGATTCTGGAACTCAATTGCGAGACGGACTTTGTAGCCCGCAATGAGGAGTTCAAAGCGTTGGCGCATAACTTGGCTTTGCAGATTGCTGCTATGAACCCCCAGTATATCCGCGTTGAGGATGTGCCGACGGCAGAAATTGAACACGAGTCTGAAGTTTTGCGTAAGCAGGCTTTGGCTGAGGGTAAACCGCCGGCAATTGCGGACAAAATTGTGAGCGGCCGTATTGGTAAATATTATCAGGAGGTTTGCTTGCTAGAGCAGCCTTATGTGCGTGATGACAGCTTGACGATTCAGGACATCATCACGGAAACGATTCGCAAAACCGGCGAAAACATTATTGTGCGCCGGTTCAGCCGGTTTGAATTGGGCGAATCTCTCTAAAAAAGTAACATCCCGAAGGGCGTTCAACCAAATGAACGCCCTTTCTCATTTTCTTCTTTTTACCTGTTCACCCCACGTTCCTATTTTGCATTATCCACCTGATAATAAAACTGTTATAATTTGATTGTGACGCGATATGTTATGAAAGTGAAAAACTTTCAGCTTTAATCCAGCAGGCCAACGTGCCTTAATCAGATTGGAGTCTCACCTTTATGACTTCTATAAAATATGATCGCATTTTGCTCAAGATGGGTGGTGAGGCGCTGGCCGGCCCCCAGGGTTATGGCATCGATCCCAAGCGGGCGGAAGAAGTTGCCCAGATTGTGAAGGATGTTTATGATTTGGGTGTGCAGATTGCCATTGTCATTGGCGGTGGCAATCTCTGGCGGGGATCGGTGGGCAGTGAGATGGGTATGGAACGCGCTTCGGCTGACCATATCGGCATGATTGCCACGGTGATGAATGCCCTGGCTTTGCAAGATGCGTTAGAACGGGTGGGCATCGTTACCCGGGTACAAACGTCTGTAGAGATGCGTACTATTGCGGAACCTTATATTCGCCTGCGGGCCATACGCCATTTGGACAAGGGGCGAGTGGTTATCTTTGGCGGTGGCACGGGCAATCCCTATTTTACGACGGATTCGGCCGGGGCCTTGCGGGCGATGGAAATTGGGGCGGATGTCTTGATCAAGGCCACCAAAGTAGATGCTATTTATGATGATGATCCGCAGAAGAACCCGGAGGCCCGCCGCATTGATTGTTTATCTTACATTGATTTTTTGAATAATCGTTTGCGGGTGATGGATAGTACGGCCGTATCCCTCTGCATGGATAATAATTTACCCATCGTTGTCCTGAATTTTTGGCAGAAAGACAGCGTGAAACGGCTGGTGCAAGGTGAAACAATCGGTACGACAATTACCAATATTCCTTAGCTGTAACCCGATTTTGTAAATCGGGGGGCGATTTGCCAAATCGCCCTACAATGTTTGAAGGAGGATGCAATGATACGTGAAGTGATGCAAGACGCAAAAGAACGTATGAATGGGGCCATAAATTCATTGACAGCAGACCTGGCCGGATACCGCACCGGCCGAGCAAACCCTCACTTGCTGGATAAAATTGTAGTGGAAATGTATGGCGTCAAGATGCCGTTGAACCAGATGGCTTCCATTTCTGTGCCTGAACCGCAGCAGTTAGCCATTAAGCCGTATGACGTGAACGGAATTTCCGCCATTGAGCGGGCCATTATGATCTCTGATTTGGGCTTGATGCCTAATAATGACGGCAAAGTTATCCGGCTAAACCTGCCCCGCCTGACGGAAGAACGCCGTCGGGATTTGAACAAGCTGGTGGGGCGACGGGTGGAAGAGGCTAAAGTAGCGGTGCGGAATGTGCGGCGGGATGCCTTGCATGATTTGCGGGACATGAAGAATGAGTCCATGATTACGGAAGATGAGTATTATGAGGCTCAAGATGATTTGCAAGAGTTGACTGATAAATTTATCAAGCAAATTGATGAGATAGGCAAGCAAAAAGAAGTAGAGATCATGGAAGTTTAGGCGTTTTATGGGCGGCCAACAGAAACCACTGGATTTAACTCCTTATAAAGTACCAACGCACGTAGCTATTATTATGGATGGCAACGGCCGTTGGGCTAAACAGCGCCATTTGCCTCGGCAGGCTGGTCATAGGGCTGGTGCGGAAAACATTCGCCGCATCATTAACGCCTGCGTTGAATTCAATATCAAAATTTTAACCATCTACGCCTTTTCTACAGAAAACTGGGGCCGCCCGGAGCGGGAAGTCCGCGCCCTGATGAAAATTATCTCCCGCGTCATTGACCAGGAACTTGACGAACTTCATGCTCAGGGCGTCTGCCTGCATCATCTGGGTTCTATGACTGGTGTAGACCCCAGCTTACAGGAGCGGGTGCGCCGCGCCCTGGAACTGACCAAAAATAATGACAGGCTTATCCTCAACGTGGCTTTTAATTATGGCGGGCGGGCAGAAATTTTACACGCCGTCAGACAAATTCTGGCCGACGGCATTTCCCCGGATGAGTTAACTGAAGAATTGTTCAGCTCCTACCTCTTTACCCGCGGGCTGCCTGATCCAGACCTGGTTATCCGCACCAGCGGCGAGTTGCGCATCAGCAACTTCCTCATTTGGCAGGCCGCCTACGCCGAATACTATCCCACACCCACTTACTGGCCTGATTTTGGCCGGGAAGATTTATACGAAGCTATTGTGGCCTACAATCAACGGGAACGCCGCTTTGGACTCGTGCCTGAACCGGTATCTTAAAAAATGAAACAACGCGCGATTGTAGCCCTGACGCTTGGCCCGCTGGCATTATTGTTAATTTATTTGGGCGGCTTTTTCTACTTTATTCCCGTTGTCATTTTGCTGGCCCTGGCTACGCTGGAATACACTCAACTGGCCAAAAATATCGGCTGGCATATCAATTTCATCCTTTTGCTTATTTTGGTATTGGGGCAATGGGTGTTAGGGCAGTGGTCGCAGCCGGCATTATCCGGGCCGGTTCTCATCGTTAGCTTGCTCTTGATATTGGCCTACATCCTCTGGACGTATGAAAAGGAAACCAGCCAGGCAGTTCCATCTGACTGGATGGGCACGATGGGCGGTTTTGTCTTGCTGGGCATTCTGGGCAGTTACTTTTTCCTGCTGCGGGGGCTGCCGGAATTAGCCTGGCAGTGGACGATGCTGGCGATGTTATGCACCTGGTTTGGCGATGGCGGCGCGTATGTGGTAGGCAAATTTGTGGCCGGCCGCTTTATTGGCAAGCACAAATTATCACCCCGTCTCAGCCCTAATAAAACCGTTGAGGGTTATATTGGCGGTATCCTGTTCGGTGTTACTTTTTCTTTGATATTTGCTTACTTTACGGGAATTTCCCTGACGGCCGCTTTAATTATGGCGGTTATGATCACGATGCTCACCCCACTGGGCGATCTGGGTATTTCCTTATTAAAGCGAGAGGCGCACGTCAAAGATTCGGGCAATATCTTCCGCAGTCATGGCGGCGCTCTGGACCGCATTGATACCTTGCTCTGGTCTGTGCCTATCGCTTATTATGTAGCTTTGTACAGCGACTTTTTCTCATAAGAACCCACTTTCCTTCATTTCCCACGGAGGCACGAGTCATGTCCAAAATTTATACAATTGAACGATTTATTCTGGAACACCAGCCAGAGTCGGCCAAAGGCGAATTTACCAATTTGCTTTATGACATTGCTCTGGCAGCTAAGATTATTGCCCATAAAACAAACCGGGCCGGCTTGGTGGACATCCTGGGCCGGGCCGGGGCCGTTAACATCCAGGGTGAGCAGCAACAGAAGCTGGATGTGTATGCTGATGAGATGATTTTCCGGGTATGTGATCATTCGGGCCGGTTGTGTGTGATGGCTTCGGAGGAACAGGAAGAGATCATCCCCATCCCGGAGCAGTTTGAGAAAGGTTCTTACGTGTTGGTGTATGATCCGCTGGATGGCTCGTCCAACATTGATGTGAACGTCAGCATTGGCACTATTTTTGGCATTTATCGCGCGCTGGATTGGGATTTACGTGGCCGTGTGGAGGATGTGCTGCAACCGGGCCGGGATTTGGTGGCTGCCGGGTATGTACTTTATGGTTCCAGCACAATGCTGGTTTATTCCACAGGGCAGGGTGTGCATGGCTTCACGCTGGACCCGGAATTGGGGGAATTTTTACTTTCTCACCAGAATATGCGTATCCCGGAACCGCCCACTTATTACAGTATTAACCACGCTTATTTTCAGCGCTGGTCTCCGGCCGTGCAAAACTATGTGCGCTGGCTGCAAGGCGGTGAGGATGGCGCGGCTCCCGTTATGTCCTCGCGCTATATTGGTTCGCTGGTGGCAGATTTTCACCGAAATTTGTTACGGGGCGGTATCTTTTGTTATCCGGCAGAGGAGAAAAAACCACATGGCAAGATTCGGTTGTTGTATGAAGCGGGGCCTCTGGCTTATCTGATTGAACAGGCAGGTGGGTATGCGTCTAACGGCCGTACCCCCATCCTGGACATACGGCCCACAGATTTACACCAACGCACGCCATTATTTATCGGCAATCGCTCTCTGGTAGAAACAGCCGAAAAATTCATGGCAGAGGAAGATTGACTTGCACAATTGAGCATGATATACTTCTTCAGCCCACTAAGTGGAAGCCTTATTAACTCCCTGAATACTGGTAAAATTTCGAGAAACAAGCGACTGCGAATAGCCGTTATGGCGCAATCCCCATAAACATATAACTTTCATGTTGTTACAGAATCGAAAGTTATTCTTCAGACAAAGGAGAATATCTTTCCCTTTTTAATGTGTTGTTTTTACTGCTGAGAAACAGCCGCGCAAGGGTGTATATACACCGATAACTCAAACCATTTTCCCCAATAATAAATCTGCATGGATATTTTATCTTGGGAAAGCGTACAAATTTTGATTGGAGAAGCATCTTATGGATATTGGAGAATTAGAAGCTAAAAAACTAGGCGAGCTGCGTGATATAGCTCGTGAAATGAATATACCCGGCTTCAGCACGATGAAGAAGCAGGGTCTTGTCCTGAAAATCATGGAAGCTGAGGCAGAGGCTAAAGGATTACATTTTCGGGGCGGTGTTTTGGAAATTGTAGATCAGGACAAGCAGCAAATGGGCTTTTTGCGCAGCAAGAATTACCTGCCCGGCCCGGATGACATCTACGTTTCCAATTCCCAGATTCGCCGTCTGGGGCTGCGTACGGGCGACATGGTCATGGGCCAGGTGCGCGTACCCAAAGATAATGAGAAATATTACAGCCTGCTCCGCGTTGAATCTGTCAATGGGATGAGTCCGGAACTGGCTAAAAAACGGCCGCGTTACGAAGACTTGACCCCCATTTTCCCGGATCAGAAACTTAAACTGGAAACACGCCCCAATGTTCTTTCTACGCGACTGCTGGATTTGGTAGCGCCCATTGGTCGGGGGCAGCGTGGTTTAATTGTGTCACCGCCCAAGGCCGGTAAAACGACGGTACTGAAGGAAATTGCCAATGGTCTCGCGGAGAACTATCCTGAATTACATTTGATGGTCGTGTTGATTGGTGAACGGCCGGAAGAAGTGACGGATATGGACCGTTCGATTGATGGAGAAGTGATTAGTTCTACCTTTGATGAGCCGGTACGCCAGCATTGTAAAGTAGCGGAAATGGCTCTGGCACGAGCTAAACGGCTGGTAGAAATGGATCGGGACGTGGTGATTTTGCTGGACTCTATCACCCGGCTGGCGCGGGCTTATAACCTGACGGTTTCGCCCAGCGGCCGTACTTTGTCCGGTGGTTTGGACCCTTCTGCTTTGTATCCGCCGAAGCGCTTTTTTGGCGCGGCGCGTAACCTGGAAGGCGGCGGCAGTTTGACCATTATCGCTACCACGTTGGTAGATACAGGCAGCCGCATGGATGACGTGATTTATGAGGAATTTAAGGGGACGGGTAACATGGAACTGCTGTTGAGCCGTCGTTTGCAAGAACGGCGTATCTTCCCGGCCTTTGATATTGAACGTTCCAGCACGCGCCGCGAAGATTTGCTGCTTTCCGGCGACGAGTTGCAACGGGTCTATATGATGCGTCGCATGTTGGGTCATCTGATGGATACGCCAGGGTACGACATTAGCAGCGCTACGGCCGCCGTGATGGAACGAATGCGGGCCACGCGCACCAACTATGAGTTCCTGGAAACACTGACGAAAGATATGATGTAGAAGAAGGTGGCAAGGTAACAAAGTGGCCGGGCGGCAAAGTTACCTGGCCCCTCTGCAACCTGCAACTCTGAATAATTTGTAAGAAACAGGCCGGTTTTGACTGGCCTGTTTTTGCTTTCAGGGGCTTTGTGGTAGCATCCTGCCGGGTTGAATTATGGAGAATGAACGGACGTTTTGGCAGCGAAATGGCGGCCAGATGGTGTTATTGGCCGTGGTGTTGCTGTTGTTTTTAGGGAGTCAATTGGGGCGGATGGGCCTGTTTTCCGGGTCAGTTGTAGCTGACACGGCTGCGGCGGACACGGCCGTACCCACCCTCCCTACACCCATCCCTCAACCAGAACAGGAAATTACAACGATGGCAGATACGGCCGTAACCCAAGCCAACATCTCTCTGGCCTCCTTGCCCGTCATCAGCGACGACAGCCTGGCCCCGTTGCCCAATCCCCATACTTACGCAGCCCGGCCGCCCAGCCACCACTTCCAGACCCACGTTGTCACCGGCAATGATACCCCTGGCGCGATTGCTGCGCAGTACGGCATCTCCACCGACACCCTGATTGGCGGTAATCCTAACCTGAACCGGGAAGCCAATCTGTTACAAACCGGGGCGGAACTGATTATCCTGCCGGTAGACGGTGTTTTGCACACGGTAAGACCGGGGGACACCCTGGAATCCATTGCCGATTTATACGACGTACCCGTAGAAGACATCATCAACTACGAGCCGAATAACCTGGAGTACCCTTTTTTTCGTCTAATACCGGAGACGCAGTTGGTCATTCCGGGGGCGTCTATCGGCCAATTCTACTTCAAAGCGCCTAAATCGGTGGGGAACAGCGGCGGCGAGCAGAAATGGGCTGTAGTAGGGACGGGGACGTTTATCTGGCCGATAAACGGCCGTTGCCTGACCCAGTTCTATCACGGTTTCCACCCGGCCATTGACGTAAGTATGGCCGAAGGTTCCCCTGTTTATGCGGCCGATACCGGCACAGTCACTTATGCCAGCTATGCGGCCGGCACTTATTACGATTACGGTAACTTGATCGTCGTCAATCATGGCAACGGCTACGAGACTTTTTACGCCCATCTCAGCGGCATCAACGTTTATCCCGGCCAGATTGTCAACCAGGGCGACCTGATCGGCGCGACGGGCAATACCGGCCGCTCTTCCGGGCCGCACATCCACTTTGAAATTCGCCTCAACGATTTCCGCCTGAATCCTCTGGATCGGCTCAGCGGGCCGGTTAAAAGTTGTAATTGAGTAAGTGGGTAATTACGTAATTACCGAGTTACCCAATTACCAATCTCCAATCACTATGAAAAAACTCTCCTTACCTGACAATTTTTGGCGACGTGCGAGCGGGCATATTGTATTGATTATCATAGCGTTGGCTTTGCTGGTGGGCTGGCGGGTGGGATTGGCCCGTAGTCTGGCAGAGGATCATGGAGGGGATACGGCCGTACCCCCCGACTCCGCCACCATTTCCAGCGATGAATCCTCTCTGGAACCACTTTACAATCAGGACGAACTACCCGTCATCACCGATGACAGCCTCTCCTCGGAACCACACCCGCATACCTTCGTGGGCCAGCAGCCGGAACATCACTTTCAGACCCACGTTGTTGCACGAGGCGAGACGCCAGGCGGCATTGCCGCAAAGTACGGCATCAAGCCGGAGACAATTTTGGGTGGCAACCCGCAGCTCAGCCAGGAATCCAGCCTGCTGCAAGTGGGCGTGGAATTGACCATTTTGCCGGAAGATGGTGTTTTGCACGAAGTGCAGCCAGGGGAAACGTTGGCAGACCTGGTCAACTTGTACGGCATCTCCGCCGAAGAAATCATCGCCTACGGACCCAATAACCTGGAATTTCCTTACCGGCTTTATCCGGGAACCACTGTTTTCATTCCCGGTGCGGTGCGGGAATTGTTTGTCTGGACGCCACCCGATTTGTCATCTGTCACCAGCCGCACGTCCAGAGAAGGCGGCGGTGTACGTCCTGTAGTGGTGGGGACGGGCACGTTCCAGTTCCCCGTTAATTCGCGCAACTTTACGCAGTACTTCTGGTACGGCCATCCGGCGGTGGACATCGCCTTGCCGGAAGGTTCAGCTGTTTTTGCCGCCGATACGGGAACGGTCACGTATGCCGGTTGGAATAACTACGGTTACGGCTATCTCGTGGTGGTTAATCATGGCAACGGCTACGAGACGTTTTACGCCCATCTCAGCCGCATCAATGTCGTGCCGGGGCAGGTTGTCACCAAAGGTCAAATCATTGCGGGCACAGGCGATACCGGCAACTCCTCTGGCCCCCACATCCATTTTGAAATCCGCATCAACAATAACCGGGATAACCCCTGTTGGTATATTGGGTGTTAGGTGTGATGCCAAGATTCGTGAAAACGTGATGCGTGGCGTAGCATCCCCTCACTCCTCATCCCCTCACTTCTGCACGGTCGCCTTTAATTGGCCGCAGCCGGCCTGAATGTCAATGCCGCGGCGGACGCGGACGGTGCTGCTGACGCCGTAGCGGGCCAGTCCCTGCTGGAAGGCGTTTACACGGGCGCGGGAGGAGGGTTGGCCGCCGTATTTTTGCGTGGGATTGAGGGGGATCAGGTTGACGTGGCACAACATCCCCTGCAAAAGGCGGCCTAGCGCCTGGGCCTGCTCCGGGGTGTCATTTTCGTGGGCGATGAGCGCCCACTCAAAGGTGATGCGCCGCCCTGTTTTTGCCACGTAGTAGCGGCAGGCTTCGATGATGTCGGCGATGGGCCATTTGCGGTTGACGGGGATGAGTTTGTCCCGCTCGGCGTCGGTGGCGGCGTGCAGGGAGACGGCTAGCGGGGTTTGCCGCTTTTCGTCGGCGTAACGGCGGATGGCGGGAACCAGCCCGACGGTGGAGATGGTGATTTTGCGCGCCCCCAGGTTGAAGCCGGTGGGATCGGTCAGTCGGTCTACGGCCGTCATCGTATTCTCATAGTTGTGCAGCGGTTCCCCCATCCCCATGAGAACGACATTAGTCACGTGTTCCCCCTCGGCAGCCAGCTCGCGGGCAAAGTGAATGACCTGGGCTACGATTTCCCCGCTGTTCAAATGGCGGAAGAAGCCCATCTGCCCCGTCGCGCAAAAAATGCAGCCCATGGCGCAGCCGGCCTGCGTACTGATGCACAAGGTGCGCCGCTTCTCATACCGCATGAGAACGGTTTCAATCTGCTGCCCGTCCGCCAGTTGGAACAGTACCTTTTTCGTCTGGTTGTCATTGGAAAGCTGTTCAGCGATGATGGGGCCGATGTCCAATGTGGCGTTGGCATCCAGTTTGTCCCGTAGTGGCTGGGGCAAGTTACTCATGGTGGCGAAATCCGGGGTATACTGCCGGTACAGCCATTGCCAGATTTGTTTGGCGCGGTAGGCTGGCTCGCCCAGCCCTGTCAAAAATTCGGTCAAATCCGCCAGGTTCAACTCATAAAGATTGAGAGGATGACTGCTCATAAGTTTGTTCGAGTGTTCCTTTGCCGTCTGAAAGACGCTTTCCAACTTTCTTTAATCTGAATATCCCACTTTTGCTTCTGATTGTCCAATAATGCGCCGATTGCCTTGTTTTGCGTTTGAGAATACGTTAGAAAGCCGGGAATGACCACCTGTTTACCGTGGCCGCGGAAGACGATGGCGCCGCCCTGCGGATCAAATTCTATTTCGGTGATTTCATCCCAGCGGATTTGATAGCGGCGGCGCCAGGGCGTGTAATGGATGGTTTCCCGATCAAATGTGACGGGAGCAAGAAATGAGAATGTGTAGATGGAGAGAGCGGCCGCAGCCAGGAAAAACAACACACCTGGCCATAATTCTTGCCAGCCGCTGATCGCTGCCAACAAAAGGAAAAACAGCGTACTCAAAGCCAGCGCTACATACCAAAAACGGGTGGGCTGTACTGCAAGAGGAAGGTCAATCGTTTGGCTTTGTCTGGCGCGGCTGGCAGACAGGTGTTCCCAACCGGCTGCACCCAAAACAGACGGGTTGGCTTGCCGACGCAGGGTGTCCCAAATATCCGTTGCCGGCAGCCGGTTCAGCGAAAAGACGAAATCTTCTTCCAGTGTGGACAGGAACAGGAGATGATTTTTCTCTTGAACTTCGTAATGGAGAAAAATGAGGTCGTTCCAGCGCGCGTTCAGCCGGGTTTTGCCGTCGAAACCGGAGACGGCCGTTTCGCCGACGCTCAAGTTGATTTTCCAGGGAAAAGGGTAGTCGCTTCGCATACCAATTGCCAGTCCGCTCAGAACAAGCAGGAAAATACCCGCTTGCAAAATTCTCGTCCAGGGTGTCGGGTTTGTTTGCGCAGCGTGGAGCGCAGCATACATAAATGCGAGCAGCGAAACGGCCGCCAACACCCAGGCGCTCCAGCTTATCCAATATCTTTTTCGGGCGGTAAATATGATTGCTTGCCGATCAGTCGCAGACATTTTTGTTGAAAAAAGGCAAAAACAGGCTTGTTTTGACGGGAATTTGCCGATCTTCCAGTTGTTGGTGGAAGAAGAAAACCGCTTCTGTTTTACGGGGGCCAATCCATAAATTTGGCGCGGGTAGCAGAAGACGTTGGTTATCACGGCCGTACAGGGTCATGCCGAACTGCATTCCGTTGGCTTCTTTTGCCAGCTTGGACAGGGTTATTTCGTCCCACCTTATCCGGCAAATTTTACGGCCGCTCCTGACGGCAATAGTTTTCTCATCCAGAACAACTGTTTTTTGCAGGGCCAGAAATATGTACAGGCACAAAAGAGCAAAAAGTACCAGGAAAAGAGGCACAACTTTTGGCGCGCCGGCCGCCTGCCATGACATCCAGGAACTGAAGAGAAGGAGAGCGGTTGCAGCCCCAAAAAAGCTGCGCCAGAAGCGGGATACCTGCAGGGTGAAAGGCAGCTTGTTTTCAATTTTCTGAACAGCTTGCTGGTATTCGTCCAGTTGTTTAACCGTTTCCTTGTCCAGAGCGGCCGGCGGGGCGTATTGTTCGACAGTTTGCCAAAAGATCGTCTGATCAAATCCCGACAAACCTATCATTTCTCCCCTGTCTCGCGCGTCAATGACGAGCGCTTTGTCTCCATTCGGGTACTCTTTCAGGTGTATCCAGACGATTTCGTGCCAGAAGAAGGAAAACGGCCGCCAGCCAGTGTGCCCGTAAATGGTTTCCTCATCCAGCGCAACCCAGGTGCGGGAATGAAACCATAATTCTACCAGGAATACGGCCGTCGAAATAAAAATCAGCAGGGCAGCGAACCCAATCAAAAGCGGCTGCCTGAATTTGTTCAGCCCGATGCCGGCCAAAAGGGCAAAGAGGAGCAGTCCAATACCGTGCAATACAGTTTTTTGCCAATATCTCTTTGTCGGCCGGAAAACTTTTGCGGTTCTCATCGCTAACCTTTCCCTCCTTCAACAGGCTCAAGACAAGTCTCCAATCTCAGTAGATCCAATTTTTCATCTTTTGGCCGCGGATTGCGCAGATTAGCGCGGATTTTTATATAATCAATCCTCTAAATCCGCGAAATCCGCGGCTTAAGTTTTGAAATTTGGATCTACTGAATCTCCCAATTTCCCAATCTCCAATCCCTAATTTCCTAATCTCTTCACCAGTTCGGTAATATCCGCAAACACGTAATCCGGCTGAATGTCGCTGCCGGCCAAATCTGCGCGGGAGGTGATGCCGGAGAGGACGAGGATAGTGGCAATACCGGCGGCTTTGCCGCCGGCGATGTCGGTACTGAGGCGGTCGCCTACCATGGCTGTGTTTTGCGGCGTACCCCCCAAGCGGCGCATGGCATCCTGGAAGAGCAGGGGGCCGGGCTTGCCGATGACGGTGGGGGCGACGCCGGTGGCGGTTTCGATCAGGGCTAAAAAGGAACCGGCGCCGGGCAGGGGGCCGTATTCGCTGGGGAAGGTAGGGTCGGGATTGGTACCGACGAAATGCGCCCCTTTGTGGATGCAGACGGCCCCGGCGGCAAATTCAGGGAAGCAGGCTTCCCGGTAAAAACCGACGGTAACGACGACGGCCGTTTCCCCGGCCATCACGTCTTCTACAGACAAACGGCGGAAGCCTCGTTTTTCCACCGCTTCCCGCAGCCCCGCGCCGCCAATGACGAATACGGCCGTATCCGTCTCATATTCCCCACACAAAAATTCGGCCGTGGCCTCCGCCGAAGTCAGGATGGCCGACTCCGGCACATCCACGCCAAAGCGGGCCAGCTTGGCTACGTACTGGCCCGGTGTTTTGGAAGCATTATTCGTTGCCAGAACAAAGTTGATGTTTAGCTGGCGTAATCCGGCAAAAAATTCGGCTAGTCCAGGCATAGGTGTATCCCCGTGCCACAATACACCGTCCATATCTAATATTAGATTTTGCAAGTAGTTCATAATTGTCCTTTAGCTAGTATTCAGTAACAAGCAGTCCCTGAAAACTCCCCGTTGTTTTACTGCAACCTGAATTATAGCTCAAGCGTGGGGATGGGGTAAGTGGTGGCGGAGGTGGGTATTCAATTTTTCTCTATTTCTACTCTGTTCGACTCGAATTTTCACAGTAGGGGAAAAATGTGTAAGATTAGAGGGATGATATGAGTCAGTAACTCGGTTGTTGTGAATTTAGTAGTTGCCAAAAGTATCAAAATAGGGTAAGTGTTACACAACATAAATCACAATAAAGAAGTAGACATAATGCAAC
>JALUPA010000253.1 GCA_027054335.1 Ardenticatenaceae bacterium
CCTCTGCCCACCCCCAACGGCGTTTACAGTTGGACACTCAAAGTACCCATCCTCATGTACCATTACATCAGCGTCCCGCCCGAAGGAGCCGATAAATACCGCGTCAACCTGTCTGTAGAACCGGATCGTTTCCGCGCCCAAATGCAATATCTGGCCGACAACGGCTACACTACTATTGACCTGTATGACCTGATCCGGGCCATCACCAACAAAGAAGAGTTGCCGGACAAACCTATCATCCTCACCTTCGACGATGGCTACAAAGACAGCTACGAAAACGCCTGGCCCGTCTTGCAGGAATTTGGCTTTACCGGCATGTTCTTTATCCCCACCGAGTTTATAGACATCGGCTACGAACCCTATATGACCTGGGAAATGCTGGAAGAACTGGCGGCGGCGGGCAATCGCATCGAACCCCATTCTCGCTCTCATCCCGATTTACGCGGCCTGAGTCGGGAAGCCCTTATCTGGCAAATGCTGGGGCCACAGGAAACCATCGCCGCCCGTACCGGTTACAAACCCCGCTTCTTTGGCTATCCCTCCGGCCGCTATGACGAAGATACCATTCAACTCCTTAAAGAACTGGACTTTTGGGGCGCAGTCACCACGCAAGGCGGTACCTGGCACGGCTTTGCAGACCGCTACGAATGGACCAGAGTGCGCATCTGGCACGAGATGCCGATGGACATCTTCGCTGATCGAGTAGATTTAGAAGGTACTGTCGGTGGCAGATAATCACCGTAAGCCCCTAACCCTGCCTCTAATCTCGCGCCTCCCTTTACACTTCCATAACAGTTTTCTTATACTTGTTTCAGATTTGCCGGATATACTTATCCTTATAGAGCCTTGCTATGTTCAAAACTTTGCGCAGCCGTTTGCTTCTTTCATATGTTCTGGTGGTAATTGTCGCCCTGCTCGTAGTGGCTGTGGCAATTATTGCGATTGGCGTCCAGCCAGGGGTGCGCTATGTGCCGGCGCTGCAACGATTAGACACCATCAGCCGCGCCAGTCGTAATGAATTAGTCAGATTACGCGCCGCCGGGGCTGACAGAGATACCATTCTCCAGATTTTGGCAGACACGGCCGTAGAAAACAATACCCGCATCCTCATCGCCGAGGCCGATACTGCCCGCATCCTCTACGACAGCCACCCCAACCAAAGCTGGCAGGACCTCACCCTGGATTTTACCGAACTGCCCCGCCGCCTGCTCCCTTCCACCGACCCCAATACCATCGCCGGCCGTTTCCCTGCCCCGGACGGCTCCCGCTGGCTGCTCTATTCCCGCGCCATTTCCAGCAGCGGCTTCGGCCCCCAGGTCGTCATCTACGCCGTGCCGGAACCTACCCCTTTCGCCTTCTTCCGTGAACTCAGTCTGGGCAGCGTATTTGTCCGCGCCGGAGGCATCGCCCTGCTTTTGTCTGCGCTGCTGGCTTACTGGATTTCCCGCTCGGTGGCCCGCCCGCTGCAAAAAATGGCTAATGCCGCCGAATCCATCGCCCAGGGCGAGTACAACCAACAACTGCCGCTGGAAGGGCCGGAAGAAGTGCAGCGCGTCGCCGCCAGCTTTAACAGCATGTCCCAACAAGTAGAAGCAGCCCACCAGGCCCAGCGCGACTTTGTAGCCAACGTCTCCCACGATTTGAAAACACCTATCACCTCCATTCGCGGCTGGAGCCAGGCATTACTGGACGGCACGGCCGTTACCGCTGAAGCCCAACAACAAGCCGCTGCTGTCATCCACGACGAATCAGAGCGGATGGAACGTATGGTGGCCCAACTGCTCGATCTGGCCCGCATTGAGTCCGGGCAGCTTGTCTTAAATCTGGAATTGGTTGACCTGGGGAAATTACTCACGGCCGTACACCGCAGCCTGACCATCCGCGCCGCCGAAAACCGGATTCACCTGACCCTGAACGTTGCTTCCAACCTGCCCCTCATCCGGGGTGACGCCGACCGGTTAACGCAGATTTTCACCAATCTGGCCGACAATGCCCTGGAACACACGCCGGCAGACGGCCGTATAGACATCGCTGCCCGTCCTTATGGCGAGAAAGCAGTGGAAGTGCTGGTGCAGGATACCGGCAAAGGCATCTCCCCTGAAGAACTCTCCCGTATTTTTGAACGCTTTTACCAGGTAGATAAATCGCGGGTGCGGGAAAACGGCCGTCACGGGTCCGGTTTAGGCCTGGCCATCGTCCGGGAACTGGTACTCCTCCATCACGGCGTCATCCAGGCCCAGAGTAAAGTCGGCCAGGGCAGCCTCTTCATCGTGCGCCTCCCCGTAGACGACCAACCCGAACCCTCTACAATCCTCCAACGTGAAACGTAAGACAGACCCCCTCACCCCTTCACCTTGTCAGCCACTGCCTTCAATCGTTCCAAAAACTCGCTCAGCATAGTCGCCGTTGCTCCCCATACCATATGCCCTGCCACGTCAAAATAGGGAACCGGCAACCTCATGCCGTTCCATTCCCGCATACTCACCTTACGTGCAGAGTCATCCAGCAAGACAGAAACAGGCACTTCCAGAATCTGGGCTACTTCACGTTCGGCCGGGCAAAAAACAGGGCGGCTCTGGGGCAAATACCAGCCGACAAACGGCCGTACTTCAAAATCAGAAGGCGGGATATACAGGTCACCCAACTGGCCTAAAATGGCTACGGCCGTAGGCGGCACGCCCACCTCTTCATGCGTTTCCCGCAAAGCAGCCGCCTGACACGGTTCACCCGGTTCCCGCTGCCCGCCAGGGAAAGAAATCTGCCCCGCGTGAGAATTCAAATCATCCCGCCGCCGCGTTAACACAAGATGCAGCTCGCCCTGGTAACAATATAATAGTAACAGGACACACCCTTCCCGCGCCCGCCCCGGTAAGTGAGACGGCCGTACCCGTTCATTGATCCGGGGCAGCGGCGTCATCAACTGCTGCGCCGCTGCCACATCAAAATCAGGCAAAGCCAACGCCTGCTTCACATCTTCAATCGTATACTTCTGCTTCATACTGACAAGCATATCGCTTTCCTCAAAACTGGCAAAATAAAAGAGATGCCCTTAAGCATCTCCCGTAACTGTACCTCGACAAGACCAATAATTTTTGGAATAAACCAATCGCATCAGTCGGGAAAAGCCATTCTTCCCTTCATAGATATAATTCCATCAGAGCAAATCAACCGACAATTTTCTCTTTTTCCATATGGCGAAACGTGTACCCCATGCCCCGTTCAGACACAATATAACGAGGATATGATTTATCTTTGCTCTCAATTTTCCGCCGCAAACGGTGCATATGCACATGCAGCCGGTCTTCAAAAGCCGGTTCCAACGGCCATAGCCGCCGCAAAATAAAATCAGTATTGACAGTGTTGCCTGCCGAACGCATCAAAATATAGAGCAGCCTCGTTTCCGTGGGAGTCAACGGTACCGGCTTTCCTTCCACAATGGCTTGCCGCCCCGGAAAATCAATTGCCAGTCGCTCATCAATATGGGTCAACGAGTCCAGTTCATAGGCAAATTCCCCCATGCGCTGGAGAACCCGGTTGATCCGAGCCACCAATTCACCCGGGTTAAAGGGCTTGATGATGTAATCTTCAGCATGTTCTTCCAACCCTTCGATAACAGTGTTCTCTTCGTTAACGGCCGTCAGCATAATTACCGGCAAATCACTAAACTGATGAATCGTACGGCAAAACTCAAAGCCACTCATCCCCGGCGGCATATGAATGTCCACAATCGCCAAATGGGGCAGCCCTTGCTGGCTGATTACCGTCAACGCTTCTTCACCAGAAGTAGCCGTTATAGAATCAAAACCGTTTTGCTTCAGGGCGTAGCTAACAATTCGTAGATTAAACGGGTCATCGTCTACCACTAAAATCCTAAAGGTACTGTCTTCAAAATCACTCATACTATGAATGCCTCACAATTCAAATGGATGTATCCTCAATTTGGATATTACAGACACATGTTCATTGACACAGGATCGATCTCATTATAAACAGCTAACACCAAATACAATGACGGTATTTTGTACTACAAAGTTTCACCAAAAGAATATCCTTTACCCCGCCGGGAAATCACATAACGGGGTTGTGTCGGGTCTGCTTCAATTTTATTACGCAAGCGGTGAATGTAAACCCGCAATCTTTCATCAGTGGCGCTAAAATAGTCACTCGGCCAAAGACGACGCATAATAAAACTGATGGTAAGCGTCTGCCCGCCGGCCCGCATCAGGATATAAAGCAATTTCATTTCGGCAGGGGTCAAAGAGACCTCTGTGCCAGACACACGGGCCACACCCTGGGCAAAGTTAACCGACAAATTATCGTCAACGCGAGTATATTGGGCCAAAGGATAAGCAAACCCGCCAATCCGGCGCAGCACCCGGCGCACCCTGGCTACCAATTCCCCCTGGCGGAAAGGCTTGGTTATATAATCTTCGGCGTATTTATCTATGGCTTCCGTGATGGTGCCGCTTTCATCCACGGCCGTTAGCATAATAACAGGCAGATCACTAAACTCTAATATCTGCTCACACAATTCAAACCCATCCATACCCAAAGGCATATTGATGTCCACCAGCGCCAAATGGGGCAGCCCTTGTGCCTGCATTATCTCCAGGGCCTCTTCCCCGGAAAGAGCCGCCATCACCTGAAAACCGGCGTCCCTTAAAGACGCTTCCACCATACGCAAAACCATCGTGCTGTCATCTACTACCAGAATACGATACTCATTCGGTACAAATTCAGTCATAAGTAGTATAGGTGTGCTATTGTTTTATTTATATCGAATTGTGTATGGTTCTACGCAAGTACACAATTTCGCCGGG
>JALUPA010000254.1 GCA_027054335.1 Ardenticatenaceae bacterium
CCCCAAGGAACGCCATTTTTACGGGATTCAGGCAGGCTTTATTCATCATATTTGAAAGATAAGGCGACTCTGGCCCGGTATTCAGCCACTTTGCCGTCTTCCAGACGCATGTCCAGCTTGATGATTTCTGCGATGCGCAAACCATGCAGGGATTGGCTGGCTTTGTTTACGGCATTTTGGGCTGCTTCTTCCCAGGAGTTTGGACTGGTTCCCACTAACTCAATAATCTTGTAGACGCTCATCACGTAACCTCCTTGTGATGGTAGAGGCGCGTCGTGGGCAATGCTCGCGGCGAGGGCGCCCAACGAATAAAAAAGACACCTCTCACGCTATCAATGATTGGGCGGTCTGTCAAGTGTCAGTTGTCATACGGCCGTAAAAAATTACCATCCTGTGAAATTGGCTTCCCTGTGAAATTGGCTGCGCGGCGTTCAATCTTGGTGACAGGTGTCCGGGCGATTTGCCAAATCGCCTTACACTATTCATTTTGAGTAGCGGCGTTGAGGGCGGCCTGAAGTTTGGCTTCGTCCTCCTCAGAAAGAGACGTTTGCAGCACCGTGCCGCCAAATTTATGAATTTCTTCAATCAGCGTACCGGCGGCGTGTTCCTCTACCAGCAAAAAGAGGGCGGAATGGCCCGGTTCTATGGTTTCACCGACCTTTTTGATGAAATCATCGTCCACGCCAATGTCCGTCTTCTTGCCAGCTACTGCCCCACCGATGGCCCCGCCGACCAGACCCAGCCAGGGCGCCAGGAACAAACTGCCCAGAAGCAGCCCGCCTAATCCGCCGACCAACGCGCTTTTACCCACCAGATGCGTGGCTTGTTTGACTTTAACTTTGCCACCTGGCTGGTGTATGACAACGGCTGCATCCTTCAAACTGATAAGATGGTCTTTTTTCAATTGCTGCAAAGCATCGCGCATTTCTTCTGCGCCGGTTTCGTTGTTAAAGGCAATAACAATTAGTTCGCTCATGCTGTTTCCTCAAGAAGTCTTCTGATAAAAAACGACGCCCGGATTTTTCTGCGCCGGGCGTCGTGTTCTATCTCAATATAGTAATTGCGGCAAAATGTGAAGCGTGAAGTCAGGCGTTCTCTTCGGATTTCTCTTCGCCGCTATCTTCTGTCGCTTCGCCTTCTACGGTCTCATCACTTTCTTCGGGGGTAGCCGTCAGTTCACCGACGACAACCCCGTTATCGGTGACAGCGATAGCGTCTACCACAGCGCCTTCATCAGTTATCACGCCCTCGACGTAAGTGGCTGCGTCGTCAGTGACGGTGGTTTCGGCAAAGGCCATGCCCTCTTCATTGGCAACCATGGCGCTGGCGGACGCGCCTTCAGCGGTGATGGTCA
>JALUPA010000255.1 GCA_027054335.1 Ardenticatenaceae bacterium
TAGTGGAGCCTCCGGTTGCCGAATATGTTGTCACTCCAGTTTGTGCCGTGAATATTCCATTGTTATTGTCTTGGGCGAAATTGAGTTGTGCTCTGCCGCTTACGGTGACGTTGTTGCTGAGGATCAAATCCCGGTTAGTGTTAACGGTGAGATTACCGCCAGCATTTACAGTACCCAGTGTGGTGTTTGTGGCGTTGTTGTTCAGGATGACGTCAGCATTTGTGACGGTGTTGCCCAGGTTAATGTTAATCGCGCCTTGCAGGTTATTAGCGACGTTTTGAAGATTAATGCGATATTCACCAGCATCAAATGAAGAAGTTCCGGTGACCGTTAATGATTGCGTAGAATCAGTAGATTGTATGATTTGATCGGTTGTGGTGGCAATTGAAAGTGATCCGGCAGTGATGTTGCCGAGAGAAGCACCCGCTGTAACGTTAGTGCCACTAATATCGAAAGTGCCGGTCCCATCCGATTTAATTGTGACAAGACCCGCCCCGGCATCCAGGCTTTGACCAGTGAACCAGTTATCAAAATAGCCGACTGTGGTGGTTGCTGTGAAATCACCACCATTCGTGATTATGTCGCCTTCAATACTGATGTTGCCCGTAACCGTGCCATTGGCAGCGACCGTGATACCCGTTCCCCCTGAATAAAGGGCGGCATCCGCAGCGGTTAATGATACAGTACCGTTTGTGGTAATTGAGCCATTAAAAACCGTTGCTTCAACAAGGATGTCATTACCGGCACGAGCAGTAAACGATGCGGGCGCGCGGCTGCTTCCAATCGCCTCCCAAATCCTGACATCATCCGCCGCATTTAATGTAATCGTACCGCTGGTATCAAGCGTTGCATCTATAGTTATATTTCTCTGCCCGCTACCCAAACACCCCAGACCACCGCAACCGTTATCGCCTGCGGTTAAGGATAAATCGCCGCCATCAAGGTCGATGGCTGAATTGATATTGATATCGTTGCCTGCGACTAAAGTAAGGTTGTTGGTATTGCCGCCGTTCGCGGTGATGCTGGCATTGACATCAATATTTCGCCTTGCCTCCAGTAACACAGAGCCACCATTTAATTCTGCTTGAAGTTTTCCGGCGCTAATGCTGATATCACTGTTGGAATTATTACAGTCTCCACTACAATGATCGCCAAAATTAACCGTTCGATCATCCAATGCAGAGTCATCACTACCCGTTTCTCCTATTGTAATATCCCGAGGGTCAAGCAGGAGCAGGCCCGCTTCACCCTGCCGGGCCGTGCGGTCGGTATTACCTCGGAAGATCAGCTTTTCCTTGCCGGAGGTTTCTATCAGTCCGCCATCACCCCCCAATTCACCACCACGGGTAAAAA
>JALUPA010000256.1:0-3209 GCA_027054335.1 Ardenticatenaceae bacterium
CTGCGGAGATAACGTCCGTTTCTCCCGTCACTTCATCCACAAAAATAATCGGATTGTCGTTGACCGAATTGAGTTCAATATCCAGCACCCACTTCGCATAGGCAATAGAATCGCGGGCTGCGCCGTGTACCTGGGGCACGCAGCGCAGGGTGTACGGGTCTTGCACATTGAGCGGATCGTAGCCGCGCAGGAATTGGCTGCCGCGCAGGTTTTGGCGCAGGAAGGCGGCGCATTCGATCTGGCGCGGGTGGGGGCGCAGGGCGTGGACGCGGGCATCATAAGCCCGTTCTGTGCCGTGCAGCGCTTCCAGGGTGAGAGCGGCGGCGGTATCAGCCGTCAGGGCCAGATTGATCGCCCGGCGCACCAGCAGCGCGCCCATGCCTACCATCAGGCTGGTGCCGTTGAGGATGGCTAACCCTTCTTTGGCTTGTAGCTGCAAGGGGGTGAGATCGGCGCGGTTGAGGGCGGTACGGCCGTCTACCAGTTCCCCGTCTACAAACGCCTCCCCTTCGCCAATCATCACCAGGGCGATGTGGGCCGACGGGGCCAGATCGCCGCTGGCCCCCAGTGACCCCTGCGCCGGGACGCGGGGATGGACGCCCCGGTTGAGCATTTCCACGAGCAGTTGAATAACTTCTACGCGCACGCCGGAATGCCCCAGCGCCAGTGTGTTGGCCCGCACCAACATCATCGCCCGCACCACCTCCTCTGGTAAATCGGGGCCGACGCCGACGGCGTGGCTGCGCACCAGGTTGATTTGCAGTTGGGCTACCTGATCCGCGCTGATGATCTTGTCTTTGAAACGGCCGAAGCCGGTGGTGATGCCGTACACTACCTGGCCATCGGCCACCAACTGCTCTACAGCGCGGCGGGATTGCCGGATTTTGGGCAGGGCATCGGGGGCAAGTTGGACGGGACGGCCGTTGCCCACGGCTACCACGTCGTCTACTTCAAGGTTGCTGCCGGAAATAAGTAAGGGAATCATGGCAGAATTATAGCCCGAATTACCAATCCTGCCCGAAAAATCCTGCTCAAATCGTTTATACTGTCAGTGAAGGAAGTTAAAACGTGATTGGAGGGTCACATGGCAACTTTTCGTATTTTAAGTTTAGACGGGGGCGGGGTGCGCGGTATCTATTCAATGACGCTGCTGGATCGAATTGCGCAGGAAGTGCCCCGGTTGATGGACAGCATTCACATGTATGCCGGTACGTCTACCGGGGGCATTATTGCTCTGGGGTTGGCCGATGGTTACACACCGGCTGAAGGTATAGAGTTGTACCGCCGTTTTGGGGCTGAGGTTTTTCGGGATGACCGTTTTGATGATTTGCTGGATTTGGGCAAGCTGATTGGGGCTGATTATAGTACACGGCCGTTAAAGCGCATTCTCAAAGAAACCTACCGTTCCGAAACGCTGGACGATCTGAGACACCGGGGCAACTTTGTCCTCATCCCGGCCTTTGATTTGGACGCGGTTAAAGACGGTGTGCGTTCCTGGAAACCCAAATTTTTCCACAATTTTCCCGGCGATGATTCCGATGGAGCCGAATTGGTGGTAGATGTAGCTTTACGAACCAGCGCGGCTCCTTCCTATTTCCCCACCTACCAGGGTTACGTTGATGGCGGCGTGGTGGCCAACAATCCGAGCATGGCAGCGTTGGCCCAGGCTATGAATGAAAATCATGCTCAGGATGAGATTCGCATTTTGTCCCTGGGGACGGGGCGCACACCCCAATACATCCGGGGTAAAAATCTGGATTGGGGGTACACTCAATGGGCCAAACCACTCATTCCCATCATGTTTGAGGGTTCTATGGGCGTGGCTGCTTACCAATGCCATACAATTTTGGGGGAGCAGGGCTACCATCGTCTCGATCCTCACCTGAAAAAACCGGTGGGGTTGGATGAAACGAAGAAAATGGATCAATTAGTCAAAGAGGCCGAGACTGTGGCTATTGAGGAAACGGTAGTCTGGGTTAAGACTCATTTTCTGGCTTAAGTGCAGCCCATCAGATAATCAAGCAGCAGATAAAGAGCGGGTCAATCTTCAAGATTGACCCGCTCTTTTTGTTTTGTGACAAATGTCCGTGGTGGAATGGATTAAAGTCACTAATTCAGGCAACCCTGTTAGGATAATATAAGGTATACCTTAAAAGTGGTAGGTGATGTGTAAGCTATGAAACACGAACCATTTAACGAAAGTACAGAGATGTATCTGAAAACGGCCGTAGAACTGACTAATGGTTCCGGCGATTTGGTGCCTATCTCAGCCCTGGCAGAGCGGCTGGGAGTGTCTGTGGTATCGGCCACGGAGATGGTGCATCGTTTGCAAAAGCAAGGCTTGCTGGCCCATACACCCTACAAAGGAATAGCCCTGACGCCGGATGGGGTACGGCAGGCGACGGCGTTGATACGCAGTCACCATTTGTGGGAGCGGTTTTTGTGGGAAAAGCTGGACTTTGCCTGGGAGGAAGTGCATGATTTGGCCTGCCGTCTGGAACACGCCACGGATACGGCCGTAACCGAACGTCTCGCTGTTTTCCTGGGCCAGCCCACTACCTGCCCTCACGGAAACCCGACGCCGGATGCGGACGGCCGTATCACCCCGCCGGACGACACTCCCCTGACCGAACTGAAACCGGGACAAAGCGGGCAAATCAGCCGCATCTTCCCGGAAAGCAATTTGCTCCTGAACTATCTGGCCGCCCGCAACCTGAAACCGAAACAGGTCATCATTGTGCAGGAGATTGCCCCTTTCAACGGGCCAATTGGGGTTTTATGCTGTGCAGAAATACACCATTTGGGGCCAGAAATTGCGGCGCATATTTTTATCAAAGTGGCAGGCGGCAAGTAGCAAGTGGCAAAGTGATTGTTTACCTTGCAACCTTAACCTATGACTCAAACAACATTTCCCCTTTCCCAGGCCGTGCCCGGACAAACCGTGCGTCTGGCGCGAATTGAAGCCGGTAAAAAATTGAAGCATAGGCTGACAGAATTGGGCTTGACGCCCGGCGTCGCCCTGACTGTTATTCAGGACAACGGCGGGCCGCTATTGGTCTCCGTGCGTGATTCGCGGGTGGCTTTGGGGCGGGGGATGGCGGACAAGATGTTTGTGATTGAGGATTAGAGATTGGAGGTTTAGTAGACCCATTTTTGCCGCGGATTGCGCGGATTTGGGGGATTAAATTTGTAGAAATCCGCGTAATCCG
>JALUPA010000256.1:3219-16572 GCA_027054335.1 Ardenticatenaceae bacterium
GCTATTTCCGGCATGACGGCTACGAGATCAAAATTGTGGATTTGCCGGGAACGTACAGCCTGAGCGCCTACTCGCCGGAGGAAATTATTGCCCGCGATTACATCATCAACGAGCGGCCCGATGTGGTTGTGGTGGTGTTGGATGCGGCCAATCTGGAGCGCAATTTGTATCTGGCGGTGCAGGTGTTGGAATTGGAAGCGCCGGTAGTGGTGGCTTTGAACATGATGGATATGGCCCGTTCCCGAGGGTTGCAGATTGACGCGGCCCGGTTGAGCCAATCGCTGGGCGCGCCGGTGGTGGCAACGACAGCCCGGCGCGGCGAAGGGATTGACCGGTTGATCGAGACGGTTATCCGGGTGGCGGAGGAGGCGCATGAGTACGCTTGAAGCCACGTGTCCGGCCACATTTGCGGTGGATTATGGCCGTATCCTGGAAACCGAGATTGACGCCCTGCGCCGGGAAATTGAACGTTATCCGGCCATCACCCAAAAATACCCGGCCCGCTGGCTGGCCATCAACCTGCTGGAACAAGACCCGGAATTGCAGCAGCAGTTGCTCCACCTGGCCGGCGGCCCGGCGGTGCTGACCCACGCCCAAATGGGATACGGCCGTCTGGCCGAGATTTACGGGGCGGACGTAGACGCCATCATTGCCGACCGGCGCTACGGCTGGATTCACAACCTGGTCAACCAGGCCGTCCAGCGCAGCCGCGCCGACCGCTACACCCGTTCCGACAAAATTGACCGCTACGTGACCCATCGCTTCTGGGGCATTCTCATATTCCTGGTATTGATGTGGCTGGTCTTCAAATTAACGGCCGATCTGTCCGCGCCCTACGTGGACTGGATTGGCGGCGTGTTGGCCGGGCCGGTGACGCATGGCGTAGTGGCTTTGTTAACGGCCGTCGGCCTGGGCGGCAGTTGGTTGGAGGGGCTGCTGGTAGACGGCGTGATCGCCGGCGTCGGCGGCGTTCTGGCTTTCATTCCGGTGTTGATGTCCCTCTATCTGGCATTGGCCGTCCTGGAAGATTCCGGCTACATGGCGCGGGCTGCTTTTGTTATGGATTCATTGATGAACAAAATCGGCTTGCAGGGGAAGAGCTTTTTGCCTCTTATGGTGGGATTTGGCTGCTCCGTACCGGCCATTTACGCCACGCGCACCCTGGAAAACAAAAAAGACCGCATCCTGACCGGCTTGCTGGTGCCATTTATGAGCTGCGGAGCGCGGCTGCCGGTGTACGTCCTGTTTGCCGCTATCTTCTTCCCCCGCTACGCCGGGACGGTCATCTTTGGCCTATATCTGCTGGGGATTGTGACGGCGATTATTCTGGGCCTCATTTTGCGCCGCACAGTGTTCCAGACGGATGAGGCGACTGCTTTTGTGATGGAACTGCCCCCTTACCGGCTGCCCCTGGCCCGGAGTATCTGGCAGCACACGTGGCAGCGCACCCGCGAATTTCTGGAGAATGCCTGGACGCTCATTTTGGCGGTGAGCCTGGTCATCTGGCTGCTGATGTCTGTGCCCGTGGGGGCGACGGACGGCGCGTTTGCCGCTACGCCGATGGATGACAGCGCTTTTGCCGCCGCTGCCGGGATGATTAGTCCGGTGTTACGGCCGTTAGGCTTTGGCAGTTGGCAGTCGGCCGGGGCGTTGCTGTCCGGTTTTGTGGCTAAAGAGGTGGTCGTCAGCACAATGGGCCAGGTGTATGGCGTGGTTGAGGGGGATACGGCCGTAGAGCCTACCACTTTCCTGGAAGATGTCTGGTTTATCGTGACCAGTTTTGTTCAGGCTACCATAGACGCCTTGAAAATGATCCCTTCCATTTTTGGCCTCAACCTGTTCCCGGAAACGGCCGATCAACCTACCGATTTGATGACGGCCATCAAAAACGGTTTTGCAGAAACCAGCGGCGGCCACGGGGCGCTGGCCGCTTTGTCCTTCATGGTGTTTGTCCTGATTTACACCCCCTGCATGGTGGCCATCTCCGCCGAAAAGCAGGAATTTGGCGCAAAATGGATGTGGGTCAGCGTGATTGGGCAATTTATTCTGGCCTGGGTGATGGCTTTTCTCCTCTTCCAGGGCGGCAAATTGTTGGGGATGGGTTAGATGGGCTTACTGCACCAGGTTTTGGCTGAGATTGAAGCGGCTGACGGCCCGTTGACGGTGAATGAATTGGGCCGCCGGCTGGATGTGGACGTCAGCGCCCTCCTGCCTATGATTGAATTTTGGGTGCGTAAGGGGCGGTTGCGGGATGAGGATACGGCCGTAACCGAAGAAACCACCTGCACCACCGGAAATTGCGGCACAAGCTGCGCTGGCGCTAACGCCTGCCTCTACGTCGCCCAAATGCCCCGTTCCTACGCTCCCAACAAGTAGGGTGATTTGCCAATTCACCCCGCAATTGGCAAAATCGCGCTACGGAGGGCAGAGAGATGGTTGAAGAAAAAGCGACGGAGGCGCGGTTGCCTATGGCGGCAGCTGGCGGCGACGCTGCGGCGCGGCTAGGGGCTACGACGCGGCAACCAGCACAGCACAATCGGAGCAAAGTTCATAGTAGCCTCCCTTCGCGCAAGGGAGGCACAGCGTCACGTCTCCCCGGACGATTTCCCGCTGGTTGATAATTTCCTCGCCGCAGCGGTCACAGTTGACGCGGCTACCGGGGCGGCTGATGATTTCCGGCAACGGCCGTTTCAACCGCACCATCTGAAAGCCAAACAACGTCTCATTCGTCATTCGCTGGTAGCCGAGCAGGTAACTTTCCCAGCGGTTTTTCGCTTCCGGGGCGTAGCAGGGGGCCATCTCGCGGCATTTGGGGTGGGGGAAGATGCGCACGGCCGTTTCCGTCCGCGTATCTACAAAGGTGGCCGCCATCTTGCCGTAATCTTCAATGCGCATCGTGCGCCGGCCGACCCAGCAGTTCGTCGCCACCGCTACCCCGTCCGCACCGCAGCCGTCCGTCTCCATGATGGTCAGCAGCCGTTTTCGCTGCTGCGGCAGTTCCAGCCCCAGCAGTTCCCCGGCGTACAATCCCATCCGCACCCCTAATACCTGACGCGGGCAGAGATGTTTGTGCAGGACGGCCGTTTGTTCCAGTAACTCCTCAAATATTGACATAACCTTGCAAAATTGGAGATTGAGAGATTGGAGATTACCCTAATCCCCACATCTCCAATCTCCAATCTCCAATCTCTATTTCGGCTTCGTCGTCCGTTCCTTAAACGTCATCGCCTCAAACGAATCCTTGTAGGGCGACTCACTGGTCTTCTCAATGAATGCCTTGCCCAGCTTAAAACGGTACCGGTTAGTAATTGGGTCCGGCACGCGATGCACCAGGGAATTGGCTGGGCTGGACGGATGCAGGAAGTTGGTAAACAACGTACCCGGCTTCACATCCTCCGACACGATGGCCACCGCCCGCACATCGCCGCTGCCGGTGCGGATGAGCCCCTGTTCGTTCAGCGCGGTAAAGGAAATGTCATTCCCTTTCACCTTAATCCAGCCGCCGTCCTGAATCAGGATGTCGTCACTCCACATACGCACCTCGTCGCCGCTTTCAATGCCAAACTCAGCCGCGTCGTCCGGGTGGATTTCTACAAACGTGTCCGGCCAGCGATTATACATGTACGGCCGGCGGATGTCATCAAAGCCAGATTGCCAGATTTCATTGATACGGCCGGTTATCAGCCAAAACTCACCCTTTGCCCGATCCGGCTGGATGCGCTCGTAAAAGTCGCTGAAAACTTCCCACGGGCTTTTACTCAACACCGCTTTGCCCGATTGCGTCTTGAAGTGCGTCAGCCATTTGTGATGCACTGTCGGCGCTTGCGGCGACCCCACTTCCAGCGTGGAGTCATGCAGGCGGACTGTGCCCACCATTTTGCCATTTTCCCAGCGGATAGGGGTCTGAATGCCTTCCGTGCCCAGCGTGCGCAGCAGTTCGTGGCCCTTCATGCCCAACTGCCGGGCACGCCACACCAGCACAAAGTAATCCCGATGCCCGCCCCGGCTGAAACGGGCCGCTTCCTCGAATACGTCGTTGCCGTCCTCCCAGTCGTATCCGGCAAAGCCCATTTTCTGGGCAAACTGGGCGATGGCCCACCAGTCCGGTTTGGCTTCGCCCGGCGGATCGTAGAATTTGGAATAGAGGCGCAGGCGGCGTTCTCCGTTGTTGCGGGCCGCGTCATGTTCACCCCAGGCAGCGGCCGGCAGAACGATGTCGGCCATCTCCGTGCCCAGCGGCTCTACCGGATAGATGTCAGAAAACACCATCATCATGCCGCCGTCGTCTACCCGCTTGATCAGGGTGTCAATCATATGCTGCTTGTCGGTGGAGGTAATCTGGTATTTGCTCTCCACCGTCTGGCGGCGAAACGTTTTTTCCAGTTCCTGGCTGGCGGCCATTGCCCCCGTCCAGGTGGTGCCAATGACCCAGGCAAAGCGCACGTTGCCCGCTTCCACCCAGCGATCCACATCCAGTTCGATTTTGCGCCGGCCAGGCAGCTTCTCCGGCGATTTTTCCCGCGGGTAGGAAGCCGCGCCCATCCAGCCGCGTTGGTGGCCGCCCATGCGGCTGATCATCCGGCCGGGGCGGTTGCCTGCGCCGCAGATGAGGCCCATAGCAGCGAAAGAGGCGGTATTGGTATAGTTGTTGCTCCAGTAGTTGCCCTTCTCAAAGCCAAAGCTGGCTTTCGGCCGTTCGTCGCCCGCACCGGTGAGCATTTCCGCTGCCTTGATGATTTTCTCTTCCGGGACGCCGGTCACTTTGGCGGCGAAGCCCAGTTCGGCCGGTTCATAATCCAGCAGCCATTCTTTATAGCCTTCAAATTCGGTACCCAACTTGCCCCAGGTGGTACGCCACTGCCAGGGCGTGTTGCGCGTGCCGCGCCCCATCCCCATCTCGATTTCCCAGCTGGAGGCAATCCATTTGTCAATGAATTCCTTGTCTTCCCAGCCGTTTTCCAGAATGTAGCGAGTGATGGCCAGATGCAGCAGGGTATCAGAGCCGGGGGTGACTTGCAGGAAGAGGCCGCCGTTTTCTTCGGCGTAGGCCACGCCGGCTGTGCGCCGCGGCAGGGCGTAGATCAGTTTCGGCCCGTTCATCAACCAACTGGTGAAGATGATCGTTTTGGTTTCAAACGGGTCTGTGCCGGAGATGAACATCACGTCGGCGTCGGCCCAATCCTGATAACTGGCGCTGTAAGTGATGATACCGGCGTCATCTATCCCGGCCGTGTCGTTGCCCGCGCCCGGTTTATCGTGGGGGGAGTAGGCGGGCGTTTTGATGGAGCTAAAGGCCAGTTTGGTGATGGCGAAGGTGTTTTCGTAAAATTCGTAAGAGTAAGTCTTCATCGCCCAGGCGGATTCGCCGTATTTGTCCAGGACGTGCTTGGAGACCTCGGCCATTACTTCGGTGGCGGTGTCCCAGTCAATTCGTTCCAGTTTGCCGTTGACGCGCACTTGCGGGTAAAGCAGCCGGTCGCGAGTGTCCCGGTCGGGATTGTAACATTTGCCGGCCAGCGTACCGCCGCGGATAGAGTGGTTGCCGCCTTTGTTGACGACGGCCGTATTGAAGTCCGGCACGACGACGACGTTATGGTCTTTGCCTTCGACGCTGACGACGTTGTGCTGGTTGGGGCTGATCCAGGGGCTTAAGGCCCCGCCACCGATTTTGCGACCCAGCGCGTTTTCTTCGGCCGTGCCGTTTTCGGCGTCTGTGGGCCAGGTGTATACCTTGTAACCGCAGGCTACGATGCAATAATCGCAGGCGGTTGTATATTCATTTGCGTCCGGTGGTGGAAGGGGGACGCTGTCTTGGGGTATGTATTTGTCTGCCATAGTTTTTCCTCACATGGAGGTGACAGTCACTTTCAAAGTGACTGTCACCTACGCCGGATTCTCCTTGTTATCTGTGTACCCGAAAATCAACCCCATCACACCGGTAGCAATAATGTCATCGCCGTCCAGTTCCAGCGTAATTTGGGGGAGGCCCTGGGTGGCGTGGCCGCTGATGACCATGCCGTGCCGGTTCAGATCGAACGTTGTCCAGTGCAGGGGGCAGGGGCCAGCAATGCCTTTTTCCCCGTGGAGTTGCCCGGCCAGGGGGCCGCCCTGATGGGTGCAGAAGCTGTTGAAGGCCACCACGTTCTCGTTGGGGCCAATGCCGCCGCCGGCCGCATCATTCAGCATAATCAGGAAGTTGGCTGAATTGGCGTCATCCCGGGGATAGTTGAAGGCAACCGGTTCGTTAGGCTTGAGTTCGCTTAGTTTGGCGATAACTTTCCGCTCATACTGCACCAGATTGGCCTTAAAGGCAGCAGCCAGGCCTGGTTTGCGCAGGTAGGCGGGCAGGCTGATGGTGACAACGGCCGCGCTGCCTAGCTGCAGGAACTTGCGCCGGGAGATGACGGTGTTGATGGGATTGCATGTTTTGTCGCTCATAGGTTTAACTCCATTTTGTAATGAGTAACTGAGTAACTGGGTAATTACTCAATTACTCAATTACCGATTACTTACCTCTTCCATATCCCAGGGGGCATATTCAGGTAATTCGGGCATCTCCACGATGATTTTGTCGCCGCACAGGCTTTCCAGGAAGGCCACCAGAGAGGCTTGCTCTTCGGCCGTCAGGTTGAGCGGCTGCATGAGCGGGTCTTTGTTGGGGTGGTCGCCGCCGCCATCGTTGTAGAAGGCGACTACCTCTTCCAGGGTGCTGAATACGCCGTTGTGCATGTAGGGCGCGGTGTAGCAGGCATCGCGCAGGCCCGGCGTGCGGAATTTGCCGATGTCGCTCTCGTTTTTGGTGACGTAGTAGAGGCCCATGTCCTCAGTGGCCGTGTTGTAATCTTCTTCGGTAACGCCTTTAGCCCATTGCTCATAGCGGAAAGTGATCTGGTTCAGCACGTTGTCCGTAAAGCCGGGGGCGTTGGGCACACCGATGTTGTGATAGGAATCGTCGCTGATGAGCGCGCCATTGTGGCAAGCGATGCAGTTGGCCTGACCGGTGAATAGTTCGTAACCGGCTTTGGCCTCGTCGGAAATGGCGTTTTCGTCCCCTTCCAGGAAGGCGTCGAAGGGCACGTTTTGGCTGACGATGGTGCGCTGGAAGGTAGCCACGGCCATCAAAGCGTGTTCAAAGGTGGGGTATTGATCGCCAAATACGTCGTTAAAACGCGCTACGTATTCCGGCATTTGGGCCATCCGTTCTTCAGCCATACCGCTGTCCAGGTTCCCGGCGACTACGCCGCCCCAGGCGCCCTTGTTTTGCTTTTCGATGCTGGTTTTGCCGCCGTCCCAGTTCAACTTGCTGTAGTAAGCGGTGTTGATGATGGTGGAGGCGTTGCGCCAGTGAGTGCTGCCGGGATAGCCAAAGGAGATGGGGCTGGAAACGCCCCAACTGCCGTCGCTGGCGGGGTGGCAAGAGTTACAGGAAAGGCTGCCATCGCCGGAGAAGCGGGGGTCGAAGTAGAGCATCCGGCCCAGTTCTACTTTGGCTTCGCTATACGGGTTGTCGGGCGGGTAGCTGACGGGAGGCAGGACAGCTAAGGGGGGCGGCCCGACGGGGGCTTCTTCTTCGACCGCACCGTCACCTGCTTCTGCGCCGCCTGTTTCTGCCGGAGTGGTTGTCGTGCCGCTTTCGGCTGTTTCTTTTTCAGCCGGCGGGTTCAGATAGGCGTAGTAAAAGATGCCGCCGGCGACGACGAGGAGCAGCCCGGCCAGACCGAACAACATGATGAAGGTGAATGCGCCCATTGTTTTTTCGCCGGAGGGCGTCTGGTTGTTATTTTTATCGCTCATTTGTTTTCTCCTAGCGTGCGCAATTGGTAAGCCGGTTGGTCTGTAGGGGTTACTTCAGGCAGATCGCTGCTGAGGCTTTCCAGGAAGGTTACCAGTTGGCCGATTTCATCCGGGGAAAGTTCCAGTTCCAACCTGTCGTTGTAGAATTGCACTACTTCTTCCAGGGTATTGAAGACGCCGTTGTGCATGTAGGGGGCGGTCTGGGCTATTTCGCGCAGCGGCGCGGTGCGGAACGCACCCCAGTCGGCTTCGTCCTTGGTGACGCCGTAGAGGCCGGGGTCTTCGGTGTAGGCGCGGTAGTTGGGTGCGCCCAGTTGGCGGAAGAAGCGACGGAAGACGATGTGCCGTTCCGGGTCGGCCCAGATGTCGCCATTTTGGGGGACGCCGGTGTTGTAGAATTGGCCGTCGCTGAGCAGATCGCCGCTGTGGCAGGAGGCGCAGTTGGCCTGGAACAGTTCCAGCCCGGCTTTGGCGTCCTCGGACAGGGCGTCTTCGTTACCGGCCAGGTATTCGTCGTAGGGGGTGGCCCCGGTGTTCAGGCTGTGGACGTAGGCGGTAATGGATTTGAGAATGCCGCCAAAGGAGGGGCCTTTACCCCAGGCGTCCTGGAACAGTTGGACGTATTCGGGCACTTGTTTGACGCGCTCGGTCATCAAACGGCCGTCCTGGTTCATAAAGTGGGCTTCGGTGATGTGGTCGCGTACCGTCGTGGGCATGTCCAGGGCATCCATACGGCCGTCCCAATACAAATAGCCATCGTTGTAAACAGTGTTATATAAGGTAGGCGCATTGCGGAAGTAACCGGTGTTTGTGTAGCCCTGGTTGAGCGCCTCGCCGTCGGTAAATGCCTTGTCCGGCTGGTGGCAAGAAGCGCAGCTTAGGTTAGCGTCGCCGGAAATCCGGGGATCGAAGAAGAGATATTTGCCCAGAAGTACCTGCGCGTCGTCGTAGGTTTTGGGCGGTTCGGCAAAGGGTGTAACGGCCGTTTCCGGGGGCCGTTCAATGGCGATAGGGACAAGTTCGTAAGCGGGGGCGCTGGTGACGCCTTCGCCGGTGAGGGAGAGCAGATGGCCCACGATGAGGTCAATTTCCGCGTCGGAGAGCCGCTCGCCCATGTTGGGAGGCATCACGTTTTGCGGACATTCACCGGCGGGGCATTCGGGGGCGATGAAGGCATTGGGGTCGAGGATGGATTCACGGATGTATGCTTCGGCGTCCTGGCCCGACTTCCGGTTAGCGGCGTCACTGCCGATGTTGGACAAATCGGGGCCAACTTGCCCCACGGCGTTGTCTACACCGGGAATGGTGTGACAGCCAGCGCAGCCGGCATTGGCAAATGCGGCTTGTGTGGCCTGGTCAGGGGGATCGGCTGTTTGGGCGCTGAATACGGCCGTAGGCGATCCATACGCCATTCCCAGCGCCAAAGCCAGGAAAAGGGCGGTTGCGCCGGCAAGCAGCCATTTGAAGGGTGGTCGTTTCATTAAAGCCTCCTTTTGGTAATTGGTAATTAGTAATTGGGTAATTACTGATTACTATTGGTAGATATAAAAAGGTCTCATGTTAGTTTGCCGGAAAAGAGGTAGATTGTCGTCATGCGGGGGGATGATCGGCGTCACCCTGTGGGGTGATTTCGGTAATCGGTAGTCGGTGGCCGGTAATCGGTAGACTGATTACTGATTACGCATAGCCGTGCCGCACGGCCCACAAAGCGGCCTGGGTGCGGTCGGAGACGTGGAGTTTGTCGAAGATGTGGCGGGCGTGGGTTTTGACGGTATTGACGCTGAGGTTGAGGGTCTGGGCGATGGCAGCGTTGTCCAATCCCTGGCCGATGAGGCGCAGGACGCGCAGTTCGGCTTCGGTGAGGAGGTCGGGGGGCAGGTCAGGTGCGGGCTGCTGCGGGGGCGGAGGATAGTCGGTTACGGCCGTAGCCAGCGCCGTTTTGAGCAGTTCCGGGTCGAGTAAATGGTTGCCTTCGGCGGCAGCGCGGACGGTAGCCGGAATTTTGTCCGGGTCTACTTCTTTGGAGAGGAAGCCGGCGGCTCCGCTGGCCACAGCGCGAGCCAGGTAGGCGGGGTAAGCGTGAGAGGTGAGCATGATGACGGCCGTTTCCGGGTGACTGGTTTTGATGTGGGTCAACGTTTCCAGGCCGTCCATCCCCGGCATCCGAATGTCTAATAAAACCACTTGGGGATTGTAAGTTTGGACACACTCAATCGCTTCCGGGCCGGAGGTAGCTTCCGCTACCACCTGGAAGCCCTCTCGTTCCAGCATGGCTCGCAACCCTTCGCGCACCACGCCGTGATCGTCGGCAATAAGAACAGTTATGGGTTCAGACATGGGCGTATTTTAGCATAAGAGGGGCAAGGCGGCAGGATAGTAAGGTGATAAAATATTTTGCTTCCCGGCTACTTTGCCACCCTGCATATTTGATTAAAACTTATGTGATTTTATTCACACGTTGCCGGTTAAGTTGTATAGTTGCCAGTGGACTAACAGAAGTGAAAAAGGGTATGTAACATATTATGGCGATATATGAAAAAGAGGGAGGGGATACGGCCGTTCTCCCATCTAAAATACAAGAACAAATCAGCCAGATAGACAGTACCGAACCGGACTTGATTATCCGTTTACAAAATGTGGGCAAGGTTTACAAAACCGGTTCCGGTGATTTTGCGGCGTTGCGGGATATTTCCCTGGACATCGAAGCGGGCGAATTTTTAGGCATCATCGGCAAGTCCGGCGCGGGCAAGACGACGCTGCTGAACATGATTTCCGGCGTCAGCGAGATTACGTCGGGGGAGGTCTGGTTTTATCCCCAGGACGGTGCGAGGGGTAACGGCCGTGTCTCTCCCATTTTGCTCAACGATCTGAAAGAAGACGAACTGGCAGCCTGGCGCGGCCAGAATATGGGCGTGGTGTACCAATCCTTTGAGCTGCTGCCCCAGCTGGACTTGGTGACGAATATTATGCTGCCCCAGGATTTTGCCGGCCGGTACCAGGCCAAACTCAGCCGGGCGCGGGCGATGGAACTGCTGGACATTGTGGAGTTGACGGAACACGCTTACAAGCTCCCGGCCCATATTTCCGGGGGCCAGAAGCAGCGGATAGCTATTGCCCGCGCCCTGGTTAATGATCCGGCAATTATTATTGCTGATGAGCCGACGGGCAGTCTGGATACGGTGACGGCAGAGACAATTTTCCAGATTTTTGAGAAGCTGGTGGCCCAGGGTAAGACAATTATTATGGTAACGCACGATAATGAACTGGCGCCTCGTTTTTCGCGGGTGGTGCGGATTGCGGATGGGGAGTTGGTGGATGAGACGGCCGTTATTGGGCCAATCACAGAAGTTACGGCCGTAAAAACCCTCACTGAAGAAGGGGACGCAGCGCCATTGAATGGGCAGACGGCCGTCTTCTATCGCGGCAGCGACAAAGTAACGCCCCACAGCCGCCGCAGCGAACCGGCCATCATCCTCAAAGACGTGCATAAAGTGTACGTCAACGCCGCCGGTGAATTTCCTGCGCTCAAGGGGATTGATTTGCAACTGGATTACGGCCAGTTCATCTCCATCGTGGGCAAATCCGGCAGCGGCAAATCTACCTTGCTTAACATGCTTACCGGTATTGATCACCCTACTGCCGGGGAAGTTATCATTGGCGGGCAAAACATTTACCAGATGAGTGAAAGTCAGCGGGCCAGGTGGCGCGGCCACAACATGGGCATTGTTTTTCAATTTTTCCAACTGCTGCCCACCCTGACCCTGCTGGAAAACGTGATGCTGCCTATGGATTACAACAACGTTTATCCAGTGGGAGAACGGCCGGAACGGGCGGCTGAACTACTCAAAATGGTGGGGCTGGAAGACCACCTGCACGATTTGCCCATGACGGTATCCAACGGCCAGCAGCAAAGTGCGGCCATCGCCCGTTCTCTGGCTACCGACCCGCCCATCATCGTGGCCGACGAACCCACCGGCAACCTGGATTCCCGTTCGGCCGACAACATCATTCAAGTGTTCCAGCATCTGGCGGATCGGGGTAAAACTATTCTCATCGTCACGCATGATCCGTCACTGACCAGCCGCACTGACCAAACCGTCATCATCTCCGATGGGGAGATTATTGACGAGACAATAGCCAACGCCCTGCCCTTGCTGGATCATCCGCTCATGCTGCAGGCGACGCGCCACGCGGAGAAGAAGACGTATGCGCCGGGGGAAATCATTGTGCAGCAGGGTAAGCCGCTGGTCAATTTTTTCATGGTAGCGGCTGGCGCAGTAGACGTCGTCATTGACAGCCCCCATTATCCGGAAACTATTCTGGCAACGTTAGGCAAAGGTCAGTTTTTTGGCGAAGTAGAACTGGTGGGTGATAAGACCGCTATTGCTACTGTCCGGGCGACACCGGACAAGCCGGTAACGGTCTGTGTGCTGCCCAAACAGCTGTTTTGCGATTTATTAGGTCAGTCGCCGCCCACGGCAGAGGAACTCAAGCGGGTGGCAGAAACCCGCCATAAAGAAAATATTACCAAGAGCAAGAGTATAAATTGATGAAGCGATTACTGGCATATTTACGGCCGCGCTGGCGCAAGGTAACGGCCGATTTGTGGGAGAGCAAAACGCGCACCATATTGGTGGTCGCCTCGATTGCCGTAGGTGTTTTTGCCGTTGGGGCCATCACCAGCGCCTACGTCATTATGTCCGAGGATATTGATAAAAGCTACCGGGACGTATCCCCGGCCAATATCACTATCTGGACTGATCCGTTTGATGAGGGCCTGGTTGAATCCATCGAAAATGTTCCCGGCGTGGCAGCGGCAGAAGGGCGGCATCTGGCTACTCTGCGCTTTAGCCAGGACGGGGAAGTGTGGCAGGGCTTTGACCTGGTCGCCCTGGATGATTTTACGGCCGCCGACGTGAACCGCTTGCAGATATTGCCTGACGGCCGTTTGCCGGATGAGCGGGAGATGCTGGTGGGTTATGACACGCTGCGGGACCCTGGCTTTCGCCCAGGAGATGTGGCCCAAATCCAGTTGGCTGATGGTTCGGTGCGGGAGATGCCGGTCGTTGGCCTGGTGCGGGATCAATCCAAAGCGGGCGATTTTGCTGCACTGCCTACGGGCTACGTCACTCGTGAGGCGCTGGACTGGCTGGGTGAATATTACGCTTACAACCGTTTGTACGTTACCATTAGCGGGGACCCCGGCGATAAGGCGGCGATTGAGCAGGTGGCGCAGGCGGTAGAAGACAAGGTGGAAAAGAGCGGCCGTCGCGTGTACCGTACGTCGCTGGTGGAGACGGATAAGCATCCCATGGGGTCTACCGTTTTGGCGATGCTGGGCGTCTTGGGAGCGTTGGGCGTTTTGGTGATGTTGTTAAGCAGTTCCCTGATTGTGAACACGCTGAATGCTTTGCTCTCGCAGCATTTGCGCCAGATTGGGGTGATGAAGTTGGTGGGGGCGCGCAGCCCGCAGATTTCCCTCATGTACATTCTGCTGATTATTATTTATGGCTTGATTGCTTTGTTGATTGCCGTGCCTTTGGGAGCGATGGCCGGGTA
>JALUPA010000256.1:16582-33086 GCA_027054335.1 Ardenticatenaceae bacterium
TTTTCGCATTGTGCCGCTGGCGATTTTGCTGCAAGTAGCCATTGCCTTTTTTGTGCCCCTGGCGGCCGGTTACTTTCCGATTAATAAGGGGGCGAAGACGACGGTGCGGCGGGCGATTAGCAATAATGGCTCCGGGGCGCAGGGGGGCAGTTCAGCTTTTTTGGAGGGATTGGGACGCTGGTTTCGTTGGGTGTCACGGCCGTTGCTCCTCTCCATCCGCAACACTTTCCGTCGCAAGGGGCGGCTGGCCCTGACTCTGTTCACTCTGACCATGGCCGGGGCTATTTTTATCGCCGTCTTTAACGTGCGCGCTTCTTTGGAACTGTTTTTGGACCAGATAGGCCAGCATTTTATGGCGGACATCACCCTGACTTTTGAGCAGCCCTACCGGGAACGTCAGATTGAGCAAGTGGCTTTGCAAGTGCCCGGCGTCAGTTACGTGGAAGGTTGGTTGGCCGCGTCTGGCGAAATTATAGATGAGAATGGTGAGGGAGATGGGAAGCTGCAAATCATTGCGCCACCATCTGGCAGCGAGTTGATTGAGCCGGACATGGTGGCCGGACGCTGGCTGGAACCGGGCGATGATCGGGCCATTGCCCTGGCGGACACCATTTGGGACGATTATCCTGATTTGCAGCCGGGCGACACGATACGCATGAAAGTTCAGGACGGCCGTACAGAGGAATGGACAGTTGTAGGCATGTTCCGTTTTATTGGCATGATAGGGGTGACGTTGGGCTACACCAACTATGACACGATGGCCGATATTCTGAACTTGTCTGACGAATCATTTTCCTATCGCCTGGTGGCCGACGCCCAAACGATAGCAGACCAGCAGGCTTTGGGCAATGAATTGGATCAACTGCTGCGGGATCAGGGGTTTAAGGTAAGCGAGGTAGAAGCCGGCTTGGTGACGCGGGAAGAAAATTCTCAGGGGATGAATATCCTGGTGACGTTTTTGCTGATCATGGCCTTGTTGACAGCGATAGTGGGCAGCATTGGTCTGACGGGCACGATGGGGATGAATGTGCTGGAACGCACCCGCGAAATTGGCGTCATGCGGGCGATTGGGGCGGTAGACCTGGAAATTATGAAGTCTGTCGTGGTAGAAGGCGTGATGATTGGCCTGATTAGCTGGGTTTTTGCCGTAATTCTTTCATTTCCGATCAGCTTTGTGCTGCTAAAAATTATCGGCGAAGCGATGGTGAATGCGGCGCTGCCGGCGGCGTTTACCTGGGTGGGTGTGGTTATCTGGCTAGGGGTGGTTCTGGTACTTTCTGCGGTGGCCAGCCTGATGCCGGCGCGGAATGCCTCCCGGCTGACGATTCGGGAAGTGTTAGCATACGAGTAGGTCAATTTTGTAAAATTGACTTACTAACTTACTAACTATACAGGTGACAGTCACTTTCACCAGAGGCGGCAGGCAAAATCGCAATATTTATAAGTGACTGTCACCTCTGGGAACTTCTTGCTGACCGATGAAAATCAATGATTCCAGGTCTTCGCTGTCCTGGGGGCTGTATTGGGCGACGACAGCGCGTATTTTATCGAGGGTTTCATCGTCCGCCCAGCCCAGCATCGTGGTCATGTCACCCAAATCACGGCCGCGCGAGGCGGCCATTTTCATCAGAATCAGGTAAGGCAGCCCCAAAACTGGGTAGCCGGCCGGGTCAAATTCTGGTTGAGCTAACGCTTCTTCCAGCCAGGGCTGGCTGCCCAACAAAAGGTCTATCTCCGTCCCGTCCGCAGAACGTAACAAATAGCCGGGAATTGTCAGAGACTCTATTATTTCGTAACCGATAGTCTGTAAACGGGACAATACGGTCGTTTCCTCCGCCGCCCGAACCAGAATATCCAAATCCTTTGTCATTCGTTCCGGCATATAGGCGCGGGTCGCCACACCGCCAACAATCACCCAGTCAATGCCAGGCAAAATCGCCCGTAAATCAGGCCAATCTATCATAGCTGTTCTCCTGTGCATAAAGGTATGGCTGCTGCCCGTACCTGGCCGGACGCGGCGTTTCGCTATTTCAATGAGCAGGCGGCGGCGCTGGCGGGGCGTCAAATTTTCCCGGGTAACGGTGGGTGAGAATTGTGGAGCGGACATAACGTTATTATAGCATGGTTTTGTATGGCGTATTTCGTAACCCGAATACGCAACACGTTCAATTTCGCAAAGGAATCACGGCCGTAACCCGCGTCCCTGCTCCTGGTTTACTTTCCACCACACATTCCCCGCCCAGCAGCCGGGCGCGTTCCTGCATACTGCGCAAACCCACGCTGCCGCGCTTGCTCTGGTCTACCTCGGCTGGATTGAAGCCACGGCCGTAATCCCGCACCTCAATTTCCAGATTCCCGTTGTTTTGCCACAGCCGTATGCGCAGCTTGGCTGTCTGGGCATATTTGCGAGCGTTGGTGATCGCTTCCTGCATGATGCGGAAAGCGGTTGTTTCTACGGAAGAGGGGAGACGGCCGTTGCCCAGATTTGTCTCATATTCTAGTTCATAACCGCATTCAGCCCGCGTTTCTTCAGCTAATTGACCAATCGTAACCGCCAGTCCCAAATCATCCAGCGTGGCCGGGCGCAGCCCTTCTATAACGCGGCGGGCTTCTACAATCGCTGCGCCCAGTTCCCCCATGCCTTTGTCTAAAGCCGCTTCTGCCCGATCCGGGCGGTTTTCCCGGTCGGCGGTAAAGTTGCGCAGTTGCAGGCGAGCGCCTACCAGCATTTGAATCAGGCCATCGTGGATGTCGTAAGCCACGACGCGCCGCTCTTCTTCCTGGGCGTCAATCAACTGTTCCAGCAGCTTTTGCAGTTCGGCCCGGCGGCGGGCTAACCTCTCGTACAGCTCGGCGTTGTCCAGAGCAATGGAGGCTTGAACGGCCAGGGTGGCTAACGTATCGCCAGTGGCAGCGTCACCCAATTCCGGGTCACGGCCGTACATCTCCATCAGCCCTAATTCCTCGCCCATGTGCAAAGAGGCGCAGCATAGATAACCGGCAGGGCCGTCGGTTACATCCAGCGCAGTGATGTGCCAATTGGCCTTGTTCAGCGCGGCCCGCAGGATGGATTGGGTGCTGTCTTGGTCCCGGTGTTGTTCCCAGAGGGGATCGCCGTTGGTAAAAACGGCGCCATCCGGCAGACTGATGACCAGATATTCGGCGGGAAAAAGACGGAAAATGGCTGTGGCTACGGCCGTCAACACTTCCGCTTGTTCCAGGCGAGCCGCAATGTGATGCCCGGCCAGATTAAGCTGGGCAAGCTGGGCCATGTGATGTTCCAGCGCGTCAGACATCTCCTGAAAAGCCAGGGCCAGTTCCTCCGTTTCGTTACGGGAGGGCACGGCGTGGTTGGGGAGGGTGTGCCGGGAGCGCCGTCCCTTTTCCTGGCCGAAACGGCGCGCCTGGGCAGTGAGCGCCTGGATGGGGGCGGTCAGTTGGCGGGAGAGGACGACAGCCATCCCCACGGCAATCAGGATGGCGGCAATGATGATGATGCTGGCCGTCAGGCGGAAGGTGGAGACGCTGGCAAACAGGCTGGCCAGGGGCACGTCATAGAGGAGCAGCCAGCGGTTTTCGCCGCCTTGCACGGTGTCGTAAACCAGGATGTGCCGGGGCGTTTCCGCCTGCGCCGGCAACAGGTCAAAAGGCATGAATGATTCCACCAAAAACTGCCAGACGTTGGCCGGGGGCGGGTTGACGATGCCGCTTTCGCTTTGGCTCACTTCCGGCCAGATGTGGATATAGTCCTGCGCCGCGCCGAAACCGGTGTCCAGGTCGGCCGGGCCGCCCCATTCCGCCTGCTCATCTGGGTGGGACAGGTAGTAGCCGTTTTCGTCGGCCAGCAGGAGAGCGGCGTCTTCCAGTTCGCCGGCGCGGGCAAAATTGAGGAACGGTTCGGCATACAGATTGAGGATGACGATACCGGCGTTACCGCCGTCTTCAGCAAACAGCGGCGTGGCGTAGCGGATGGTAGGGGTGCGCGGCTCCTGAATCCGGCCAAATTCCCGGTTCAGGTCTACCGGCGAGACGTACACTTCTCCTTCATCCAGTTCCAGCGCCGCCTGAAAGTAGTAGCGGTCAGCCTTGTTCTGCAATCGGTTTTCCGGCACGATGCGCACCTGCCCGTCGCTGGCTTCCACGCGCACCACTTCACGGCCGTTGCTGTCCAGGTAGCGGGCCTGAAAGACGTTGGGATGGGTGCTGACAAATTCGGTAAAATCGGCTTGCAGGTTGGTCAGATTGGCTTCGTCCGGCATTTCGATAACGGCGTGAAGTGAATCCAGTTGGCTGAGAAAAAGTAAATCTTCCCGCACGCCGTTGAGGTGGCTTTCGATTTGCTGCCTGCGCAGACGCAGGTCGGTGACGGCCGTGTTGATGGCCTGGGTTTGTAAAATGCGGCTGGTAATCCAGTTTCCATACAGGCTGGTACCCAGCAGGGGCAGCATAACCGTGAGCAAGAAGGCCAGGATGAGTTTGGTGCGTAAACTTTGCCGTTGTAACAGTTTGAACATAACGCAATTATACCTGAGATTGGAGATTAGAGATTAGAGATTGGAGATTAGGAGATTGGAGATTAGGAGATTGAGCAATCTCCAATCTCCCAATCTCTGATCTCCCCATTCCCTTGCCCGATTTGTCAAAACGGATTATCTTTTGCGGTATGAAAGTTCAGGTGAAGTTGATTGCAACGTACCGGGATTTGCTGCCGCCGGAATGCCGGGGCAGGATGGAGTTGGAGGTGGCGGAGGGGACAACGGCCGTAGACCTCCTGACCCAGTTAGGTGTGCCTGTGGAAGAGAGTGTGGTGCTGGTAGACGGCCGTACCCCGGAACCCGACCAATCCCTTAAAGAAGGCGCTTCTGTGTGCGCCTTTTCGGCTACGGCCGGCGGTTGATCCCAGGAGAAGGTAAAATGCCCCAAAAATTCAAAATCAGCAAGGATGAAGCTATCAGTCAGGTTGCCGCCCAGCTAGACGGGCCGGTAGCTTTAGATGAGTTCGTCCGGCGCGTTTTGGTGATCTGGCCGTCCCAGGCAAAGAAGCCGGAAGCGGCCGTGCGCCAAACCATACGCGATTACCACGCCGCAAAAACAGTTATTTTTATGGATGACAAAACGTTGCTGCCTACTCCTCTGGCGTTGACCGGCGTTACCCTGCGCGTTCCCTTGACTCGCTCTGAAGTTAAAAATGGCCTTTTTTACATTTATCCGGCTTTAGAATTTTTCCTGCCGCAGGACTTTCCTCCGGATGAAGTACAATTGGTAGATGAAGATGATCACACCATACCGGTGGAGCTGATTACGCGCCGAAAAAAGGTAAAATCACTCCTGGGTGAGTATGAAGAGGAAATTCACGCCTGGAAATTGGGCTGGTGGTACCGTAAACGCAAAGTTAAAAAACATCACAATATATTGGTCACGGTGTTGGATTGGACGGCTGGGAAATTTCGCTTGCAGCCTGAATCGCAAAAAGAATACCGGCTCATTCGGAAAGAAGTAGCGCAAAGCAACCAGCAGTTGGCCGATATTATATTTGATCTGCTGGAAAATTCCCGCGGCGAGCGTATTTATTCCGGTATTGCCATTCCGACTGCTTATGCACGTTTGCAAGGGAACGTGACTTGCCCGCCTGACCATTGGCGGGATGTTGTTGAGAGCGATCCGCGGCTGCGTTATAGTGGATTTGGCGATATTCGGTACGCTGACTCGTTTACCATGCTGGACAGGCTTATGTCAGGGGGGCGGCGGGAACGGCCGTCACCCCCTCGTAAAAAACTGTCTGCCGCCGAAAAGCAACAGGTTTACACCTTCAAAGCCGCCTACAAACAGCGCAAGGGATTATGGCGGCGCATTGAAATACAGGGCGGGCAGACATTGTATGATTTTGACCGGATTTTACGCGACGTTTTCAAACATGATACATTTGATCACATGAGCGGCTTTTGGCGGCTGGTCAGGCGCGGCAATTCCCGGCGCTTCCGGGAAGTAGACTTGGGCAGCATCAATCCCTTTGGCGAGGGCGACGCCGCCGGCAAGAAAATAGCCGCCCTCGGTTTACAGCCGGGCGACAAACTCAAGTACGTTTATGATTTTGGCGATTGGTATGAACACGTTATCGAACTGGAGAAGATTGGCGAGCCGGAAGAGAAAGCAAAATATCCTCGCCTCATTGCCCAAAACCGGCCCCGTTACCATTACTGCCAAAATTGCGCCGAACAGGGGCGAAAAACAGTCGCCAAATACATCTGCTACGATTGTTCTGAGTGGGATGCATCGGTTTGGGTATGTGAAGATTGTATTTACCCGGATCATGAAGATCATTATTTGCAGGAAATTGTCTATTAATTGTAGGGCGATTTTGTAAATCGCCCATACCCCCAAAAATTTAAGGAGATTTCCCCCATGGACGGATGGTACGGCAAAATTTTGCACGTCAATTTAACAGACGGCACAATCTCAGTGGAAACGGTAGACTCCCAATTCGCCAAAGATTACATCGGCGGTCGAGGCTGGGCCATCAAATACCTGATGGACGGCATGGACCCCAAAGCAGACGCCCTCTCGCCGGAAAACATGCTCATCTTCGCTACCGGCCCCCTCACCGGCAGCCCGGCCCCCACCGGCAACCGGTACATGGTCGTCACCAAATCCCCCCTGACCGGCGTCCTGACCAACTCCAACTCTGGCGGCGACTTTCCTACCTGGATGAAACGCACCGGCTTCGACATGTTCATCTTTGCAGGGCGGGCGGAAAAGCCGGTTTACCTCTGGATCAACGACGATCGGGTGGAAATCCGCTCTGCGGAACACGTTTGGGGCAAACAAGTGCCGGAAACTACGGATACCTTGCTGGCGGAAACAGACCGCAAAGCCAAAGTGGCCTGCATCGGCCCGGCAGGAGAGCGGCTGGTGAAGGCGGCGGCGATCATGAATGACAAGGATCGGGCGGCGGCCCGTTCCGGTGTGGGGGCAGTGATGGGCAGCAAAAACCTCAAAGCCGTCGTCTGCCAGGGGACGCATCAGATTGGTATGGCCGACCGGCCCGGCATGAAAAAACTGAGCATGTCCCTGAATCAGGAAGTGGGCCACGATTCCAAGACCTCCGTCCTGCGCATCTACGGCACGCCTTACGTGCCGGACGTGACCAACGAACTGGGTATCCTGCCCACGCGCAACTTCCAGACCGGCCGTTTTGCAGGTGTGGAGAAGATCAACGGCCCGGCGCTGAACGAGAGCTTTCTCATCCGCCCCGGCGCCTGTTTCCGCTGCCCCATTGTTTGCAACCGCATCACCAAAGTGGAGGCGCCTGGTTACGAGGGTGAGGGGGAAGGGCCGGAGTACGAATCCATCGGCGCATTGGGCAGCGCGTGCGGCGTGGATAATCTGGCGGCTATCACCAAAGCAAACTATCTGTGCAATGAGTACGGCATGGACACCATCACCGTGGGCATGACGATTGCCTGCGCCATGGAAATGTACGAAGAAGGCATCATCCCTGAAGAGGATATTGGCTGCCCGCTCAAATTTGGCGACGCGGACGGCATGATTGAATTGGTGAAGAAGATGGCTTTGCGTGAGGGTTTTGGCGACAAGCTGGCGGAAGGTAGTTACGCCCTGGCGGAAAGCTACGGCCGTCCCGAATACTCCATCACGGCCAAAAAGCTGGAATTCCCCGGCTATGACCCGCGCGGAGCAAAGGGGATGGGGCTGCTCTACGCCACGTCCAATATTGGCGCGTCCCATATGTCCGGCGACCTGGCGTATGCAGAGGTGTTTGGCACGCCAGAAAAGATTGACCCGTTGACGATTGAGAATAAGCCGGAGCTGATCAAACGGTTTGAAGACGCCTTTACCCTGATTGACGCTTCCGGGCTGTGTGTTTTCCTGGCGGTACGCTACGTGTTTGACAAGGACGTGAATCTATGGCCGACGCGCCTGACGGAGTTGATGAATCTGACGACGGGGGCGGATTACACGCCGGCCACACTCATGCAAGCAGCCGAGCGAGTCTTTAATCTGGAACGTCTTTTCCTGCTGGAAGCGGGGGTGACGCAGGAAGATGACACGCTGCCCAAGCGGATGCTGGAAGAGCCGCTGACGGAAGGCCCGGCGGCCGGCCACGTGGTGGAACTGGACGAGATGCTGCCCCGCTTCTATGAGGTGCGCGGCTGGGACGAGAACGGCGCGCCGACGCCGGAGAAGCTGGCGGAGTTAGGGCTGGACTGATTATCTGGAAGCTGTCTGATTATGCAAGAAAAATGACTGAGTTTCACAAATGGGCTACCGTCCCACACCTACGTTCCCGCCAAATGCGGCCGACATTTCGTCATAAATAGCGTCAATGCTGGCTTCGTCCCCCTGGAAGAATTTGCCGTTGGCCCGTTCCGCCAGCGAAGATAAAACATAATCGTCGGCGTCGTAGCCGTAGGCGATGGTGAAAACGGTAGCGTTATTGGCGATGGCTTCGGTGACGGCCGTAGTCGCATCATACCGGTAACTGCGTGTGTCCTGTCCATCTGTCAGCACCACCAGGGCGTTAGCCGTACTAGGCAGCGTCGTGCGAGACAATACCGCACCGGCGTCGCCAATGGCGTCAAACAGCGTCGTGTCTCCTTCCGCATACAGCCCTTCAATCGCGTTAATGATTTTGCTCCGGTTGGGGCCAACCTGGGCGTGTTCTACCAGCAGCAGCGGCTCCGTGCTAAAGGCGATGATAGAGATGTAATCGTCATCCCCCATCTGCTCCACGAACTGCACGGCCGCTTCCCGCATATTGCTTATTTTGGAACCGGACATACTGCCGGACGTATCCAAGGCCATTACCAGATTGACGTCCTTCCGCGCTTCCTGCCACAAATCCTGCACGGCATACACTGTTTTTACCGAGGGCGGGGCAAAGACGACTTCCGGCTGGTTAGGGTTTACTCCCCGCGCTTCATCCAGCGGCGGGCCAACGGGAACGGCCGGATTGACGGGACGCAGCCCGTTTTCCAGCGCCACCTGCTGCCCCTCTTCACTTAACAGATAATCGCGGAACAGTATGGCTGCTTCCTGTTCCTCTCCATTGGCAGATTGGTTGACGCAGGCGGGGAAATCGGCCATAAACGTGCCTTCCAGGGGATAGATGGCCACCAGATTGTTGCCGCCGTAGTTGACGATGTCGCTTTCGTACATTACTCCGGCCGTCAGGTAGTTGATCCCCCGTTCGCTCATAGTCCCGGCCAAATCGGCCGAATCCTGGCTGAACCAGGTGACGCCGCCTTCAAATGCGCCGACAGACGCCTGGACGATGGGCTGCTGGATGTCTTCGGCGGAGACGGCGCCGGTTTTGCTTTGGGCGGCTTGCACCACGGCCAGCAGGGTGTTGGCCCCGGTAGCGGACAGGCCGGGATGGGTGTGCCCCATGCGGAAGTTATCGCCCAGTTCGCCGCCGCTGTAATAGTTCCAGGCGGCGGGATCGGCGGCCAGGCTGCCAATGTCCAGCCAGCCGAGGGGTAGGCCGGGCCAGCCCAGCGCGGCAGCAGCGTCCGGCCACATGCCGATGACCAGCGGGCTTTGGGCCACACTTTGGCAGTCGCCCTGGAAGCCAGGGTTGCCCTGGTCGGCCAGGATGTTGACCCACACTTGCTGGTCGGGTATCCACAGGGTGGTATCTGTGCCGCCGGACATCTCGGTGACGGCTTGCCCGGCTTCTACGGGATTGAGGATAACGTAGACCGGCTTGCCGTCGGCCGTTTCGGTTTCGGAGTCGTTGAATTGGGTGACGGCCGTATCCAGCCACGGCTGTAAACTTTTACTGGCCGTCACATTCACCACTACCGCGTTACCGGGGATACCATCCCCCAATCCGCTAAACACGCCGCAGGCCAGCGACGTCAGCGCCAGAATCATAACAAACAGTAGCAAACTGCTGAATTTTTTGAGAGACATATCTTATCCTTCAAACTGTAGAACGATTTTGTAAATCGTTCCTGGGGCGATTTACAAAATCGCCCTACAAGTTGTTACCGGCCGGCCGTGACCAAGGTCAGTTCCACGAAGCGATCCTGCGCCTGGATGTTGGGGTCGTCTGTATTCCAGTGATCTTCCGGGGGCAGGGTGGCTTCGACGATGAAGCGGGCCGGGTCTATACCTTGCGAGACTAGATAGTCCACCACCGACTGAGCGCGGCCTTCGGCCACTTCCAGGATGTCCGCCTCTGTCCAGGGCGGGTCGTTGGCCGGCCAGGCGGAGGAACCGCGCACCCGCAGGAACAGGCCGATGCTTTGCGACAGGGTGGGCACGACGCAGCTATCCAGAATGCGGCGCGATTCCAGCGTTAGTTCCGTAGATTCTGGCAGGAAGGTAAAAGTGCGGCAGGGCAGGACGGCCAGCGTGGCTGCCGCGTCCGTGGAAATACCGCCGACGTCCAGTTGGGGCGAGATGGAGAAGGTGTCGTTCACCGGATCAGCCAACGGCTGCAAGCTAGGCTGGCTGGCGGCGCGCAGGACAAAACCGGAATTAACCAAGTCCTCGATGTTGTCGTTGGGCACGGGCACGTCGGACGCAGCCCAGACGCGGCGGGCAATTTCCAGCCGCTGCAAAATGGGCCGCGTGTCCCGCATGACGAAGGCGTTGTCGCCCAGGTCGGCCTGGGCCACGTTTTCCAGCCACAGGGTCAGGTCGTCGCTGGCCGATTCCGGGTAGACGTAGCTCCAGTCATTGTTGCCCCACTGGGCAATTTGGGCGGCGGCCGTATCAAAATCTTCTACCTGTTTTTTCAGCGCGGCAAACCAGGCGTTGTGGAAGTTTTGCACCAGGTCGGGGTCCTCGCTGATGGTTTGGCGGGAGGTGACAATGACGTCCATGACGATGCGTAGCTGCTCGGAACTGAGTAGAGGCTCACCGCCGCTTTGTTCGGCGTCATAAATGTCCGGCTCCCAGCCGGAGACGACGTCGGCCTGGCCGTCGTTGAAGGCGGCTACCGCGTCGGCGACGGTGTCCTGGGGCACGAGCGTCACCTGGGAGCGGGGGCTGAGTTGGGCCATGTTCAGAGTGTAATAAACGAAATATTCACCCACGCTACCCTGGGAGAAGGTGATGCGTTTGCCTTCCAGATCGTTGATGGTTTCGATGTCGCGGCCCCAAAGCTGGTCGGCCCCCGCGCTCTCATCCACAATGGCGGTGATGACGCCGGGGCTGCTCAGGGCGACGGAGTCCAGGGTGGTGAGCAGGCAGTCCCATTGGCCGGCATCCAGCAGGGCGGTGCGCTGATCTTCAGTGACGGTGTATTCGTCCGTCAGATCAAAGGGGACGATGCCCAGGTGGAAGCCATTTTCCACGTCCAGGCCGGCCATTTGCATTTGCTGCAAGGTGAAGTAGCTGCCGAAGGCGTCTGCGCCGCAGACGTAGGCGGGCAGGCCGTCGTTGGGGTCGTAGTCCGGCCCCCAGATCGGTTCGGGGGAGTCGAGGTTGACGGTTTCCTGACTGGGTTGGCCGTTGTTGCCGGAGACGGGGGTTTCGCTGGGTATGCTCGTCACTTCTACCACATCTGAATCCAGCCGACTGTTAATCAAATTAAAGCTGATGATGCCGCAAGTTGCCAGCAGGCCAAAGGCAATAATTGCTACAAAAATAATGCGGGTACGATCCATTTTCATGGAATGCTCCTTTTTTGGTGAGTAATTGGGTAACTGGGTAATTGAGCAATTACCCAGTTACCCAATTACCCAATTACTTAATTATCAATTACCCCAATATACAGGGTGTGCTTGTCAATGTCTACGTAGAACAACCGTATTTGGTTGCTATTCAACTAACGGGATATAACCCAGGTTTTCCAGAACGGCATCTTCGTTTTGGCCGGGGAGAACCTGGAATTGGAAACGGCCGTCATCCCCCTTGTCCACAATCAACTCATACGCCTCCGGCACGACGCAATGTTTGCTGCCGCCCACACCGCCCAGCATTTCCTGGTACGCGCCAATGCCGAAGAAGCCGAGGTAGAGATCGTCTGTCTCCACGGGCAGGTAGAGGGGGGAATGGCTGGGTTTGGGCGGGTAGACGTCGTCGCTGTCGCAGGTGATGCCGCCCAACTGGACGCGCTGGAATGGTTTGTCCAGGTGGTTGAGGGGCAGGACGATGAAATGCTCGGCCAGCGCCCAACTGTCCGGGAAGGAACTCATAATGGAGCCGTCTATGATGTACCAGGGGAGTTTGGAGTTGTTTTCCTTGACGGCGATGATTTTGAAGAGGTGCGCCCCGTGTTCGGCCGTGGTGTAACGGCCGAATTCGCCCATCACGTCCGGGACGGGCACATTGTAGCGGCGGCAGACGTCTTGCAGGGCGGTGAACAGGGCGCGGGCAAAGGTCGGGTAATCGAAATTAAAGTCCAGGGTCATAGCCACCGGCATCCCACCGCCAAAGTCATAGATGCTCAGGTCGGGGTAACGCTGGCGCATCCGGGCGAAGATCTCCATGCCGGGGTGCAGGCGGTTGATAAAGTCGTCCATGTCGGTAAGCTGGCTGCCCACCATGTTGTGGAACAGTTTGAGCGTCAGGTTGGGGGCGGCGGCGATGTAATCGGCTGCTTTCCAGAAGTTGTCCGGGTCCAGGCCGAAGCGAGAGTTGGCGGCGACCATTTCTGTTTCGGTCATATTGGGGCCGTAGCTTTTCAGGCGCAGGCCCACGTCAAATTGATGGCCGGAATGGAGCAGCGGCGGCAGTTCGCCCAATTCCTCGACAACGGGAATAAGTTTTTCGTGTAGTTGACGTAGTTGCAGGATGTTGGCGGCGTAGCGGGAACCGGCCGGTTTGAAGCCGTTGCAAATGATGAATCTGTCAGGCGTAAGGAGGCCGCGGTGGATCATAATCTGGGCGATGTTTACGTCTACGGAGGAGGACATTTCGTGGTGCGCCCCCGCGCCCAGGGTGGTGCGGATGACTTCTTCGGCGGCGTTGGCTTTGGAGGCGTAGGTGTAATGGAAACGGCCGTCATACCCCAATTCTTCAATTGCTTTGGCAAACACCTGGTTCATCTGCCGGATTTGCCGCCGGATGCGGGGCAGGTAGACGATTTCCAGGGGACTGGGTAAAACCTGATGAAATTCCTGTTCATCCGGTTTATCGAAAAAGAGTTGGGTCAGATCGAGACCGTCCATGTGGAGACGGCCGTTTTTCACGTGCAGATAGTCGTTGAATGTGTGTTGGTCGGGCACGGGCGTTTCTGCTTCCCAGCCCACAATGGGGTGATTGTCACTCATTTGGGTTCTCCATGTCAATGTGTGTATTTTGCCTGAAAAAGAGTATAAAAGGAAATGTGGTAAAACTGCAAGGTGGAATCGGGGTTATTTGGTATGATTAAGCCTATTCCGCAACCGGGTTTTTGGCAAAAACCCGGTTTCTTGGGGAGATGTGTATGCGAGAGATACGGCCGTTGCGCCAGGAAGATTGGAACGACTACGTAAAAATATCTATGAATGCGTATCCGGGGATGCGGGTGAACACGGCCGTAGAGCAAGACCGGCTGCGTAACCGGGGCCAGCGCATGAACGCCGATCCCACTATCACCTTTTACGGCTTGTTTGAGAATGGGGCGCTGCGCGGCGTGATGCGGCTGCACGATTTTACCATGCGGCTGCACGGCGTTGATTTGTCGGCAGGCGGCGTGGGGGCGGTGGCGGTGGATTTGTACCACAAGAAGCGGCGCATTGCTTACGATTTGATTCAGTTTTTTCTGGATCATTACCGGGAGCGGGGCGCGCCGCTGGCAGTGTTGTACCCGTTCCGGCCGGATTTTTACAGGGAGATGGGGTTTGGTTACGGCCGTAAAATGAACCGGTATCGCATCAAACCGGCCGATTTGTCGGGAGACGGCCGTCGGGAAAACGTAGTCCCCCTCACCAACCGGGATCGTCACGCGCTCGTGGCTTGTTACAATCGCTTCATGGCGCAAAACAACGGGTTGATGGCCTTGTCGGATTTTGCCGTCCACACCTTTTTCCACAGCCCCAAACTGCGGCTGGCCGGTTACTGGCAGGATGGCTTGCTGCGCGGCTACCTCGTCTTCCGCTTTGAACCCCTTGGCGAGGATAACTTTTTGCGGAACGATCTAGTGGTGCGTCATCTGGTGTACGAAACGCCGGAGGCGCTGCGTGGCTTACTGGCCTTTCTGCACTCGCAGGCAGATCAGATTGAGCGGATCATTTTGCACACCCAGGAGGAGGATTTCCATTTGCTGTTGGCGGACCCGCGCAACGGCCGTGCTGCCCTGATGCCTTCGGTGTACCATGAAACAAATACGCAAGGGACGGGTATCATGTACCGGCTGATTGATCTGCCCCGCTACTTTGCCTTGCTGCGCGAACGTGATTTTGGCGGCCAGACAGTGCGTTTGCGCGTGACGCTGGCTGACAGTTTTTATCCGGTGAATGCCGGTAGCTGGCTGGTTGATTTTGCTGACGGCCGTGCCCGGCTGGGTGAGTCCGGCGATTATGACGTGGAAATCCGCCTGGACGTGGCCGAATTTTCTTCGCTGGCGGTAGGTGCGACCGATTTTCGGCGGCTGATGACCTATGGCTTGGCGGCCATTTCTGACCGGCAATACATTGACACTGTTCAGCGGTTGTTTTACACAGAGAAAAAGCCGCTTTGTATGACGGCGTTTTAATTGGGTAATTCAGTAATTGGGTAACTGGGTAATTGCTCAATTACCCAATTACCCAATTACAAAAAACCTATGACCAAATCTCAAAACAATTCCCCAACAAACGGCCGTGTCCGGCGCGTTCGCTTTGTGCAAAAACTCGTCTGGTATCTGGCGAAGTATTGGTTTCCTTTGTTCCTGGCTGTGCCTGTTTTCTTCCTCGTGCTGGGGTTTCTGGCCCCGGCGCTGCTGGCGGAGGGGGAGACGGAGGCGGCTACGGCCGTGTACCGCTTCCTGGCCATAGACAATCATCAAATGCCGGACCGATCCTACTTCCTCTTTGGGCAGGCCAACGGCATCCAGACCTACCCGCCGGAAACGCTTATTGCGGCCGGGGCTGATCCGCAGAATTGGGAAGCGTTTACGGGGAATGAGGCGCTGGGGTACAAGACGGGACTGAATCACCGCATGATTGCCGTTTTCCTAGGGATGGTTGTCGGCGGGCTGGCCTGGGGGTTGTCTAAGGGGCGGCTGGGTATCGGCTTCATCATTTTTGTTCTGCTTACCCTGCCCATTTTGGCGGACGGTTTCAGCCACATGATCAGTGAAGCGGAAGGAACGGGGGCGCGGGCGACGAATGAGTGGGCGGTTGTGATTACCGGCGGCGCGTTTCCCGAACAGTTTTACCAGGGGGATACGGCCGGCAGCCTGAACTGGCAGTTACGCACAATTACCGGTTTCTTGTTTGGCCTGGGCATTGTCCTCTTCCTGTTCAGCCGCTTTGACAACTACTTCCGCAAAGTGCGGCGGCGGTTGGGGCCGCGGTTGTTTCCTGACAAGGTGAAGGGGTGACAAGGTGACAAGGTGAGGGGGTGAGGGGGTGAGGGGTGAAGTACGCAATACGCAATACAGAGCGCGGGTTTCAATTGACTATTATCCGTTGTGGGAATAATATGATGAATAATCAGCGTGTTGTCTTCCACAACGATCTGTTCTATTAACAACCGAATAACTTCCTGACGGGTCTCCATTTCTGTTGTTTGTAAAGCCTGCTCAAGCCGGGAAGTGAATTGTTCAAGTGACAATTCCACCGCCGCGGCCTTCTCAATCGCAGCCAATCGGGTTTGCAATATCTGCAATTCCATCAAAATCGGGTTTCGTCTCTCGGTTAGCTCTTCTAACTCGATAACCCCGTTTTGATAGGCATCCACTAAACGACGACGTTGTGTCTCCAATTCTCGCTGCCGTTGTCGCCAGCGAGACGTTTGAGAAGCAGATTGCGTTTCTTTGGCTCGTTGCTCTGCCCAAGCTGTTTCAATTTGCTCTGGCTCGCGCAATAAATCAGTCAGCGCCTCCCACACTTGCGCTTCGACTACATCGCCGCGTAACGAACAGGTGTGAGCGGGAACGCCGACGGGTCGGTTCTTGCCCCCATGCGGACAGCGGTAATAGGTATGTTCACCTTGAGCGCGTCCCTGCAACGTCCGCTCGCAAACGCCGCAGACCAAAATCCCGCGCAGGAGATAGGTTCGCTTGCTGTTTCGCTTGGCGTTCTGACGATTCATCTGCCGCTTTTCCTGCGCTTGTTGCCACAAAGCCTCATCAACCAATGGGGGCACGGGTACTTCAATCCAATCTGACATGGGTCGTTGCCGATAGCGTGGCCGCTCTAAACGGCCGGGGCCTTGTTTACGCGGTTGACCAATCCCGCTGAAATCCTGCTCCGTCCGCCCATAATAGGCAATACCGCGATACCCGGATTGACATAATATGCGCGAAACGGTGGTTGATGACCACTTTCCGCCCTCTGGCCCTGCTACTTGCTGTTGGTTGAGACGGCGGGCTATCTTACCCATGGTCAGATTGTCACGAGTGTACCAT
>JALUPA010000257.1 GCA_027054335.1 Ardenticatenaceae bacterium
TTGACAAAACTATCAAGACGTTACAGAACCATTTTGACCTGATAGCCAACTATTTCATTCGCCGTGCAAACAGTGGTTTTGTGGAAGGGTTTAACAACAAGGCAAAAGTTATCAAGAGAAGGTGCTATGGGATCAAGAATGTTACCAGCTTATTTCAACGGCTTTGGCTGGACACGAAGGGGTATGCACAGTTTGTTTAACCCCCATATATTCTGTCAACCCCATGAAATCCCAAAGAGCCCAAATTGTTATTCATGATATGTGACACGTAAATCACGTTTTCACGCATCACGCATCACGTCAGATGCGCGGCAGCATGATGCTTTGCTGATGCTGATATTTCCCCTTCCTGTCCGCATAAGAAATTTCACAAATCTCGTCCGACTCAAAGAACAAAACCTGGGCAATCCCTTCATTGGCATAAATGCGGGCCGGCAGCGGCGTGGTGTTGGAAATTTCCAGCGTCACGTACCCTTCCCACTCCGGTTCAAACGGCGTTACATTCACAATCAGGCCACAGCGAGCATACGTAGATTTACCCACACAAATAGTCAACACATTGCGCGGAATCTTAAAATATTCCACCGTCTGGGCCAATACAAAAGAATTTGGCGGAATAACGCAAATCTTCCCTTTATAATCAATAAACGACTTGGAATTGAAATGCTTGGGGTCTACCACGGCCGAATGTACATTCGTAAAAATCTTGAATTCGTCGCTCACCCGAATATCATAGCCATAAGAAGAAAGCCCGTAAGAAATGACCCCGTCCTTGACCTGCCCATTGACAAACGGCGAAATCATCCCCTCCTGTTCCGCCATACGCCGAATCCAACTATCTGCTTTAATCATACATACCTTCCTCTCCTAAACATTACATCACATCGGGTGCGCTCATACCCATCAGATTTAACACCAGGGCAAACAATTCCTGGGCGGCCCGGTAAAAGCGCAGGCGGGCCAGCCGCAGCGGTTCCGGTATTTCAGAATGCAGCACCCGGCAAGATTCATACGCCGGATGGAAAGCGGCCGCCAGATCATACGCATAAAAAGCCAGATGATGCGGCTCGCAATTATCCACCACCAATTCAACCACCTGGGGTAGTTCCAAGGCTTTGCGCAGGAAATTGAGTTCATGCTCATGCGTCAGCAAACCGGGGTCGCCGGCCTGCCAGGCATCCGGATCGTATCCGGCAGCCGTCCATTTACGGAAGATGCCGGCGCAGCGCACGTGGGCGTTTTGGATATAGTAGACCGGGTTCTTGTCCGATTTCTCAATCGCCAAATCCATGTCAAATTCAATGGGGCTGTGGCCGGAGCGGGAAATCATAAAGTAGCGGATGGGGTCAGCCCCTACTTCCGCTTCCAGTTCGTCCAGCGTGATGAAGGTGCCGGCGCGGGTACTCATCTTCACTTCCTGCCCGCCCCGGATGAAGGAAACGATTTGATGCAGGACGGTGCGTACAAAAGAAGTGTCGTAGCCCAACGCCTGGACACCCATAAGTACCTGGGGCGCGGTAGCGTGGTGATCCGGTCCAAATATGTCTACCACCAGATCGAAGCCGCGCTGCGCTTTGTCCCAATGATAAGCAATGTCCGGCAGCCGGTAGGTGGGTTCGCCGCTGGATTTGACCAGGACGCGATCTTTGTCGTCGCCAAATTCGGTGGTTTTGAACCACTGCGCGCCCTCTTTCTCGTAGACGTACCCTTCTTCTTGCAAGATTTCCAGCGCATGCCACACTTTGCCTGTCTCGTACAGACTTTGCTCCCGGTAGTACACGTCAAACTCGATGTTGATGCTTTTCAGACTGGCTTTTTGCCAGGCGGAGATGCGGTCTTTGGCGTAATCGGCGAAGTATTTGACGGGTTCGTCAATCAGGCTTTCCCCATGTTCGTCCCATAATTCCTGGGCAATATCGGTGATGTAGGCTCCCTGGTAATGGTCTGGCCCCAGTTGGACGTCCTGCCCCAGCAGTTGCAGATAGCGGATTCTGGTAGATTCGCCCAGAAGAGCGATCTGGCGACCGGCGTCATTGTAGTAATATTCCAGAGTGGTGTCGTAACCGGCTTTCTTCATGGCCCGCGCCAGGGTATCGCCCATGACGCCGCCGCGAATACGGCCGATATGGATGGGGCCGGTAGGGTTGGCGCTGACGCATTCGATTTGCGCTTTTTTGCCCGTGCCGAGGGAGATACGGCCGTAATCCCCCCCTTCCTTTATCACCCGCTCCACCACTGATTGCAAATACGCTTCTGTCAGACGAAAATTCAGGAATCCTGGCGGCGCGACGGTCACCTCGGCCACATAATCCGTCTGGGGCATATTATCGGTAATCGCCTGGGCAATCTTCAGGGGGGCCATCCGAGCCACGCGCGCCAACTTCATCGCTGTCGGCGACGCATAATCTCCATGAGAAGGGTCGCGTGGTTTTTCAATAACTACAGCCGGTATCTCAAATTCGGGCAAATCTCCCTTCGTCTGGGCAATTTGAATGGCCGTAGCCACATTTTCTGCTAAAGCATGATGAACAATCATTTATCTATCCTTAAAGCAAAGTTGTAAAAGTGGCAAAGCGGCAAGGTTACAAAGTGGCAAAATGTTTTTCACCTGGCAACTCTGCAACCTGGCAACCCTGCTCCTTTTTGCGGCATTTTAACATGCCTCACAGGGGCAAACAACTACTCCTCCCGCAGCACCTTATCATACACCAGCAGCGTTTCCTGCGCCGTCTCCTCCCAGGAAAATGACCGCACCCGTTCTAACCCCTTCTGCCGCAAATCCGCTGCCAGATCATCTTGAATAACAGCGGCGATAATAGCACCAGCCATTGCCCTGGCGTCATCCGCATCCACGGCAAAACCGGCCTCCCCCACCACTTCCGGCAGAGAAGCGCTGTCCGTCGTCACCACTAGCGTACCGGAAGCCATCGCCTCCAGTACACCCAGGCCAAATCCTTCTTGCCGGCTGGGAAAGACAAACAATTCGGCATTGCGGTATAACGTCGGCTTGTCCGCCTCATCTACATAACCAATCCAGCGTACATATTCCTCAATGCGCAGCCGCTTGATATAATCGTCATAGTCGGGATACACGTCAGAAACCGTGTCCGGTTTACGGCCGGCCAGTATCAGCGGATAATCCTCACCCAATGCCTGCCCCACGTAGCTCCAGGCCAGCAGCAGCGTCATTACATTCTTGTGCAATTCATAGCCGCCCAGATACAAAATGTAAAAATCGGGCAGATCGTATTTGCGCAGAATGCCCATATCCACAATTAGATTTTCGTTGGGGCTGAATTCCTCGCTTACGCCCAGGTAGACGGCCGTCACCCGTTCTTGGGGAATGCCCAGATGCTTGATAATGTCCTTTTTGCTGGCTAAGGAATCGGTGATGACGTGATTCGCCCCACGCGCACTGGCCGCTACCAGGGCATTATACAAGCGGGTTGAGAGCGGTTTGCGGTATTCGGGCACCAGCATTGTGGTCAGATCATGCACCGTCACCACCAGGGGTACGGGAGAACGCAGCGGCGCGCCCCAATAGGGAATGTGCGCCAAATCGGCGCCCACTTCCCGGCACGCCTGGGGGAACTGCCGCTGTTCAAATAATACCTTTCCCTTGTTACCCGCTTTCACCGGAACCAGCTTGACGTTGACGCCGGGCGGCACGTCTTCGGGAACGGCCGTATCCCCCGCCTGAGGTATAATCAACGTGATTTCCAGATCGGAAACCAGACGGTGCAAATGATAAACAAGCTGGCGGGTATATTGGCCGCTGCCGCTGTTAGGGCGATTCCAAAAGTAAGCATTTAAGATTACGTGCATAATACCAGAAGTGTAGCAACGCCGCCTTGTTTGGCAAAATGGACGCCATCCTCTACAGTAGTTGTAAAGGATTTTCTGACGCCCAATATTGGCAGCACACATCACGTTATTACGGAGAAAATAATGAGTAAAAAAGTACGATGGGGACTTCTTTCTACAGCCAATATCAACCGGAGGCTGATTCCGGCTATTCGCCAATCGGAGCGGGGCGAATTGGTGGCCGTAGCCAGCCGCAATAAAGACACGGCCGTCACCTACGCCAACCAATGGGACATCCCCCAAACCTTCGGCAGTTACCAGGAAATACTCGACTCCCACGCCGTAGACGCCATCTACAATCCCTTGCCCAACCATCTCCACGCCGCATGGAGCATCAAGGCGATGCGCGCCGGGAAGCACGTGTTGTGCGAGAAGCCGCTGGCCCTGTCGCTGGCGGAGGTGGATGAGATGACGGCCGTCTCCCAGGAAACCGGTATGGCTTTGGCGGAAGCATTTATGTACCGGCATCATCCCCAAACCAAAATCATAGGCGAGATGGTGCGTAACGGCCGTATCGGGCCAATCAGCCTCGTCCGGGCCGCGTTCAACTTCATGCTGACCAATCCCGACAATGTGCGCCTGGTACCGGAATATGGCGGCGGCTGTTTGTGGGACGTAGGCGTTTACCCTGTCAGTTTGGCCCAGTACATCATGGGCGGCCCGCCGGAATGGGTGTTCGGCACGCAGCGGTTGGGGGAAACGGGGGTAGACCTGTTTTTTGCGGGGCAGATGGGGTATGGCAACGGCCGTATCGCCCAAATCAGTGCCTCCTTCAGCAGCCCTTTTTACACAATAGCGGAGATTTTAGGTACAGAGGGATCGTTGCTGGTGACACGGCCGTTCATCAACCAAAACGAAGGCCAACTCATCTACACTCCCGCCAACGGTCAACCCGAAGAAATTACCGTTCCCGATGAATACCTCTACCTGGGCGAAGTGGCAGATATGCACGACGCTATCCTCAACGGGCAGCTCAACTACCTCACCCTGGCCGAAAGCCGCAGCCACGTCAAAACCGTCCTGGCCTTGTACGAATCGGCCCGAAAACAACAAGCAATTCATTTAACATAAAGTATCATTCTGCTTGCTGCTCCATTTTGAGTATGATACAATTGTGAAAACTTACACGAATCAACATCCAATACACATAAATCGTTGCTCACACCACACATAAAGAGGACAGTCCATCGTGATAGAAGAAATACCAGACATCGTCATCAGTCGTTTGCCTATCTACCTGCGTGAACTCACCCGCCTCGCCGAAGAAGAGGGGAAACTCACCACATCTTCCCACGAACTAGGCAAACGCCTGGGCATCAGTTCCGCCCAAATCCGTAAAGACCTCTCTCACTTTGGCGAATTTGGCAAACAAGGTACCGGCTACCACATCAACTACCTCATCCAACAGTTACGCCAAATTCTGCACCTGACCCGCGAATGGAACGTCGCCGTCATTGGCGCCGGTTATCTGGGCCACGCCCTGACCCATTACAAAGCCTTTCTGGATCAAGGCTTTCACATTACCGCTATCTTCGACAACGACCCGGCCAAAATTGGCGAGCAACTGGACAACATCATCGTCCAGGATATGGCCGAACTGGAAACAACCATCGTCGAACGCAACATTAAAATGGCGATCCTGGTCGTCCCGGCCAACGTCGCTCAGGAAATTACCGACCGCTTGATTGACGCCGGTGTGCGCGCCATTTTGAGCTACGCTCCCATCTACCTCAAAGTTCCCCCGGATATTCAGGTCAGCTACAGCGATCCCGTCGTACAAATGCAGCGTATGACCTACTACCTGGCGTAATTAGTCTGGCAGTCGAGTAGTTTGATAGTCAAGTAGTCGAGGTTTCGTAAGGCGACTTTGCAAATCACCCAAAGAACGATTTACAAAATCATTCTACAAAGTGCGCTGAACTATCTCTGTAACGTAAAAAGCCTTGCAAAATATGCAAGGCTTTTCTTGTTCAGATTCAGGGGGGCTGTCTATAAATCGGGAATACTGCGCTGCAAGATAGGCAGTTCAGCCAATGCTCGCCCCGCACCAACAGCGGTACAGGCAATAGGGTTATCCGCCACGTAAGCCGGCACACCCGTTTCCCGCGTCAGCAAAGTATCAATTTCCCGTAATAACGCGCCGCCACCCGTCAAAGCCATTCCCCGATCAATAATATCAGAAGATAATTCCGGCGGGGTGCGGGCCAATACGGCCCGAATCACGTTGATGATGGCGCTCATCGGCTCAGCAGTCGCTTCCACCACCTCGCTGGTATCCACCGTAATTGTTTTGGGCAACCCGGCTACCTGATCCCGGCCTTGTACCTGCATACTCACCGGGTCGTCCAGTTCCATCGCCGCACCAATTTTGATTTTTATCGCTTCGGCCGTTGGCTCGCCAATAACCAGATTGTACTTCTTGCGGATGTAGCTGATGATAGCCTCATCTAAATGGACGCCGCCTACCCGCACCGATTCGGCACAAACAATACCATTCATGGAAACAACGGCCGCTTCCGTCGAACCGCCGCCCAAATCCACCACCATATTGCCGGTTGGTGTGCCAATAGGCAATCCCGCACCAATAGCTGCTGACAACGGCTCCGGAATCAGATGTACTTCCCGCGCCCCGGCTGCCAGCGCCGCTTCCCGCACTGCCCGGCGCTCCACACTGGTCACGCCATACGGCACGGTAATCATCAAAATGGGTTTACGCAAACGAAAACGGCCGGCCGCTTTGCCAATGAAGTATTCCAGCATCCCCTGGGTAACGAAGTAATCGGCAATCACACCATCACGCAACGGCCGCATCACCTCAATCTCTTCCGGGGTACGGCCGTACATCTCCTTGGCCGCCCGCCCCACTTCTACAATGGTCGTCTTATCCTCATCCTCACGCACAGCCACCACGGCCGGTTCCTGTAAAACCACGCCGCGGCCCTGTTCATACACCAGGATGTTGACCGTGCCCAGGTCAATAGCAATGTGAGGCGTAAAAATAGCCACCGTTAACGATTATCCTCATCTTGAGGCTGGCCCGGCACGGCTGCCATCGTGCGGCGGCGGCGGCCCGCCCGTTTCCGGCCTACGTCCAAACGAATCTGCGCCCGCATCAACGAAGCCTGAATCTGAGCATACTTGTCCGGGTCTTCCTTTACCCCCTCACTCATCGCCTGTTCCGCCAGTTCCCGCGCCTGTTCCGCCCGTTCAATATCAATCTCTTCCGCCTGCTCCGCCGAATCGGCCAGCACCGTCACGTGGTCTGGCTGCACTTCCGCGTAGCCGCCGCCGATGGCAAAATACAGTTCCTCGCCATTGGCGTCCTTCACCATGACCTCGCCAAAACCGAGCGTGGTTAACAAGGCAGAGTGGTTGGGCAGGATACCCATACGGCCGTCCGTCCCCGGCAAACTCACCGACTGCACCTCGCCGCTAAAAACCGTGCGTTCCTGTGTTACAATATTGCAACTAAAAGCCATAATTCACCTAAAAAGTGAACCGCAAAGAACGCGGAGGGCGCAAAGATTTATTTTTTCTTTGCGTTCTTTGCCCGGCCATTTGCCGTATCTTTGCGGTAAAAAATTTTAACACGCTTTTACATTCATGCGCTTACGCCATTTCGCGCATTTTTTCTGCTTTCTCCACAACCTCGTCAATCGTGCCCACCATGTAGAAAGCCTGTTCCGGCAAATCATCATAATCGCCGTCCAGGATGCCGCGGAAACCGCGTACCGTTTCCCGCAGGGGCACATACTTACCCTGCAAACCGTGGAATTTCTCCGCCACAAACATCGGCTGGCCCAGGAACCGTTCAATTTTACGCGCCCGCGCCACCAGTAATTTCTGGTCCTCGCTCAACTCATCAATACCCAAAATGGCGATAATGTCCTGTAGGTCTTTGTACGTCTGCAAAACCTGCTTCACTTCCCGCGCCGTATTGTAATGCTCCTCACCCACAATGTCCGGCTGCAAGGCGCGGCTGGAAGAAGACAACGGGTCTACGGCCGGGAAAATACCTTTGGCAAACACGCTCCGTTCCAGCGTCAGGCTGGCGTCCAGATGGGCAAAGGTGGCCACAGGCGCCGGGTCGGAATAGTCGTCGGCGGGTACGTAAATAGCCTGCATAGAGGTGATGGAACCACGCTTGGTCGAAGTAATTCGCTCTTGCAGCGCCCCCATTTCCGAAGCCAACGTCGGCTGATACCCCACAGCGCTGGGCATACGCCCCAGCAAAGCAGACATCTCAGAACCGGCCAGCACATAACGGAAAATGTTGTCAATGAAGAGCAGCACGTCACGCCCCTGATCCCGGAAGTATTCGGCCATTGCCAGGCCAGTCAAAGCCACACGCAAACGTACCCCCGGTGTTTCGTTCATCTGGCCAAAGACCATGGCCACAGATTCTTCCACACCGTATTCGCGCAGTTCGTAGTACAGGTCTGTGCCTTCGCGGGTACGCTCACCCACGCCGGCAAACACGGACACACCGGAATGCTCGCGGGCTACAGAACGAATTAACTCGGCAATGGTAACAGTTTTACCCACACCGGCGCCGCCGTAAATGCCCGTCTTGCCGCCGCGAATGAAGGGGGCAATCAGGTCAATCACTTTCATGCCGGTTTCAAATGTTTCTACGGCCGTACTCTGTTCCTGAAAATCAGGCGCATCCCGGTGAATGGGGTAATACGTGTCTGATTTCGGCGTTTCACCGCCGTCAATCGCATTGCCAGTAATGTCAAAAACCCGGCCCAACGTTACCGGCCCAACCGGCACCATAATTGGACTACCGGTGGTTTTCACAGCCACCCCGCGCGGCAAACCATCCGTGGAACCCATAGCCACAGTTCGCACCATCACCTCACTTAAATGCTGCTGTACTTCCAACACGAGAGTGCCATTGGGGCCATCTACTTCCACCGCCTCATAAATTTCCGGTAAATCACCCGCTGTAAATTCTACATCAACCACCACACCGCGAATAGCGGATATTTTGCCAGTAGCCATACAATCCTCCAATTAATTCTGAGCCAGCGCTGCCGCACCGCCCACAATGTCTAAAATCTCGCCAGTAATACTCGCCTGGCGCGCCTTGTTGCGTTCTAACGTCAAAATCTCAATCAGCTCTGCCGCGTTATCCGTCGCATTACTCATAGCCACATAACGGGCGCTGTGTTCACTGGCCTGCGCTTCCAGCACCGACTGGAACATCTGTAAATCGGTAAAGCGGGGCACTACCACGTCCAGCAAATCAGCCGGGTCTGGTTCATAACTGTAAACCCGCTCCGATACACCAGACAAATCAATGTGGGCAATATACTCCGATACCGCCATATCCCCGTAATCAAATGGCTTCAGGGGCAGCAACTGCTTCACCACCGGTTTTCGGGCAATTAAATTGATAAAGTCAGTATAAGCAATAAACACCTGATCTACCTTGCCGTTCAGGAAATCATCTGTCACCAGCTGCGAAATCGGCGTCACATCCAGAATGGATGGTGCATCCGGTATATTATCAAAAGAAGCAACCACGTTGTAGCCGCGCCGGATCATTAAATCGCGCCCTTTACGGCCGACGGCAATAATTTGCGTCGGTTTATCCAAAGCTTTCAGGAATTTTTCCGTATAGGTGACGATATTGCTGTTATATGCTCCGGCCAAACCGCGATCCCCGGTAATCAAAATCAGGGCCACATTGTTAATCGAGTCGCGGGTGGTCAGCAAAGGATGTCCGGTAGACCCCACACCGGGCTGAGACGCCAGATTATTCAAAATCTCAAACGCCTTGCCCGCATAATCGCGCGTGGCTTCCACCTGACGCTGGGACCGGTTTGCTTTAGAGGCAGAAACGGCCGCCAAAGCATTCGTCACCTGGGCAATGTTCTTGATACTGCCAATTCGTTTCTTTAATTCGCGTTCGGTAGCCAATTTTTACTCCGACTTTTCAGTGTTCAGTAATCAGTGTGCAGTGTTCAGTAAACTATTACTGCACACTGCACACTGCACACTGAACACCGCACACTACCTACTGGCTCCAACTCGCGTTGAAGTCCTCAATTGCCTGTTTCAGTTGGTCTTCAATCCCTTCATTCCAGGCGCCCGTTTCCAGAATAGGTTGGCCTACGTCAGGATGCGCCGTATCCATAAAGCGGATGAATTCAGCTTCCCAGCGACGAATCTCACTCACCGGGACCTCATCCAGATACCCGCGGGAACCAGCGTAAATCAGCATAACCTGATGATCCAGACGCAAGGGACTGTACTGCGGCTGCTTGAGCATTTCCATCAACCGTTCACCACGATTCAATTGGCGCTGCGTAGCCGCATCCAGGTCAGAACCGAACTGAGCAAAAGCAGCCAGTTCCCGGTACTGCGACAAGTCAGCCTTCAAACCACCGGACACCTTACTCATAGCCCGTTTCTGCGCCGAACTGCCGACGCGGGATACGGACAACCCGGTATTGATAGCGGGACGCTGACCGGCGTTGAACAAGTCTGTTTCCAGGAAAATCTGGCCGTCTGTAATAGAAATAACGTTGGTGGGAATGTAGGCCGACACGTCACCCAGCAATGTTTCAATGATGGGCAGCGCCGTCAGAGAACCGCCTGTGCCGGGAATCTTGACAGCTTCGTACTTTTCACCATTGGGGTCGCCCAACGCTTCCAGCGCTTTTTCAATCTCTTCTTCTTCCAGGTTGCCGAAGTAAACTTTGCCGTCAACACCTTTGCTATCGGCCGTCACCTCGGTACCTTTTTCCACAATAATCAAATCATCCCGCAAACGCACTGCCCGCTCCAGCAAGGTGCTGTGCAGCGAGAAGATATCGCCCGGATATGCTTCACGCCCGGGAGGCCGGCGCAAAATCAGGGACATCTGCCGGTAAGCCCAGGCGTGCTTGGACAAGTCATCATAAATGATCAGGGCATCCTGGCCTTGATCCATAAAATATTCGCCAATGGCTGTGCCAGAGTAGGGAGCCAGATATTGCAGCGGCGCGGGATCAGAAGCGCCGGCCACGACGACAACGGTATAATCCATCGCCCCGTATTTTTCCAGCGTATCCACAACCTGGGCCACCTGACCTACCCGCTGGCCGATAGCCACGTAAATGCAGATCATGTCCTGGCCTTTCTGGTTGATGATAGTGTCCAGGCAAATGGCCGTCTTACCGGTCTGGCGGTCGCCAATGATCAGTTCACGCTGGCCCCGGCCGATGGGGAACATGGCGTCAATAGCCACGATACCGGTCTGTACCGGCGTATCCACACCTTTACGCTCAATAATGCCGGGCGCGGTACGCTGGATAGGCCGGTAATCTGTCGCCGCAATAGGGCCTTTTCCATCTACAGGACTGCCCAGAGGGTCTACAACCCGGCCAATGAGAGCGTCACCAACAGGTACGGAAGAGATAAGGCCGGTACCACGCACTTCGTCACCGGATTCAATACCGGAGTAGTCACCCATAATGGTGACGCCCACAGCATCCGCTTGTAAGTCAAGCGCCAAGCCGGTAACGCCGTTACTAAATTGAACTAATTCGTTGGCCTTTACATCTTCCAGGCCGCTTACGAGGGCAATACCGTCATAAACGGCTTCCACTGTACCAACGCTACGCACTTCTGCCTTGTAATCAAATTCCTCGATTTGTTGCAGAAGTGATTCAGTAATTTTATTAAAATCTGGGGCAAGAGCTGCCATCCACCAACCTCCTTGGAGTATTTCCCACGCACCACAAAGCATTCATGCAGGTTTTATGGGCATGGTTCAATTTTCTGGTTTGTTAAATTGTTTTCTTTTATGTTGCAGTACCCGTTTTTGCTTCTGATACAACGGGGAATGTCACGGCCGTAAAACAGCGCATAACACCGTCCAGCCAAAGCTGAAAAGCGGGGAAAATATACCCCACCTGACCTCATTTGTCCAACAATTCACAAGGTACAGTTCATTAAAGGTTAACGTTTGTGGAATTTATCACAAGCAGATGCCCGCGTCAATGTGCGTAGGGGTTTGAGTGCGGGTAAACTTGGCAACCTATGGGAAAGAGATTCTTGATCACCCTCCTGATTATCATTCTGCTGGGATACGGCTTGCGTTTAATCAATGCCGAAGCGTTCAGTTTCTGGACAGACGAGGGTCTGACGCCGCTGCGCTCCGGTTACACTGTCAGCGAAATCCTCAGCAACCGTATCATCATTCAGGATGGCGTGACCAAAGATACCCATCCGCCGCTTTTTTACCTGCTGGTTCATTTTAGCCGCCAGCTTTTTGGCGAAACGGATTTTGCTTTCCGCTACCCCTCTTTACTGTTTGGCCTTCTGGCAATTCCCCTGGCTTACCAATTAGGGCGGCGGCTGTACCGGCGGCATTTGGGCCTGCTGTTTGCCCTGCTCATGTCCATCAATCCCTTGCAAATCTGGTATGCGAATGAAGCGCGGCAGTATACGCTGCTGGTATTATTGACGATGGGAGCGACGTATGTGTTGTGGCGGGCGATGGAAAAAGAGAGTGGAGATTGGAGATTGGGGCGCAATCTCCAATCTCCACTCTCTACTTACCTGGCTTTGTATTTGCTGCTGGCCGGGCTGGCCCTTTATGCCCATTACGCAACTTTCTTTTTGATTGCCGGGCAGGGGATTTTCTGGTTGTGGCTGTTATGGCGGAATGGACACAAAAGGCTGCTGGCAGGCACGGCCGTAGCCGCCCTCCTCCTCGCCATTCCCCTGATTCCCTTCACCGTACCCCGCTTCTTCAAAGGGTACGAAGCCAACTTTTACTACGTTCCGCCCCAAATCATGCTGCAAGACGTGTACCGCTTCTTTGCCTTGGGGCGCAGCGTAGATTACCTATCACCGCCAATTACCCTGCTCACACTGGCCGGATTGGGGTTGGCTCTGCTGGGATTGTACGCCGCCAAACCGAACCTGCGCCGCCTCTTCCTGCTGGTTTATCTGCTGGCCGTCGTCTTTGGCCTGATGGCCGGTTCGCTGGTCAAGCCCATGTACCAGGGCGTGCGCCACATTATGATCGGCAGCCCCGCCTTCCTCCTCCTGATGGCCTGGGGCCTCATTTGGTCAGGCTGTCACCGTGTCACCTGGTCACCCAGTCACCGTGTCACCTGGTCAAAACTGCTTTGGGGCGTAGTTTTTATAGTAGGGTTGCTGGTGGCTACCGGCGGCCCCCTCATCTCCCTCAACAATTACTTCGCACGGGAACAGTTCATCAAAGACGATTACCGGGCCATGATCCGGTTTATCGAAGCCAACGCCGGGGAAAATGACGTCATCGTCTATAACAATGCCATCCTCCTGCCCCTGCACCAGCATTACCAAACCCGCAGCGATATTGACCTGACAGCCTCGCCTGTCTACCCATACCGGGCGGCCGACGTTTCCCTCCCCCAACTGAAAGAACTGGCGCAAAGATATGACCGCATCTGGCTTGTCACGGAACCGCCGGCCGACAAACGGGATGAGGCAGGTGTGGTGGAAAGCTGGCTGGATAAAAATTTGATGCGGACAGGCCAATACACGTTTCCTTCCGCTACTTCCATTGTGCGGACGCAGGTTTACGTGACCGGGCCGCAAAGCATGGACAAACTGCCGGACAACGGCCGTCCCCTGAACATCACCTGGCCCAACCTGCCGTCACTCAAGGGCATTGCCCTGAATTTTGAGCAGCCCGTCACCCAACCCGCCCTCTGGTTTGACCTGTTCTGGGAAAATGAACGCTTGCCTGGC
>JALUPA010000258.1 GCA_027054335.1 Ardenticatenaceae bacterium
TTTTTGCAAACGGCGGCGGATGCTGACGCTCTGGGCAAAAAGATGCCCGGCGTCGTCGGCCAGCAGTTCCCAGGGCAGGCGCAGGACGCGGGGGTCGGTAGCGTCAATGGTGATCTGCCGCTCGCCATCAGCGTCGAGGAACTGCTGCCAGATGCGGACGGCTTCCCGGCTGGTCAGGACGGCGTCGCGCAGGGCGCGGCCCCATTCTTCCAGTTGGCTTTCGATGCGGGCGGCGCGGGCGTAGTCGGGGCCGGTGGGCCAGAGGGAGAAGGTTTCCAGGTACCAGCGGATTTCTTTCAGTGCGGCGTCGTCCAGCGGCGGGGCAAAGGGGGCGGGTTCCGTGCTGACGCCGGTGTCGGGACGGAAGAAGGCGGCGCGCAGGGGGCTGTCTGCGCTTTCGGCGGTGAAACGGATGGATAGTTCGGTCATGGCGGGTTCCTTTTGGCTGGCGGGCGGGTTGGCCCTGGCTGTTTGGTTCATAGTAGCATATTGCCGGTCAAGTTGGCAAACTTGACCTACGGGGATAATTTGGTAAAATTTGTCATACAACCATACGATATGATGATATGATGTTAAAACGCGCCCCTTCCCTGACGGAACAGACCAAAAGCCACCTGAAACAGTTGATTCTGGCGGATGAATTTGAGGACGGCCGTATCCCCCCCGAAACCACATTAGCCACAGACCTGGGCGTCAGCCGCACCACCATCCGGGACGCCCTGAGCCGGCTGGAGCATGAAGGGGTGATTTATCGCAAGCAGGGGGCGGGCACGTTTGTCAACCGGCCGGGGCTGCAAATCAAGTCGCGGCTGGAGGAAATATGGTCGTATGAAGGGGCGCTGCGGGCGCATGGGTATACGCCTTCCACCCGTATTCTGGATGTTTCTACGGTGAGCGCGGATGAGGAAACGACCGTAGCCCTCAACATTGCGCCGGGGGATGACCTCCTGGTGGTCAAGAAGCTGTTTCTGGCCGATACAGAGCCGGTGATTCTGGCCCACAACCACATCCCCCTGAGCCAGATTGCCGCGCCTTACAAGAAATCGGATTTGCTGCTGCCGGTGTATGCGTTTTTGAGTGAATACGGCCGTCAGCAGCTAAGCTACTACGTGTCCGACATCATTCCCATCACTGCTTCCCCTGAATTAGTCACCACCCTGCACATTCCCGCCCAAACACCGCTCCTTTCCTTGAGCGAAATCGGCTACAGCGACGATCACCAACCCATCTTGAAATCCACGTCCTGTTTTCGGGACGATTTACTGCGCCTGAGGCTCATTCGCCGTTCCGTGCAGTAACAAATTTTATTTTTATGTCAAGAGTTCTCTAAAGAACAACAAATTACGCGAATTGGCACACATTCCCTCAAATAAAAAATCTGTGTAATCTGCGCAATCTGCGGTTCTCAAGAAACTCAAAATATCCACAATAGGAGAGTAAATTATGAGAAGCTTTTTAGGTCGAGATATTTTGTCCCTTAAAGATTTTGAACGCAGCGAATTTTTCCGCGTCTTCGAAATCGCCGAAGATTTGGAGCCGATTGCCCGCAATCGCCAGAACACGGACTTGCTGCAAGGCAAGACCCTGGTGACAGCCTTCTACCAACCCTCCACCCGCACCCGTCTGGCCCACGAAGCCGCCATGATCCGCCTCGGCGGACAGGTCACCGGCTTTTCCGACGCCAAGATGACCCGTGCCGGTGACTTCTACCAGGAATCCATCAAAGATACCGTCAAAATGCTGGAGTTCTATGGTGACGTCATCGTCATGCGTCACTTCCAGCAAGGCGCGCCGGCCGAAGCCGCCAAATGGGCTTCCATCCCGATCATCAACGGCGGCGACGGTTGGGGCGAACATCCCACCCAGATTCTCACCGACCTGTACACTGTCTACCAGGAAAAAGGGCGCATTGACGGCCTGAAATGGCTGGCGGTGGGCGATATGCGGATGCGCACCATGCACTCCCTGGCTTACGGCCTCACCCAATTTGACTGCCCCATCACCTTCGTCTCCCCGGAAGGCCAGCGGTTGAGCGATGAGATGAAAGCAGATCTCAGAAACTACAGCCTGGACTTCAACGAAGTCGAGCATGTAGAACAAGCTATTGCCGACGCCGACGTTATCCTCGTCGAGCCGGTGGTGCAGCCCGACTACACCAAATCCCGCGACGAGCGCACCGGTGAAGTGGACTTAACCCCCTCTAATTACAAAATCACCCGCGAACTGCTGGAAAACAAGGCCAAATCGGATGCTATCCTCCTGCATTCCTTGCCGCGTATGGATGAAATCCCTCCCGACGTAGACATCACTCGCTGGTCCCGCTATTGGCAGGAGGCGTTCAATGGTGTGGTCATGCGTATGGCGCTGTTGGCATTGGTTTTGGGCGCGACTGAGTAAATTAGTCAGCTAGTGTCTCATCAAGCCTGAAATGATGGGTAAGTTTGTAGTAACCGCTTCAGCGGTAGCACGGCTAAAGCCGTTACTACAAACCCATCAAAATACGCTTGACAAGACACTACTCGACTACAAGACAAGGAGACTATCATGCAAACTGGATTACGTGGACGTGATTTTATTAGCGACCTTGACTTTTCTAAGGAAGAGGTCGAAACGATTTTAGATGTGGCCTGGGATTTGAAGATGAAGCGGGCCATGGGCATTTCTCATGCGTCCCTGCGGGATAAGGTGTTGGCGATGTTGTTCTTCTTCTCCAGTACCCGCACCCGGGGCAGCTTTGAGGCCGGGATGGCTCAATTGGGTGGTCATGCTGCTTTCATCGAGAGCCGCACCACCCAGGTTTCTCATGGTGATACGGAGAAGGAATTGGGCGAGATTTTCGGCCGTTACTTCGACGGTATCGCCATTCGTCACGTGGATTGGGGAATTGGCAACAAATATCTGAACAACGTCGCTTCCGCCTCCCGTGTGCCCGTCCTCAACATGCAGGATGAAATCTACCACCCGCACCAATGCCTGGCCGACCTGATGACCATTATGGAAAAGAAAGGGCGCAACCTACGCCGCAAGAAGATGGTCGTTTCCTGGGCTTACGCCTCCTCCTACCTCAAGCCCATGTCTGTACCCCAATCGCTCATCCTGCAAATGCCGCGCTTTGGCATGGATGTGGTATTGGCCCATCCGCCGGAGTTTAAGTTGATGCCGGAAATCATGGATCAGGCGCAGGCGATGGCTAAAAAGTACAACGCCGGCTTTGAAGTGGTTCACGATATGCAGGAAGCTTGTCAGGATGCTGACGTGATCTACGCCAAATCCTGGGGGCCGCTGATGACGACCCATGACCCGGACGAGGGCAAGAAAATCCAGGACATGTACAAGGATTGGTACGTCAATGACGAATTGATGGCGCTGGGCAAGGATGACGTGATTTACATGCACCCGCTGCCGGCCGACCGTGACATTGAAGTCGCCAGTTCTGTATTGGATGGCCCGCACTCGGTTGTGTTTGACGAAGCGGAAAACCGCCTGCACGCGCAAAAAGCCGTGATGGCCTTGACGATGTCTTAGATAGAGTGTAGAGATAGAGATAGAGGAGTGCTATACGATGAGTTTTAAGTTTGAGAAGTTGGATGTTTGGAAGCGGAGTATTGATTTTGCAGACGATTTGTTTCAGATTGCAGATGATTTACCGCAGAAATATCAGTTCTCATTAGGCGAACAACTGCGCCGCGCTGCCTTGAGCATTCCCACCAATATTGCAGAAGGCAGCGGCCGAGACTCGGCAAAGTCGCGGGCCTATTTCTATCGAATTGCTAAAGGATCGGTTTACGAAACCGTTAGTTTGCTGGTTATGATAGGCAAACGCGGTATTTTGAGTCGTGAGACATATCGAAAATACTATAAGGAAGCAAACGAACTTGCCGCCATCCTGACAAAATTAGCTGATTCAACACCATCAAAATGAACGCCCTCTCTACACTCTACACTCTATCTCACCGGAGGATATTATGAACGAAAAACTGGCCGTCGTAGCCATTGGCGGCAATTCATTGATTACTGATAAAAGACACCCGGACGTACCTCACCAGTGGGATGCTGTACGGGAGACGTGCCGTCATCTGGCGGACATGATTGAGGATGGCTGGACACTGGTTGTGACGCATGGCAATGGGCCGCAGGTGGGCTACATCTTGCGCCGCAATGAACTGGCCTCCCCGGAAGTTCACGCGACGCCGCTGGACATTATCGTGGCTGATACGCAGGGTTCAATTGGCTACATGCTGCAACAGGCGTTACGTAATGAACTGTACAGCCGGGGCGTGAGAAAACCGGTGGTGTCGGTGGTGACGCAGGTGTTGGTAGACAGAGATGATCCTGGCTTCCAGAATCCGACCAAGCCGATTGGCAGCTTTTTGGAAGAAGCGGAAGCCCGTGAGTTTGAGAAGGAAGGCTGGCAGGTAGTGGAAGACGCCGGTCGTGGTTGGCGCCGGGTGGTGGCTTCCCCCATGCCTTTGCGAGTGATTGAGCAGGACGCTATCCAATCGCTGACGAGGAACGGGGATGTGGTCATTGCGGTAGGCGGCGGCGGGATTCCGGTGGTGCATAATACCAAAGGAGAACTGCGCCAATTGGGTGGCGTGAATGCGGTGATTGACAAGGATCGGGCCAGCAGCGTTTTGGCCAGAGAAATTAAGGCTGATTTGTTGTTGATTAGCACGGCCGTAGAAAAAGTAGCCCTTAACTTTGGCAAACCGAACGAGGAATGGTTGGATCACATGACCCTGGCCGAAGCCAAACAATACCTGGCGGAAGGTACTCATTTCGCTCCCGGCAGTATGGCCCCCAAGATGGAAGCGGTTATCAGTTTCCTGGAAAATGGCGGTAAAAAAGCTTTAATTACCGATCCGCCCAATATTAAGCGGGCGCTGGCTGGTGAGACAGGGACGGTAATTGTCGTCGAATAGTCGGTTAGTCTGGTAGTCAATAGCCAAGACTGCCCGACTACCCGACTACAAGACTACCCGACTAGAGGACTAAACTATGGATCACGTAAAATATTTGAAATGTCTTATTTGCGGCAAAGAGTATGCTCCGGATGAGATTGAATATATCTGTCCCGACCATGGCAACGAGGGTATTGTGGATGTGGTGTACGATTATGATTTAATCAGACAGCGCATCAGCCCAGAAAGCCTGGCCGCGAATGATGATTACACCATCTGGCGCTACAAACCGCTGCTGCCGATTGAGGCGGATGCGAAAGTACCGCCGCTCTCCATCGGCTGGACGCCGCTGTATGACGCGCCCCGACTGGCGGAAAAGTTGGGCTTGCAACAGGTGTGGGTGAAGGATGACGGCCGTAACCCCACTGCCAGTTTCAAAGATCGGGCCAGCGCCATCGCCGTGGTTAAAGCGCAGGAACAGAATGCCGACACCATCACCACAGCCAGCACCGGCAACGCGGCCGCTGCTCTCAGTGGCATCTGCGCCAGTGTGGAACAACCCAACGTCATCTTTGTCCCCGAAGCGGCCCCGCCGGCCAAAATTGCCCAACTGCTGGTCTTTGGTTCTACGGTGATGTTAGTAAAGGGGACGTATGACGACGCCTTCGAGTTGTGTCTGGAAGCGGCAGCCGAGTATGGCTGGTACAACCGGAATACGGCTTACAATCCATACATGACCGAGGGTAAGAAAACGGCCGTCTACGAAATTTGCGAGCAGTTAGACTGGAAGGTCCCCGACGTCATCTTCGTCAGCGTGGGCGATGGCTGCATCATCGGCGGGCTGCACAAAGGGCTGAAAGATTTGCTGGCGCTGGGCTGGATTGACCAGATGCCGCGTATCATCGGTGTGCAGGCGGAAGGCAGCGCCTTTATGTATGAAGCGTGGCGTGATGGTGAGGATGTATTGACCAAAGCCCCCGTTTCCGGCGTCACTGTGGCCGACTCTATCAGCGCCGGACTGCCGCGCGACCGGATTAAAGCGCTGGCTGCCGTGACGGAAACCAACGGCGCTTACGTCCGCGTCAGCGACGACGAAATCCTGGAAGCGATTCCCGCTCTGGCTCGCGGCGTCGGCGTCTTTGCCGAACCGGCCGGCGCGACCGCTTACGCCGGTCTCATCAAAGCTGTGGCCGATGGTCTGGTCAACAGCAATGACCGCATCGTCGTCCTCAACACCGGCAACGGCCTGAAAGACATCAAAAGCGCCATGAAGTCGGTAGAGATGGTGGGCACAACCGCCAACCGCGTCGCCCCCAATCTGGACGATCTCAAACGGGTGATGGCGGAACTATCCTCTTGACCGGCCGCGTGTCGTTTTATGCTACAATGCGGGTATAACGAACCAGGTAGAAGAGGTGGATTATGAGCGTGCAATTTGTTCGTCGCCGATTTACCGTTGCCCAGTACAATCAGATGGCGGCGGCCGGCGTGTTCCAGGAAGATGAGCGTCTGGAGTTGATTGCAGGAGAAATTATTGAAACGAGTCCGATAAGTATGGTTCATGCAGCTTGCGTTAAAAGATTGAATCGTATCTTTACTCGCAAGCTGGGCAACGACGCGATCATTGGTATTCAGGACCCCATTCACCTGGACGAGCATTCCGAACCGGAACCAGACGTCGTTTTACTTCATCCGCGGCCGGACTTTTACGTGGCCGGCCACCCTGAACCGGAGGACATTTTCCTGCTGATAGAAGTCTCAGAAACGTCCCTGGCCTATGACCGGGAAGTAAAACTACCCCTGTACGCCCGCGCCGGGATCATGGAGGTGTGGTTGGTAAACGCGCGTGAAGAAGTTGTGGAACTATATCGTCAACCAACGCCTGACGGATTTACCGAAACCCGCCGATATAGAAAGGGAAACAGCATATCGCCCCTGGCTTTTCCTGATCTGAACATAGTTGTAGAGCAAATTACCGGATGATAAAGTCAATCTTTACAACGAGGGCGCTTTGTTATACGATGTTAATACAATCGTTATACAAAGGAGACTAAAAATGAAAACGGCCGTTGTAACAACCCGAATTGAACCAGAGTTGAAACAAGAAGTAGAAAATGTATTGCGAGAATTAGGTCTGACGACGTCACAAGCTGTCTTACTCTATTTCAAACAAATCGCCTTACAAAAAGGACTGCCTTTTTCTGTAAAAGTTCCCGATAAACAGAATACATTTATCGATCAACTTTTGGCAGATCCACTTAAGATCGAAACATTTCAACCCTTGACACGAGAAGAAGTTCATGAGCGGTAAGCAGCGCGGTTTCATTGACTCCAACATCTGGCTATACGCCTTTATCGAAACAGATGACCCTGTTAAAACAACCCTCGCCCGGAACCTGATTCAGACAGTTGAACCAGTTATTAGTACCCAGGTGATCAATGAAGTCAGTGTAAATCTGATCCGGAAAGCAGGGTTTTCCGAAGAACAGATACGTTTGCTAATTCATTCCTTTTTTGCCAAGTATGACGTATTACCAGCAACGCAAATGCTGCTGTTAAATGCTTCTCAATTAAGAGACCGGTATTCCCTGTCATTTTGGGACAGCCTTATTGCGGCTTCTGCGTTAAGCGCGTCTGTTTCCTATTTATATTCAGAAGATATGCAAGATGGGCTGCTGGTAGCCGCCCAATTGCACATCATAAATCCTTTCAAAAGTGAGTGAAAAACATGACCGATTTAATTGATTTAACGATTCACAACGAAGAAGCTCTGGAACACGCCGTGCAGCGTGCCCGCGAGCGCAATATCATCATTCCCACCTTCAAGCAGCAGCGTAACCCGGAACTGATTCCCGACGTTATCAAGGAGAAACTGGCCGACGTGGGCTTGTGGGATTTGAACCCGCTGAACCTGTTCCGCATCACCTGGCATAACGAGCCAAAAGAGTCTGGCGGCGGCTTCAATGGCGTCAACTACATCGAGTTTCCCCCGGAATTGACCGGCGTTGAGGCCCGCATTGTTATGATCATTGGCAAATGGTTCCCCACCGGGGCGCATAAAGTAGGGGCGGCCTTTGGCTGTCTGGTTCCCCGGCTGGTCACAGGGCAATTTGACCCTACCACGCAAAAAGCCGTCTGGCCCAGCACCGGCAACTACTGCCGCGGCGGGGCTTACGATTCCAACCTGTTGGGTGCAGAATCTATCGCCATCCTGCCCGAAGGCATGAGCCAGGAGCGGTTTGATTGGCTGGCTTCCGTGGCCGGTGAAACCATCAAAACCCCTGGTTCAGAAAGTAATGTGAAAGAAATTTTTGACAAATGTTGGGAATTGCGCGAATCTGGTGAGGATTTGGTCATTTTTAACCAGTTTGAGGAATTTGGCAACTATCTGTGGCATTACGAGATCACCGGCCCGGCTATGATGGAAGTGCTGGATGAGGTAATGGGGCCGGATGACAGATTCCGGGCCACCGTTTCCAATACCGGCTCCGGTGGTACGATTGCCTGTGGCGACTACATGAAGGAACAATTCCCCACCAGCAAGATTGTGGCCAGCGAGGCGTTGCAATGTCCCACCCTGCTCAACAACGGCTTTGGGGCGCACCGCATTGAAGGCATTGGCGACAAGCACGTGCCGTGGATTCACAATGTCAAGAATACAGACGTGGTGACAGCCATTGATGACAATGATCCCATGGCTTTGATTCGCCTCTTCAACGAACCGGCCGGGCAGACATATCTGATCGAGCAAGGCGTTCCGGCCGAATTTGTAGAGAAGCTACCATTGTTGGGTATTTCCAGTGTGGCGAATCTACTGGCAGCCATCAAAACAGCTAAATACTACGAAATGAATGGCAATGACGTAATCATCACGGTGGCTACGGATTCGATGGAAATGTACCAGAGTCGTTTGGTGGAATTAACGGCCGAAGAGGGCGAATTTACACCGCTGGCTGCGGCGGCCGCTTTTGCTCGGAGTTTGCAAGGTATCGCTACCGATTCTATGCAGGAGTTGACTTATGTGGACCGCAAACGTATTCACAATTTGAAATATTTCACCTGGGTTGAGCAGCAAGGCAAAACCTTTGAAGAAATTCAGGCGCAATGGTATGATGACGATTACTGGACGAGTATTCACGGTCACGTAGATGAGATGGATGCTTTGATTGATGCTTTTAATGAACGGGTAGGGTTGCTGCCAAAGTTACTGGCGGAATCTGAATAACTCGTTTTTGTTGCCGATAAGAAATAAACTCAATAGCAGATTGTCGGCATGACATATGTGCCGGCAATCTGTTTTTTATACAGCAGTTCACCCTCAAAATATGCTACAATGTGCCTGCGTCAAGGTTAATCTGGATAGCGGCGTCTGTTGAAATAATTTTACTGAGGGTTTGTTGGTGGTAATGGGTGATTCTGAGTCTTCGATAGGCCTGCACCCGGATGGCTATATTGAGATTGTTTTTAGAGGGGTGGTGCGTTCGACGCGCCTGGCGGAGCTTATTGAGGAGGCGCGGCGTTTGTCGGAGGAGTATGGGCCGGTTAATGTATTGGTTGACGGCCGTAACGGTTCCACCAGTCGCACTGCCCGCAGTTTTTCTACTTTGATGCGTATGGGGCGCTTCCCTAAAGTACTCCAACTCATCGTTCTGACCACAGACGATCCCGCCAGAATAGATGCCATTCGCGGGCCAGGTGTTGTTACTTCTATTTTGACGCCGATACTCGGTGTTCGCCCTATCTACACCAGTGATGAAGAGGAAGCCCGCCACCTGGCGGCTATGAGATAGAAAAAGGTTCCCCTCTATCAGAAGTGGAACCCTTTTCTATTTTACTAATAAACAGGCAGCGACTTGTCTATCTCTTGCGCCCAGCGGTTGATGCCGCCTTCCAGATTCCACAATTTTTGGAAGCCGTGCTGCTGTAATTGGCGCACAACGGCCGCGCTGCGCGCCCCGCTGCGGCACTGCACCACAATTTCTTTGGCCGTATCCAGTTCGTTCATACGTTCCAGCACCTGCCCCTGGGGGATGAGAATGGCTCCCAGCGGTTCCAGGTTGGAAATGTCCCATTCGTGCGGCTCACGCACGTCCAGGATGAGCAGGTCGTCCCCGGCGTCCAGCCTGGCTTTGAGTTCCTGGGGGGTGATTTGGGGTACGGCCGTGCCATTTCCCGTATCGGCTCCGGCGTACAAGCTGTGATCGTGAGCCGGCATCCCGCAAAACTGCTCGTAATCAATTAATTCTGTGATGGAAGGGTTCTCGCCGCAAACGGGGCAGTGGGGATTTTTGCGCAGGCGTACCTGGTCAAATTCCATATTCAGGGCATCGTACAGGAGCAAACGGCCAATCAGCGGTTCGCCAATGCCCAGGATGAGCTTGATTGCCTCGGTAGCCTGAATGGCCCCAATCGTGCCCGGTAAAACGCCCAACACGCCACCCTCGGCGCAGGAAGGAACCAGCCCCGGCGGCGGTGGTTCGGGGAAGAGGCAGCGGTAGCACGGCCCTTCTTCGGCGTAAAAGACGGAAGCCTGCCCTTCAAAGCGGAAAATACTGCCGTAAACGTTGGGCTTGCCCAGCAGCACGCAAGCGTCGTTGGTCAGGTAACGGGTGGGGAAGTTGTCTGTGCCGTCAATGATGATGTCGTAAGGCTCGAACAGTTCCAGGGCGTTGGCTGAAGTGAGGGGAATTTCGTAGGCGTCTACCTGGACGTGGGGGTTGATGTCCAGCATCGTTTCTTTGGCACTTTCCAATTTGGGCCGGCCGACGTCTTTGGTGCCGTGAATGATTTGTCGCTGGAGGTTGGTGTAATCCACTACGTCGTAATCCACCAGGCCGATGCGCCCCACCCCGGCAGCCGCCAAATACATCGCCAGGGGCGATCCCAGCCCGCCGGCGCCAATTAACAGGACGCTGGCGGCTTTCAGTTTTTTCTGCCCGGCCATGCCCACTTCGGGCATGATCAGGTGGCGGCTGTAGCGTTGTACTTCTTCGTGGGACAAGGTGACGTCAGCTACGGCCGTAGGGTCTATCAACTCTTTAATACTCATATTAGTCTCCCTCCCGCAATCGAAGGAATAATCATCAAGGTATCATTCTCGCCAATCTCGGTGTCTGCCCCATCCAGGTAGCGCACGTCTTCCTGGTTGAGGTAGATGTTGACGAAACTGCGCAGTTCATCACCCTCAAAAAGGTGCTGGCGCAGGTCGGGGTACTGTTCTGTCAGGTTGCTCAAGGCCGCGCCGACGGTACCGCCATCGGCGTTGACGGAAGCGTTGTTGCCGGTATACGGCCGTAATGGGGTAGGAATACGAATTGTTGCCATTATTATCTCCTTGTGTGGGAGATTAGAGATTGGAGATTAGAGACTACCAGCGGTATACGGCCAATCTCCAATCTCTCAATCTCCAATCTCCAAAATATTTTCTTCAACAAAACCAGACCGATCCTCGGCTAACTGCCAGGACTGGCTGTAGGTAGGTTCTCCGTTAAGAACCTGGGTAATCAAATAGGAATATCCCGGCCAACTGGCCCAGGCCAGGTCGCGGGGTGAGGCTACCGGCGCGTCGTCCGGGTGGCTGTGGAAGATGCCGACAACGTCCAGGCCGTTCAGCATCGCTTCCAGTTCCACCTGTTGCCACGCCTGCGGGTCAATGCTGAAGCGGACCGGTTTTTCCGCCTCGTTGGGCCACACATTTTCCAGAGGGCGAATATCGGTTACGATGTTGTTTCCATTTTCCACCTGTCCCAGGAGCAGCCCGCAGCCTTCATACGGGTACGAAGCCGCACCGTGGGCTTTGATTTGATTGTGGATTTGTTTTGTCAGTTTTAGCATGGTTTCTCGTGATGCGTGATGCGTGATGCGTGATGCGTATTTTACGTATCGCGCATCACGTTTCACGCAGCAAAAACGCCTTCCCGAAAGTTGAGAAGGCGTCTGGCTGATACAGTCAGACCCGGTTCTCATCTTCCAGAGATTTGTTATTTCTCTGCCGGATTTAGCACCATTTCCTTTTTGGGTAATTAGTAATTAGGTAATTATGAATTACCATTTATCAGTTACCAATTACTATAAAGGCGGTTGCTGAGGCGTCATCGGGCCGGTCCCTCGACCTCTCTTGATAAGATGGGTTTGCATTATTTTGTTGTTGGCCGTCATCTTAACAAAAGAGTGGGGGAACGTCAATAATTTGTAATTTGTAATTGAGTAATTGGGTAACCAGGTAATTACTCAATTACTCAATTACCCATCCCAAAAAGGATCGCTCAAATACTTGAAGCCGTTATCCGGGAGGACGGTGACGATGACGCCTTCATCAATCTGACGGGCGACGTGGATCACGGCCGTAACCGCCGCCGCTGCCGAGATGCCCGCAAACAACCCTTCCTGCCGGGCCAGAAAGCGGGCCATTTCGTAAGCGTCTTCTGTGCGCACGGTGATTTGCTCGTTGGCTGCGGTTTCATCGTAGATGCCGGGTTGGATGGAGGTGGCCATATGCTTAAGACCTTCCAGGCCGTGAAAGGGGCCGTCCGGCTGCATGGCGATGGTCTGAATGGCCGGGTTGTAGGTTTTCAGGCGGCGAGCTGTGCCGGTGAAGGTGCCGCCTGTGCCTAAACCGGCGACGAAATGGGTGATACGGCCGTAACTCTGCTGCCAAATCTCCGCGCCCGTCGTATGGTAATGCGCCTGCCAGTTGGCCGAATTGTTGTACTGGTTGGCGTAAAACAACGTGGGGTCGTCTGCCGCCAGCCGCCGCGCTGCCAGGATGGCCCCGTCCGAGCCTTCCAGAGGATCGGTGAAGATCAGTTCCGCGCCGTAGGCCTTGAGGATGGCGATGCGTTCCGGGCTGGCGTTGGCCGGCAGGGTGAGCATGACGTGGTAGCCCCGCACCGCGCCCAGCATGGCGTAGGCGATGCCCATGTTGCCGGAGGTGGAGTCCAGCAGAGTCATGCCGGGGCGCAGTTGGTCGTGCGCTTCGGCGGTGAGGATGATGTTGAGGGCAGCCCGGTCTTTGACGGAGCCGCTGGGATTGTACCATTCTGCTTTGGCATAAAGCTGGATGGCGTCGGGAATGTCGTGGGCCACGGCCGTGCGCCGCAGCCGCAGTAAAGGCGTGTGGCCTACCTGACTTTCCAGACTGTCAGACAAAATTTGCTGAGGAGCAAAGGGAGTACGTTTTTCGATTGTAGATAACATATTGCAAGTGTTCCTGATTGACGATTCACGATTGACGATTAGGGCAAACAAAAAACGGCCGTACCCGAAGGTGCGCCAGACTGCAATCTTGCGACTGCGAGGGTGGCTACGGCCGTTTGTCTTTGTTCGTTATCGTCTCAGGAATAGAACAACGGCCGTTAGCGCCCTCGCTCCATACACCTGCAATATTGTCCATTCATAAGAAAAAACCTGTTATCAAATCGTTATAAATCCAGTATAGCAACGCTTTTTGGCGCGTCAAGGCATCTATCTTACAAAATAGGATGAGATGAGCTTAGATATTCTTACCAAGTGGCAAAAGGCAAAGTAGCCAGCAGCTTTGCCAGCCTGCATCAGAGCAGAAAACGAATGGCTGCGCTAACTGAGTAAACAATAAGCATCTGGCCGGGGCCGTAGGTGAGCCAGACCACATCGCCGATAGATTTGAATTTGAGGCCGCTGAATAGTTCGCCGGCCAGAACCAGATCGCTGAAAAGGAAAAGGGCCGCGCCGGCGGCCAGGCCGGTGAATAGAGAAGATTGCCACGCCAGGCCGGTAGCCAAACCGGTGGTGGCGGCCAGCAGGAGGGCGTAGGGCAAGGCAGCCCAATGGAGTTTGCTGGCCGCCTGCCCGCGAAAGACGATGAAGTACCAGGCGATGGCGGCAATGACGAGCCAGATGGCGAGTGAACCCCAGCGGGTGGCGGGATTATCCAGGCCGGTCTGATTACCGTAGCGCAGGATGGCGACGACGTAGAAGATGTGCCCTGAACCAAAGGCGGCGATGCCGCCCATTACGTTACGGCCAAATGGCAGCAGGCCGGACAAGGCTAAATCCCCCAGAAAGCCAAAAGTCATGCCGATAGCAGTGAGGAGAGCATAAGATTTGGCTGCATTATCCGGGCTGACGAGGAACCAACTCCAGCCGGCCAGCGCCAGCGTAACGGAAGAAGCCAGCCGCGCCCGGACGGGAATGCGGTGCGTCTCGCTCTCCCGGCCGAAAATGAAGCCGCCAAACAGCAAAACAGCCCACAGGAGCCAAAGCCCCGTGAGCCAGTAACGAGGAACGCCGGGAAGATAGTTGAGCATCTGAGTCTGTCCAGAGATTGGAGATTGGAGACTCGGTTAATCTCCAATCTCCAATCTCAATCACATTTGACTCAGATATTTTAGTCCATTATCGGGCAAAACGGTAACGAGGACGCCACGATCCAGGGTGCGGGCCACGTTGACGGTGGCGGCCACGGCCGCAGCCGCGGAGGGGCCGACGAGCAAGCCTTCCTGCCGGGCCAGGATGTGGGTCATTTCTTCCGCTTCGGTGCGGGTAACGGTGACGTTGGCGTCGGCGGCCGTTTCGTCGTAGATGGCCGGTTTGACGGCCGTCGCCATATGCTTCATCCCTTTGATGCCTTCGTGGGCGGTGGCCGGCTGAATGGAGATACACTGCACGGCCGGGTCTTCCTGCTTCAGCCAGAGGGTCGTCCCCATAAAGGTGCCGGCCGAACCCAATCCCGTGACGAAATGGGTGATACGGCCGTGCGTTTGCTGCCAGATTTCCGGGGCCATCGTGTGGTAATAGGCCAGCCAGTTTGCCATGTTATCGTACTGGTTGGCGTAAAAGAGGCCGGGGTCGGTCTGGGCCATCTGCCGCGCCAGACGCAGCGCGCCGCTGGAGCCTGCCTGGCCGTCGGAGAAGACTAAATCCACCCCGTACTGGCGCAGGATAGCGATCCGTTCCCGGCTGGCGCTGTCCGGCAAGACCAGCTTGATTTTGTAGCCGCGCGGGATGCCCAGCATGGCGTAGGCAATGCCCATGTTGCCGGAGGTGGAGTCGAACAGGGTCATGCCCGGCCACAGTTTGCCCTCTTCTTCGGCCGTCTGCATGATCCACAGGGCCGCCCGGTCTTTGACGGAGCCGCTGGGATTAAACCATTCCGCCTTGGCGTACAGTTCTACCGTGGCGGGCAAGCCGCAGGCTACGGCCGTGCGCGTCAGGCGCAGCAGAGGGGTATTGCCGACGTGAGTTTCCAGGGTATGGGCGGTTTGGGGGTGAGTTAATTGAGTAATTGTCATTTTTGTAATTGGTAATTGGGTAATTGGATAATTATGGGCAGTATAGAGGAAGAGGATCGAGGGTGTCCAGAAGTATGTTGATTATCGATAAAATCTATTATATTTATAAATAAAATCTATTATCAGGCATCCTACACACCCCATCACCCCATCACCTTGTCACCCTTTCACCTTGTCACCTTGCCACCTTGTCAGTTCACTTTGCAACTTTTTCGCCTCAACCCGGTACTTTGTTGTAGGATTAGCATATGACGCCGGACGATGAGCGTGAATGGGTGCGACGGGCAAAGCAGGGCGATACGGCCGCTTTTGGCGAATTGGCGCGGCGGCAGCAGACGGCCGTGTTTAACGTTGCCTGGCGCATGTTTGGCCGCCGCGAAGATGCGGAAGACGCGGCGCAGGAGGCGTTCCTGCGGGCGTACAAGGCGCTGGACAGATTTGACGACTCACGGCCGTTTGCTCCCTGGGTTAAGCGCATCACCGTTAATTTGTGTCTGAACCGGCTGGAAGCGGAAAAGGCGCGCCCCCAGGTATCGGCAGCGGACATGGGGGCAGCAGGGGAAGACGCCCCGGACATGGACGCCTGGCGGCACGAAACGCCGACGCCGGAACAGACGATGGTACGGCAGGAACAAAGCGTCAAATTGCGGCAGGCCATTTTGCAGCTGCCGCCCCACTACCGCGCCGTCATTGAATGTCGCCATTTTCAGGAGATGCGGTATGATGAAATGGCGGAAGCCCTGGCACGGCCGTTGTCCAGCATCAAGAGCGATCTGTTTCGGGCGCGGAAGATGTTGAAGAAGATGTTGGAGGATTAGAGATTGGGAGATTAGAGATTAGAGATTGTGGTAAATCTCCAATCGCCAGTCTCCAAAAACCTTATGTTTGACGATACGATTTTACAGGAATATCTGGATGGCGAGCTGGATGAGGCGCAGCGGCGGGAAGTGGCGGCGCTGCTGGCCGAATCGGCAGAGGCGCGGGCGCAGTTGGCGGAATGGCAGGCGCTGTATGCCGCCTTTACCGAAGTGACGGACATACCGCTGACGACAGATTTGGCCGGGAAAGTTGTAGCGCAGCTTGAGGGGCGGGTCACGGCCGTATCTCCTGCCCCTTGGCTGCGTTGGCTGCTGCTGGCGCAGGCGGCGGTGGTTGGCCTGCTGGTCTGGCAATTTTTGCCTTTGCTGGAGACGTGGTGGGGATACGGCCGTAGCGCCTTCACCGTGCCCCAATTCCAACTGCCCGCCTTTGCCGTATGGCAGATGATGACGGGCTGGGGCGCCGCCCTGCTGGCGCGGCTGGACGACTTACCCACATTCAGTCTCCCCCCCAGCCAATGGTTTCTGGTTTTGGCCGTCGTTTTGATAATCTGGCTGGCCGGCAACCGCCTGCTTTTTACCGCTCAGAATGGAGGTTCTCATGGATGAAATCATCGGTCTTGTTTTATTGTTCACCGCCAGCACGGGGGGGACTATTGCCCTGTTGACGCTGCTGCCCTTTTTGCTGCCGGGTAAAACAGAGCGCAGCCGTCAGGTGATTGGCGCCACGCCGGGGCGGGCATTTATTATCGGGTTGGTTAACTTCCTCTTTTTTGGCGTCATCGCCGCTATTCTGGCCCAAGGCGGGGAGGTGGCGGGGTTGCTGGCTATTTTTATTTTGCTGGTATTGGCTGCCTTAGCCGCTGTGGGGTTGGGGGGATTGGTCATTTTGCTGCGGGGACGTATTTACCCGGAGACGTCTGCCGGCCTGCGCCATATGGTGTGGACGGCCGCGTTGCTTACCCTGGGGACGCTGCTGCCATTTGTGGGCTGGTTTATCTTTGCCCCCATTTTGCTGCTGATCAGTTTGGGGGCGGCCATCATGGTGTTGGTGCAGCGCAGGAAGGGAGCCGCGGATTTGACGGATTAGGAGGATTTTTACGAATGAGTGGGTTGAACCGCACATTCCGGCGGAACTGCGGGGAACCAGACTCGGCAAAGCGGCAGAGGCGAAAATTCTGGGATACGGCCGTGCCGCTCAATCAGCCGCCGCCAGTTCCGGGAATGGATCGCGTTGTGATTTTGGAGGAGGTGAGATTGACGCTTGTCCGTTTTGTTCCCCGGATGGTGCAAAAAACAGCGCGTGGGGTAGTTGGAAATAGTGCGCCAGTTTATCAATATGTTCTACTGTTAAGCGGCGTTTCCCGTGCAGTACAGCCGAGGCAATGGAATCGGTTTTGAAGATTGGTTGCACCAAATCGCGCTGCCGTAATCCTTGTTCTGCCATCAAAGCACGAACCAGGGCGACGCCGCGCAGTTCCATGTCCGGTTCGTGTTCTTCTTCGTACCGTTCCACCATCATGCCCAGCGTAGTCAGGTAATCCTGTTCGTCCGGCGTCAGATTTCCTTTGTCAATTAACTCGTCAATCTGCGCCACAGTAGCCCAATACTGCTCATCTGAACTGATGGGGCGGGGCGGGAATACATCTAAAAGTTGTTCATACGTCAACTTAATACCAATCGTCATTTTTCCAAAAACCCTTGCTATAATCCTTGTGCGTCAAAATATGCCGAATGTAAATGGTTTGCCGCTCGTATTCTATTCGGACAATAAGTCTGTATTTGTTTCCACCGATATTAAAAACAGTCAAACGGCTTACCTTATCCGCAGCAGGGTATATCATTCTGACTTCGGAGATGTTTTTCCAGGAAGCATGTTTTGCTCTGGTGTACCATAATTGCAATGTTTGTTGCGCATCTGGATGTTTTTCCCCGAATTGTCTCAAGGTCACCCGTTTTATGATACGCATGATGATACATTATTGGCAAAAGTTTCGCAATTTGCGAAACTTTTTGCAAGCCTAAAGCAAAACGTTAATTTTTCATCGCCAATGTCCTCATCTAAATCGGGCCAGTGAATCCCGGAACCACCTCTTGATACGTCAGCGTGGTAATCGGGATGATTTCTGTGGCGGACGGCGTATAAGCGGAAATTTTCAGGTACTCATTGACGGGACTGCTCTGCAAAATTTGCAAAATCATTTCCCGCGCTTCGTCAGATAAACCGGCCAGACCTGACAAAGGGAAGCTGCGGAATCCCATTTCCGTTTTTTGCGCCAGCAGAGAGTATTCAAAGAAAATCAGCCCAACCGCCTGGCGACGTTTTCTATCTACCCGCAGTAAGATATGGTCGTTTAACTCAATTCCTGTCCCTTTTGCTGCCGGGTCAAAGGAGATGTGTAAAGTGTCGCTTAATTCATCATAGTTTGATGTTGCTTTATTGTTTCTTTTTGATTTGCTATAAAATCGCTGAAAAAATTTATCAATCTGCACATCTTTTGCCTTCCAATTCTTGCCCCGCGCTTCAATAAGTTTTGCTAATCCCAAGACCGTGCATGGATCAAGGGCTGATAATCGAATGCCATCTTTCCCCGCCGACCAGTATTCTTCTGGGCCAACAAATCTATTGGAAACAGTGTAATCCATTTCTTCAAGTAATAGCACGCATGGTACTGTAGTATTCCCCGATGCGCTGATATGAATTTTCTCATTCATAATTTACATATTCCGCCGGTACTGGCCGCCCACCTCATACATCGCCTGCGTAATCTGGCCCAGGGAGCAGTACTTGACCGCTTCCATGAGGGACTCGAACAGGTTTTCCTGGCGCACGGCCGTATCCCTTAAATCTTCTAACGCCCGCGCTGCCTTCTCCGGGAACCGTTCCTGCAATGCCCGCACCGCCGTAATCTGCCGCTCCTTCTCCACCTCCGTCGCCCGAATCACCTCTTTGGGGATGATGGTGGGCGAACCTTCGTCCGAGAGGAACGTATTCACGCCCACAATCGGCAGGTCACCCGAATGCTTCAACTGCTCGTAATAGAGCGACTCCTCCTGAATTTTGCCCCGCTGGTACATCGTCTCCATCGCTCCCAGCACACCGCCCCGCTCCGTGAGGCGGTCAAACTCCAGCAGGACGGCCTCTTCCACCAGATCGGTTAACTCCTCAATGATGAAAGAGCCTTGCATCGGGTTCTCATTCTTGGCCAGGCCCAGCTCCTTGTTGATAATCAGCTGGATAGCCATCGCCCGGCGCACCGATTCCTCCGTCGGCGTGGTGATCGCTTCGTCGTAGGCGTTGGTGTGCAGGGAGTTGCAGTTGTCGTAGATGGCGTAGAGGGCTTGCAGGGTGGTGCGGATGTCGTTGAAGGCGATTTCCTGGGCATGCAGGGAACGGCCGCTCGTCTGGATGTGGTATTTCAGCTTTTGCGCCCGCTCGTTGGCCTTGTACTTCAGCTTCATCGCCTTGGCCCAGATGCGCCGCGCCACCCGGCCAATCACCGCGTACTCCGCATCCTCCCCGTTGGAGAAAAAGAAGGAGAAGTTGGGGGCAAATTTGTTAACGTCCATTCCCCGCGACAAATAATACTCCACAAAAGTAAACCCATTCGCCAGCGTAAAAGCCAGTTGGCTGATGGGATTGGCCCCCGCCTCGGCGATGTGGTAGCCGGAGATGGAGACGGAGTAGAAGTTGCGCGCGTTGTGGTCAATGAAATATTGCTGCACGTCCCCCATCAGGCGCAGGCTGAACTCGGTGGAGAAGATGCAGGTGTTTTGCGCCTGGTCTTCTTTGAGGATGTCGGCCTGGACGGTGCCGCGCACGGTGGACAGGGCGCGCGCCTTGATTTCTTCGTATACGTCGCGGGGCAGCACCATGTCGCCTGTCAGGCCGAGGAGCATCAAGCCCAGGCCGTCGTTCCCTTCGGGCAGGTTGCCATGGTAACGGGGGCGTTCCAGGCCGCGATCATCGTAAATTTCTCGCAGTTTGGCCTCGACGAGGTGTTCCAAACCGTGTTCCCGGATGTATAGTTCGCATTGCTGGTCTACGGCCGTATTCATAAAAAACGCCAGCATCGTCGCCGCCGGGCCGTTAATCGTCATACTCACTGAGGTCGTCGGGTCGCACAGGTTGAAGCCGCTGTAGAGCTTCTTTGCGTCGTCCAAAGTGGCAATGGAGACGCCGGAATTGCCCACCTTGCCGTAAATGTCCGGCCGGTACGCCGGGTCTTCCCCGTACAGCGTCACCGAATCAAATGCCGTGCTGAGCCGTTTGGCCGGCATCCCCAGAGAGACGTAATGGAAGCGGCGGTTGGTGCGTTCCGGGCCGCCTTCCCCGGCAAACATGCGCGTCGGGTCTTCGGCCGTCCGCTTGAACGGGTACACCCCGGCCGTGTAAGGAAACTCGCCCGGCACATTCTCCTGCAAATTCCAGCGCAGCACGTCCCCCCAGCCCGCGTACCGGGGCAGCGCCACCTTGGGGATGCGCGTGTGCGACAGCGTCTCCGTCTGCGTCGGCACGCGAATCTCCCGGCCACGCACCTTGTAGACGAACTCGTCCGCTGCGTAACGCGCCTTTTTCTCCGGCCATGCTTCCAAAATGGCTTGATTGCGCCGGTCTAATTCCAGGCTGACGTGGTGGTACAGTTCCTCCATCTGCTTGACGAGCCGATCCCTGTCCTCCCAATCTCCCGCCTGCAAGGTTTCGATGGCCTGCCGGATGCCGTACAGCCGGTTGGCCGTCTTTGCCTGGTCTTCTGTCCACTCATTGTACTGGCGGATTTTCTCCGCGATTTCGCTCAGGTAGCGCGCGCGGCGGGGCGGAATGACGTAAATTTTCTCCGACGCCTCGTCCGTCGCTTCCAGATGGGGCTGCAAATCCGCCCCCGTGCGCTCGGCCACCGTTTCCATCACCGCCCGGTACAGCCGGTTCACGCCGGGGTCGTTAAACTGGCTGGCAATTGTGCCGTAGACGGGTAACTCGTCCTCGGCCGTTTGCCACAGGCCGTGATTCCGCTTGTACTGCTTCTTCACGTCCCGCAGCGCGTCCTCCGCCCCCCGTTTGTCAAATTTATTGATGGCGATCAGGTCGGCGTAATCCAGCATGTCAATTTTTTCCAGTTGGGTGGCCGCGCCATACTCTGGCGTCATCACGTAGAGCGACACGTCGGAAAAATCCACAATTTCCGTGTCCGACTGGCCAATGCCGGACGTTTCCAGGATGATCAGGTCGAATTGAGCGGCTTTGAGGATGTTCAACACTTCGGGGATGTGGCGGGAGAGGGCCAGGTTGCTTTGCCGGGTAGCCAGAGAGCGCATGTAAACCCGGTCATTGTTCACGCTGTTCATGCGGATGCGGTCGCCCAGGAGCGCGCCGCCGGTTTTCCGCTTGGACGGGTCTACGCTGACGATGGCGATGCTTTTGTCGGGGAAATCCAGCAGGAAGCGGCGCACTAACTCATCCACCAGCGAGGATTTGCCCGCGCCGCCGGTGCCGGTGATGCCCAGAACGGGGGGATGGGCCAGCCCTTCCAGGCGCAGATGCACTTCGTCCATGATCGGTTCGACTAAATCGGGCGCGTTTTCTACGGCGGAAATCAGCCGGGCCAGCGCCCGGTCCGTCACCCATTGATGCACCTGGGGCATGATGGCTGCGCCGCCGTTGCCGTTGCCTCCCATGAAGCCGCCATACGCTTCGTGGATGGCCTGCCGCCATTTGTCCACGTCCAGCCGGCCGGTGGGGAAGTCGGCTTGTTGCAGCAGGTCGTTGATCATCCCTTGCAGGCCCATTTCACGGCCGTCGTCGGGGGAGTAGATGCGGGCAATGCCGTAAGCGTGCAGTTCGGCAATTTCGTCCGGCAAAATCGTGCCGCCGCCGCCGCCGAAAATTTTGATGTGGCCGCAGCCTTGTTCCTGGAGCAGGTCATACATATATTTGAAGAATTCCATGTGCCCGCCTTGGTAGCTGGTGACGGCGATGGCCTGGGCGTCTTCCTGTACGGCCGTGCGCACAATTTCCCGCGCGCTGCGGTTGTGGCCCAGATGGATTACCTCTGCGCCGGACGCCTGCAAGATGCGGCGCATGATGTTGATCGCCGCGTCGTGCCCGTCAAAAAGGGATGCGGCCGTGACGATGCGGATTTTGTTTTGCGGTTTGTAAGAGGGGATTTGGTTCATTTTTCAGCTTCTTCCAACATCTGGGAAACAACTTCGTAAAGGGGCATTAAATCTCGCTCAATGGTTTCCCAAACTCTTGTCAAACTAACAACGTGGTAGCCATGAATGAGTTTGTCGCGCATTCCGGCTACGGCAATCCAGGGAATTTGAGGGTAACGGGCGCGTTCTGATTGAGGGATATGTTTTGTGGCTTCGCCAATAATTTCCAAAGCGCGGATAACGGCGTATGTTTTTTCATCGTCACTCTGGAAAGTATCAAAATCCACGCCGGCAACGAATTTCTGTATTTTTTCAATGGAATCCAGAATATCACGCAAATAATCGGTGAACAATCTCGTCATATCGCTTTGGCCTCAGCCAGAATACGTTTGCCAATATCGGGTTTGAGCGTGTCCCGTTCTACCAGGTCCACCTTGACGCCCAATAAATCACTTAACTCATATTCCAACTGGATAAATTGCAGTAAGGTAAGATGAGGATTGTCAAACGTTACCAGGATATCCAAATCGCTCTCGCCGTCTTGCTCGGCGCGGACGTAGGAACCGAAGAGCCACAAGTCGCGCACGCCGTATTGCCGGCGCAGTTCCGGCAAGGCATTTTGGATGGTACGGGTGATCCCCGTCAGTGATTTTTCGTTTTGTTTGTCCATGGTTGCAGCCTCCAGCTAATAGGGGTTTATTTTGTGGGAGATAAAAGTGCGGCTTGTCACTTCTATAATTTATACAGGCTGTTCTCACAATTCTTTGGCGAAGCTTATTGCACTATGCAAATATGGCAACTGGAACCGAGCGCGGTTCGGCCATTGATTGCCGGTGCAGCTTGATGCGCTCGATTTCATGTAGAGTTTCTGCTGTCAGATAGCTTTCGCCGCAATGGGGGCAGCTTATCACGGGAACATTCTCGATAACGAGCAGATTTTCCCCTTCTCCGTAACTGCGAGAAATATAGTGCATTTCTGCCCCTTCTTGGCCACAAATGTCACATATAAGTGTTGAATTTTTTGTTTGATTCATTATACCTTCCAGAGACTTTCTTGTTTGCCTGTGCATTTTGTAACCATCAGATGTTACGAGGTTATTGTAGCACAACTTTAGGGGAGGTTACGGCCGTTGCCTAAGCAGCTTCTCAGTCCCATTGATTATTCTTCTGGTATTATATAAAATACCATTATGTCGTTATTGCAAGTTGTTATTGATACCAATGTCATCATTGCCGGTTTACGTTCCACAAAAGGGAGTTCATACCGGCTGCTTCAACTTATTGGCAAGGGCTTATTTGACATAAATATATCGGTACCGCTTATTTTGGAATATCATGACGTTTTGTTACGCCAATTACCGCATTTAAAGTTATCCAAAACTGATATTGAAGACTTGATAGATTATTATTGTAGCGTGGGACAACAACACGAGATTTTTTATCTTTGGCGGCCTGTTCTGCGTGATCCAAGTGATGAAATGTTACTGGAATTGGCAGTAAAGGCGAGGTGTGATTTTATTATCACTTTTAACAAACGTGATTTTCGAGGCGTAGAAAAGTTTGGTCTTGTCGTCGTGACGCCGCAAGAGTTTCTTGTACAAATAGGAGCGCTATAACTATGAGTACGTTAAGTTTAAGATTACCCGATTATTTGCACGACAGTGTACGTGAGCTGGCTGAACAGGAAGGGGTATCTATCAACCAACTGATTACGTTGGCTGTAGCAGAAAAAATATCAGCCTTAAAGACGGAAGATTATTTGGAAAAACGGGCCAAACGAGGCAGCCGCACCAAATACGAAGCGGTGCTGGCAAAAGTGCCAGACGTGGAACCGGAAGAATATGACAGGTTGGACTGAATATCCAGACACAAAATGAACCGGATTGGATGTAACACTGTTTTGTAATTTTTCTTTGGCCTGACTTTTCTGCTGGTAGCTGTGGACGTGTTCTGGTTGGGCGTTACCACTGTCAGAAACGCCTCCGTCAGCCAGGACTGGCCGGCCGTACCCGGTACAATCACTGTTTCCCAGGTGACCATTTCTACTGACGAAGACGGCGCGACTTATTACGCCGACGTGCAGTACAAGTACGTGGTCAATGATCGCTGGTATACGGCCGATACCGTCAATTTCGGCGAATATGGTTCCAGTAACCGCAGCCGGGCAGACAAGATTGTGGCTCGCTATCCGCCGGACAGTCAGGTGACGGTTTACTATAACCCGGATGATCCAGACACGGCCGTACTGGAACCCGGCCTTTCCTGGGGCAGTTATTTTGGCTTTCTCATGTCTCTGGCTTTCTTCATCGTTCCTGGGATCATGTTGTTCTCCTTTATTCGCAAACGACGCTGAGCGGGTTGTTTTATGATTTGGCTGCAACTTGTTTTGCTGGGTTTGCTCTTGTTGGCGCTGCTGACGGGGGTGTATGCGGCCGTAGCCAACCAACGCCGCCACAAAGAACGCGCCCGCCAGGCCAACGAGCGCGGCTGGCGTTACGCCCCCGGCGGCTGGCAGCCCATCTTCAAGACTAACTACCGGTTGACTGGCTCTACGATGCGGGGCATTGTTTGGGAACTGGATAGGGTGTGGCGGGACGGCCGTCTGGAATTTATCTGGCGGGCGGCGAAGGCGCCGCTGCCTTACGGCGCGTTGGTCATTTTACCGGCTCAGACGGAGAAAAACCCCGATCCATTGGTAGCGCCTTTCAACTTGCACCGGGTACGGCCGTTACCTCCCCATTGGCCCCCTGATTACGAACTGTTTGCCACCCACAATGCGCTGGCGGAACGTTGCCTGGATACGGCCGTTACCCAAATCCTGCACCAATATCCCCCCTGGCCGCAGCCCGGCTCCCTGGGCCGTATCGTCTGGCGGCAAAAATCCCTCATCATCGTTGGTTGTTACGAAAACGATTGGGTTGCTCTAGATCGCATCGTGGCTTTAGGTACTGCTTTGACGGCAGTGACAGGCACGGGGTAAACGGCTCTGGTCATATAGAAGTTTACACCCCGTGCCTGTCACTACACTATCCCGGCCAATCCGCCCCGTCATAATAGCGCGTGCCGCGATGCCCTTTGCGGGGGATGGGCGTTTCCAGCCGCTCGCCAGGGCAGGCCACGATGATGAGGGTACGCGGTTTGCCGGAGTCCGGGTTGATGGCGCCGAAAATTAGTTCCTTGATGGGCAGACGGCCGACTAACTGATCGTTGTAAATGGTGTAGACGTAATCGCCTACGTTTAATTTGGATGGCTTGCCGGCCATGTGAAACTCAAATTCGTCCAGCGTGCCATCGTACAAAGCGTCTACTGCATCCTGGCCTCGTTTGGCCGGGATGGTTTTGGTAATGCCAAAGCTCATGTTTCCTCCTCAAAAACAGTGTTTTCGCGGCAAGGATACCGCGGCGGCAATTGACGGGGCAAGTATAGCCCAAAATTGCCGATTTGTTGACAACGGGGAGAATTCGCCCACAATAAGCGAGTGACAATTTGTAGGGCGATTTGCCAAATCGCCCAACGGGATTGAGATATTGACGAGGGAGAAAATCATGTCTTTGCATCCACTGGCCGGGCAACCGGCCCCCCGCGACATGCTCATCAACGTGCCGCGTTTGATTTCGGCTTATTACACATACAAACCTGATCCTGCCAACCCGGCGCACCGCGTCTCTTTTGGCACGTCCGGACATCGCGGCCAAGCGCTGGCATACAGTTTTAATGAAGACCATATTCTGGCAATTTGTCAAGCTCTGGTGGAATACCGGCAGGCAGAAGGGATTACGGGGCCGTTGTACCTGGGGATGGATACGCACGCCCTCTCGGAACCGGCGCAGGCCACGGCCGTAGAAGTCTTCGCGGCCAACGAGGTCAATCTATTCATCCAGGCTGGATTGGGTTACACGCCGACGCCGGTCATTTCTCACGCCATCTTGACGTATAATCACGGCCGTAAAACCGGCTTGGCTGATGGCGTCGTCATTACCCCCTCCCACAATCCGCCCCCTGATGGCGGCTTCAAATATAATCCTCCGGCAGCCGGGCCGGCCGGCGCCAGCATCACCAACGCCATCCAACAACGGGCCAACGAGATATTGGCCGACGGGTTGAAGGACGTTAAGCGACGGCCGTATCCCCAGGCCCTCAAAGCCGATACCACCCATCATTACGACTACATCACCCCCTACGTCAACGATTTGGGCAGCATCATCAACATGGAGGTCATCGCTGCAGCCGGTATCAGAATAGGTGTAGACCCGCTGGGCGGTTCCGGGCTGGCCTACTGGGAACCTATCGCCGCGCGGTATGGTCTGGACATTGAATTGGTGAATCCGGTCATTGATCCCACTTTTTCCTTTATGACTGTGGACAAAGACGGCAAAATCCGCATGGATTGCTCCTCGCCTTACGCCATGGCCAGCCTCATCGGGCTGAAAGACCAGTTTGACATCGCCTTTGGCAACGACCCCGATTATGACCGGCACGGTATTGTCAGCCGCAGCAGCGGACTGCTTAACCCCAACCATTATCTGGCTGTGGCTATCTGGTATTTGTTCCAAAACCGCCCCGGCTGGCGGGCAGAAGCGGGAGTGGGCAAGACGGTGGTTTCCAGTTCCATGATTGACCGGGTGACGGCCAGCCTGGGGCGGCGTCTGGTGGAAGTACCTGTGGGGTTTAAATGGTTTGTAGCTGGTTTGCTGGACGGCTCTTACGGTTTTGGCGGCGAGGAGAGCGCGGGAGCGTCCTTTTTGCGGCAGGATGGCGCGGTGTGGACGACGGATAAGGATGGCTTTATCATGGATTTGCTGGCGGCGGAGATGACGGCCGTGACCCAACAAGACCCTGGCCAACTTTACCAAAATCTCACCGAGCAGTTCGGCAATCCCGTTTACGAACGTATTGACGCCCCGGCCAACGCCGCCCAACGCGCCGCCCTCAAGCAGCTTTCGGCGGCACAGGTGACGGCCGTAGAACTGGCTGGCGAACCCATTTTAGCCAAACTGACTCACGCGCCCGGCAACAATGCCCCCATCGGCGGCTTAAAGGTGGTGGCGGAGAATGGCTGGTTTGCGGCCCGGCCGTCCGGCACCGAAGCCATCTACAAAATCTACGCCGAAAGCTTCATCGGTGAAGCCCATTTGCGTCAGATTCAGGCCGAAGCCCAGGAAATTGTGTCTTCTGTTCTGCCTGAGTGATGACTGTAGGGCGATTTTGTAAATCGCCCAAAGAGACGATTTGCAAAATCGTCCTACATGGCCGAAACGGCGACCGTTTTCTCGAATTGCATTCGGCGACAATTTGGAGTAAAAAGAAAGCAGGATTACTGTAACGCTTTCCTGATTCGTTGTAACCTGAGGGAGAGAACCCCAATGAAAGTAAACTTTTACGCCACTTTACGCTCGATTGTCGGCCAAAAAACGGTGGAACTGCCCATTGAAGATGGCGCTACCGTTCAGGCTGTTCTGGAGATGATTGTGGACCGTTACCCGGATTTGCGAGCGGAACTGATGGATGAAAATGGGCAGCTTTATGGGCACGTTCATTTGTTCATTAACGGCCGTGACGCTCCCTACCTGGAAAACATGATGCAAACCAAAATAAAGCCAACCGACAAGATAGACGTATTCCCCGCTGTCGGGGGAGGATAAACCGTGACCCAACAAATCGAGGAAATACACGCCATTCCTCTCTGGCTTTTGCGGGAGTATCTGGAAGAGATTGGCGGCACGGCCGTAAGCGATACCCGTGTTGAGGGAGATGGCTGGACGGCCGTCCTGATGAAACTGGAGCCGCGCCAGGTCGGGTCATTGCGCGTCGGTCAGGTAAAAGTAGAATTTACCGGTGAGCCGGACACCCTCGGCCCATTACAAATCCGGTTTTCCCAAAAAACAATGCGCGCCGGGGCATAATCCCTGACACAACAAAAAAGTAGCCGTTCAGTCTCAGAGGTGACACAAAAAGGAACGGCCGTTTACGGCCGTTCCTCCAACAATCAGACTACTCGACTACAAGACTACCCGACTAAATAATCTCCAGTTCCTTCAATTTCTCTTCCGGAACCACGCCATTTTCCCAGCCGCGCACCGCATAATACTCTTCCAGCATTTTGTCTAGCTCGCAGACCTGCCCTTCAGAACCGGGCGAGGTTGAAGGTTCATCTGTAAACCGTTTGGGCAAATAGTCGCTGCCTTCACCAAGACCGGCCAGATTATTGTAATACCGTTCCAGGTTATAGATGCGTTCACCAGTCTTCAGCGCATCGTCCGCCGAAATCTCAACGCCTGTCATCGCCGAATACTGGGCAGCGTATTCATCCATGCCCATAGCAAAAGCGCTGAACTTGCACAAATCCATGCTGTCAGAAAAAGCGTGAACGTCCTGGAAAATCTTGGTCAGTTCACCCTTGCCTTTCCAGGCCAGCGGATCGGCGCTCAGAGATTGGAAGGGCATGATGTTCAGTTCGGCTGCCGGTGTGTAGGCCCGCAGATGGCAAGCGCCCCGGTTGCTGGTGGCGTAGGCAATGCCCATCCCCTTCAGGCCGCGCGGGTCGTAAGCCGGGATTGCCTGACCTTTTACCGCCATGCCAATTTCCGGATGGCCGAAATGCTCTGCCGCCCGCGCCGCACCGCCGGCCAGCGCGTCGCCAACACCTTCCCGGTGAGCGATCATGTCCACAATTTCTACCATGCGCTGCCAATCACCCCAGGACAGCGAGCCGTCCCCGTTTGTATACTGGTTTTCGCTGGCTTCCATGTAAACGGAAAGTGTATTGCCCAACTCGATAGTGTCCATGCCGTAATCATTACACTGGTCAATCATCTTGGCTACGGCGTCAATGTCGGTGAGGCCGCAGTTGGCGCCCAAAGCCCAGGCTGACTCGTACTCTACGCTTTCCATGTGCAGTCCCTTGAATGGGCCTTGCGTAATTTTCACTTCCTTCTTGCAGGCTACGGGGCAGGCATGGCACGTGGGGTCATTGACCAGGATATGCTCGTTGACGTATTCACCACTGATGTTTTCCGCGCCTTCCAGCGAGGTAACTTTACTGTTGAGACAAGGCAAGGCGCCCATTGTGTTGGTGATATTCATCAGCACGTTGGTGCCGTAGACGGAAAGACCGCCTTTGCGCGGGCTGGTGATGTTGGCCTCGTCCATGATGACAGCCAGCGCCCGTGAATGGGCTTCCTTCCAGGCGTCCTTGTTGGCCGGTTTGGGGAAGCTTTTCTTGGCTTTAATGACGATGGCTTTCAGGTTCTTGCTGCCGCCTACACAGCCCGTGCCGCCCCGGCCGGCTGCCCGGTCGTCTTCGTTGAGCCAACCGGCAAAACGCACCTGATTTTCACCGGCCTGACCGATAGCCATCACGCTTAAATCTTTCTCGCCGTATTTTTCCTTAAAATGTTTGATGGTGTCGTGAATGCCCAGGCCCCACACTTCGGAAGCATCGCGCAGTTCTAATTTGCCATCTTCCAGATAGGCGTAAACCGGTTTTTCAGACGCGCCTTTGAAGATGAGGCCGTCAAAACCGGCCCAACGCATCCGGGCCGCCGACCAGCCGCCCATATGGCTGTCCGTGACGGTACCGGTGAGAGGGGATTTGGTGACGACGGCAATGCGCCCACTCATGTTGGCCGCTGTGCCTGTCATGGGGCCGTTCATAAAACATAAAATGTTGTCGGGTGATAAGGGGTCTACTTCGGGGCCGTTTTCAAATACGTAGCGCACTCCCAGGCCGCGCGCGCCAATGTATTTTCTGGCCCAATCTTCAGGAATTTCGTTGTATGCGACTGTTCCCGAAGTCAGATCAATGTGAGCCATGTTATTTGCATATCCACCTAAATCCATTTTATTCCTCCATTCTGCTACGGGACAGTTGTCCCTCATTGAAATATTACTGGTTGGGTTGATGATCTAAACTGATTTGTACTTTTAATGCGAGTAAATCACCTCCTTTTGTGGGCAGGATCGGTGTAGTTTGAATTGATGATTGGTTTCCCGGTACGCGGCTTGTTGGGGGCAATGCTTTGTTATCGTCCGGGAGGAAAGATGTTAATCTCGTCGTTTTTGTGGAGGGGTACGGTGAAGCCGCCGTTGTAGGCCAGGTCACGGCCGTTCAGCAATACGCGCCAGCCGCCCCGAGGAATGTAAGCCGGGAATACTTCCACCCAGGCTGAATCCGGTTTTTCATGGGAATGCCAGACTTGTTCCAGAGCTTCGGTGCGGGTCTGCGGATAGTAGTTGAAGAATTTACGTAAGGCGTCGGCTACAATGCTGTTCTGCCGTACAGGGATTTCTATTTGACGCCGGCCGACTAACGGCCGTATCCGGCCAAATAGCGTTACGGGGATGGTGAAGTCGCCGTCATCATACTCCCTGGCAATTTCATAGCCGTGCTGCATTAGGTGGAGCTGGACGGAAAGGTACTTGTTCCAGCCAACCATGGCGGAGGCGATCACCTCGCCAGACAGGTGGGCGTCCTGCATGTAGCTGGCAAAGGCGGCCCCGGTCATACCGACGGCCGTGGTGATGTAAGCAGGCGGGGTGTGGATGTGGCGCGGGCCGTGCCCGGCGTGGTATTTGCCTGCTTTGAACAGGTAGTAGGCCATCTCGTCGCTGGTATCCAGGCCCAGGGTGCGGGCCAGCCAAACAGTGAAGAAGCGGCGGCGTTCTTCCAGATGTTCTTCGTCTGCGCCCGTCTCCCACCCCAGAATAGCAGCCGTTTCCGGTACGGACAGTAAGTAGTCATACGTACCGACGACTAACTCCACGGCGCGCCGCATCAGCGTTTCCACAGAGCGGGACATGGCCAGCTTGTCGTCTTCCGTCAGACCGGCAAAGCGCAGCATACGTTGCCACTCCTCATCCGGAGCGGCTGCCAGATTGTTTATTTCCAGGTTTTGGGGAATTGTTTTTGCTATCATAACTATGACCTTTGTTCCCCCGGCTACGCTTAAAAGTATACTTAAAATCTGCCAGTTCCGCAATTTATAATTTGACACAGGTTTTGAACATTCATACAATCTTGCCTGAATTTGCATAGTTTTGCACAGGATTTAAGGTATACTGCCTATTTCGTACTAAAAGGCATTTACGAAATAGGCCATACGAAGAGTTGCTGATGACAAATGAATTGCAGCCAGGTGAAACATGGTTATCGCTGACGCAGGCTGCCAGGCAATTTAATGTCCATCCGACAACGCTGCGCCGGTGGGCGAATAACGGGCAAATTCCCTATATTTTGACGCCTGGCGGGCATCGTCGTTTTGCTTTGTCTGACATTGAGGCGTTTTTTAAGCGCCAGCAAAGGGGCAGGCAGTCGGTACCGCAAGTCTGGGCGGATAAGGCGTTAACCCATACCCGGCAGGAAATGGGCCAATATTCGGACTCATCCTGGATGATGGCGATGAATGATCATTACCGGGAAGTTCACCGTCACCTGGGGCAAAAGCTGCTGGGTCTGACGCTGCAATATATTTCGGGCAATGGAAAAAGTGAGCAGCTGCTGGAGGAGGCGCGGCATATTGGGCATGAATACGGCCGTATCAGCCAGGAACTCAATCTCCCGCTCACCGTTCCCCTGCAAGCCTCCCTCTTTTTCCGCGACCGGCTGATTGAAGCCGCTTTGCAACTCCCCGATTCCACCCGCATTAAATCTAATGAAAACCTGTATTTGCTGGAACGAATCAACACGCTTATCAATACCGTCCATCTGGCTATTGCGGAAATGTATGCGGCGTGATGTTGTAATTTGTGAAAGTGGAGTGTCACATATTATGCTATAATGACGTAACGAAGAACACGGAGGATGTCCATGTTACAAGTTACCAGGCACCGTTATATTGTTACTGATGGTCGGATTCTTGGCGGCGAACCAATCATTGAGGGTACACGCACGCCGGTCAGAGCCATAGTGGAAATGTGGCGGCAAGGTATGCTGCCGGAAGAAATCTCTCAACAATTGCCCCATCTTACATTAGCTCAAGTATTTGACGCATTGAGTTTTTACAGTGATCATCAGGAAGAAATTAACGAATATATTGAACGAAACCGTATTCCTGACGAATTGATCGACTCGTCTGCCGCTTTGTTGTGAACCGTTTGTTTATTGAATTGTATCTGGATGAAGATGTTAGCGTTCTTGTGGCCGACATTTTACGCAGCCGAGGATTTGCGGCTTTGACCACAAGGGATGCCGGAAATCTGGGGAGTTCAGATATTGATCAGTTGGCTTATGCTGTACAGCATAACAAGGCGCTGTTGACGCATAACCGGGCTGATTTTGAGCAATTGGCTGAACAATATCGGGTGGAAGGCAAAATGCATTATGGTGTTGTTCTGGCAGTGCGTTATCCACCTTATGAATTGGTACGACGACTTATGCGGATTTTGAACCAGATTACCGCCGATGAAATGCAAAACCAAGTGCGTTATATCTAGTTTTGCTTGTGTCTGTGCAGTAAAGATACTTTAACGTAGGTATAGCGTCCCCTGAACATCATTGGGCAGTTGTTGCCCGCCCTATGGCAATCCCATACAATGCGCTTTCAATTCAAGACCTGACAGATTTCTGAAAAACCTGTCAGGTCTGCCGCAGGTAAAAGCTCTTGATTGAACCCACAGATACATCTGAGGTAACAGAACAGCCGGTGGTTACGGCCGTAGCTCCCCCGCCCAAAAATCTGGGCGAAGACCGGGGCGTGATTAAAGCGGCTACCGTCCTGGCGATTGGCAACGTTACCAGCCGCGTGTTGGGCCTGGGGCGGGAGATTGTCAAATCCAACCTGTTTGGCGCGTCTCCCCTGTTGGCGGCGTACACGGTGGCGGCGCTGGTTCCCATGACCCTGTTCAACCTGATTACCGGTGGGGAGATGGTCAGTTCTTCCCTGGT
>JALUPA010000259.1 GCA_027054335.1 Ardenticatenaceae bacterium
GCTCTGCTGAACGTGCTGCCTGCGTTGGATGATGTAGAGACTCCGGAGGGTGATGAAACTACCGGTCTGGGTATTTTACGTCAGGCTTTGCTGGCGCCAATGCGCAAGATTGCCGAGAACGCGGGCAAGAATGGTGACGTGGTTATCCAGAATGTCCGCCGCGCTCAGGAAGAGGCTGGCGACACCCGGATTGGCTATGACGTGATGAGCGGCGAGTACGTAGACATGGTGGCCGCTGGTATCATTGACCCCGCCAAAGTAACTCGCGGCGCGTTGGAAAATGCCGCCAGTATCGCCGCCATGGTGTTGACGACTGAAGCGCTGATCACTGATTTGCCGGAGAAAGAAGCGGCTCCGATGATGCCTGATCCGGGCATGGGCGGCATGGGCTTCTAATTCAGTAAGTAGTTTTTCAGTAAATAGTGTTTAGTGCAAGACCCCTGGGTGTCTCATACTCAGGGGTCTTGCTATTTCTCTCACTTCCCCCTAAAATGCAGTAAAATTACCCAATTACCAATTATTAATTTGCTTTCAGGAGAGAAACGGCCGTGACCCAAGAAACTCAATACCAACTCATCGTCCGCAAAGGCCCTACCGTGGGGCAAGTTATTGTGCTGGATTTGCCCGTAATGACCATCGGGCGCGATCCTATTTCTGACGTTGTCTTAAATGACCCGGAAGTATCCCGCCAGCACGTGCGTCTGACCTTGACTGAAGATGGTTATACAGCTCAGGATTTGGGCAGTACCAATGGCACATTTATAGACGGCGCCCGCATTGGTGGCGAACCTGTTACCTTACAGCCGAGGCAAAAGCTCAGTCTGGGCAGCGGTGTGACTATGGTATACGAGCCAGTCGGCGCAGCAGATGAATCTATCAAAATGACCCTTGTCGGTGATTTGAATGCTCCCCCGGATGAGCCAGACTATATGCCGCCGCCACCTCCGCCACCAGCCCCGGAACCGGCCTATACACCGCCGCCGCCACCAACCTCTGCATATACGCCCCCGGAAGAGCCAAAAAAGAAAAGCAATACAGCCTTGATCATAGCCATTGTCTCTGTCCTGTTCCTGTGCTCCTGCTGCACGTTCACTTTATTTATGTATCAGTGGGGTGGGGACTGGCTCCTGCAATATTTCGGTTTGCTACCCTAAATTTGTAAGACGATTTGCCAAATTGTCCTACAAAAAAGACCAAAAGACCAGGCATTGTGCCTGGTCTTTTTATTTCCATTTGTAGAACGATTTTGTAAATCGTTCCCTGGGCGATTTGCATAATCGCTTTACAGGTTACTTTTCGTCATCTTTCAGGGATTTGGGGTCAGGGTCAACGATGATGGTGGGGCCATCGTCGTCATATTCAGCATAATCCTGGCTGGTTTCTAACGGCGCGTAGCCATCTTTCGCCCGAATCGTGTTCAAATGCCGGGTGGTCACCTCCGGCGGAGCCAACTCAATAAACACTTTTAACCCCGCCAGCAAGATAGCCATATCATCCAGTTGTCCCATCACCGGCACAATATCCGTCACAATATCAAGCGGCCAAAGCAGGTAAAGAAAGGCCAAAAACGGCAGGAACTTTAGATAAAAAGGTACGTCCGGGTCACGGAGTAAATAATATACCAGCCGAATCTGCTGCCACACCTCGCGCAAAAATCCAGGATTTTTCTGATTGGCGCGGCTTTGCTTACCTGTCGTAAGGGAAGAATCTATTTCCATGTTATCATTATCCTCTTTGGTCATATTTCTAACCCCTTTTACGCAAAATAAATAGAAAAGTTGCAACCTTAGCCGCAGATGTGACAGTCACTTCCAAAGTGACTGTCACATTGAAGCACACTTTTTACCCGTGAACCTACTTCTTTCTCGATTGGCCCTCCCGGTTCCGCAAAAAGGTGGGAATGTCCAGATCATTTATCTGGTACGATGGGGTGGGGCGGGGTGAGGCTGGGGCCGGGCGTGTTTGGGCGGCGCTGGCTACCGGCGCGGTTTCCCGAACAGGGCGATGGGTAGGACGGCCGTCACGAGCAATTTGGCGCATCATAGGCGATCCATGCTCAAAGCCGGTAGCAATAACCGTCACCCGCACCTCATCGCCCATCTTCTCATCAATTACCGCGCCAAAAATCAAATTCACGTCGGGATGGGCTGTCTCCCGGATCACGGCCGCAGCCTGGTTAATCTCAAACAAGCTCATATCCGGGCCGCCGGTGATGTTGAACAGGATGCCCCTGGCTCCAGCGATACTGATGTCCAGCAAATGGTTATCCAGAGCATTTTCGGCCGCTTCGCGGGCCGCGTCTTCACCGTTTCCGTGGCCGATAGCCATCAGCGCCGCACCGCCCAAACTCATAATAGCTTTTACGTCGGCAAAGTCCAGGTTGATCAGGCCGGGAATGGTAATCAGTTCGCTGATGCCCTGAATGCCTTGCCGCAGCACGTCATCCGCCAGCTTGAAAGAGTCCAGCAGGGATAAACGGCGGTCTGCTTTTTCCAGCAGGCGGTCATTGGGGATGACGATCAGCGTATCCACGTGTTCTTTCAGTTGTTCGATGCCGGTTTCGGCCACGCGGGTTTTGTGCGGGCCTTCAAAGCTGAACGGTTTTGTCACCACGCCAATGGTCAAAGCGCCTTCTTCGCGGGCCACTTTGGCTACGATGGGCGCTGCCCCCGTCCCTGTGCCGCCGCCCATCGTGGCGGTCACAAACACCATGTCCGATCCCTGCATGACCTGGTGCAGTTCCTCTTCCGATTCTTCGGCCGCTTTCATCCCCACTTCGGGATTACCGCCCGACCCCAGACCGCGGGAGGTGCGTTCGCCAATTAGGACCCGCTGCCGGGCTTCGTTAGCTGTCAAATCTTGCTGATCGGTATTAATGGTAATGAAATCAACTCCGGCGATATGGGCCTCAATCATGCGATTGACGGCGTTTCCGCCACCGCCCCCCACACCGACGACGCGGATTAAAGCCGCTCCTTCTGCTTTGGGCATTCTTTGCACTCGTGTGGTTGTGGTTTTCTGATTCATAATCTCTCCCTCTTTAGAGATTGGAGATTAGAGATTGGGCAAATCTCCAATCTCTAATCTCCAATCTCCTAGTCCGGTAACAACGCCTTCAAAATCGTGCCCATGCGCCGGCCGAGTTCCCATTGGCGCTGGCGTGGTTGGTAGGTATGGTGGTCGCTCATGGCCCAGCGCAGCAGGCCGACGCTGGTGGCGTAAGCGGGCGAATGCAGCCGGTCAATCAGGCCGATCAGGTTGCGCGGCGTGGCGGTGCGGGCCGGGACGTTCATGACGTTTTCGGCCACGGCCGTAATCCCCCGCAGCTGCGCGCTGCCCCCCGTCAATACAATTCCTGCCGGTAACAAACCCTCATAGCCGGAACGTTTCACCTCTTGCAAAATAAGCTGAAAGATTTCCTCCATCCGGGCCTCAATCACGTAAGCCAAATCCTGCCGGCCCACCTGAATCTTTTCCCCGCCGAACGGTTCCACCGTAAAGACAAAATTTGGATCAATCTCCTGCGGCCGGCAGTCGCCATACTGGATTTTGATTTCTTCGGCCACTTCATACGGGGCGCGCAGGCCGATGGCAATGTCATTAGTCACGTGGTAGCCGCCGACCGGGAACACTTTGGTATGCCACACCTTGCCCTCTGAGTAGAGGGCAAGGTCCGTCGTGCCGCCGCCAATATCGGCCACGATGACGCCCATTTCCTTTTCGTTGGGGTCCAGCACCGCTTCGCCGGAGGCCAGGGCATTCATCACAAAATCATGCACGGTGATGCCCACATTTTCTGTGCAGCGGGACAGATTCATCAAGGCCGGTTTGGCTGCCGTGACGATGTGCGTCTCCACTTCCAGGCGGAAGCCGTGCATCCCCAATGGGCTGCTGATGCCTTCCTGCTCGTCAATGGCGTAATGGCGCGGCACCAGATGGACAATTTGCCGGTTGTGGGGGATGGGGATAGCTTGGGCCATGTTCAGGGCGTGTTCAATGTCTTCGACGGTCACGCCGTTGTCGTTCCGGCCGATAGCGGCCATGCCCGTGTTGTTGGTGCAGCTGATATGCTCCCCGGCCATGCTCACCAGCGCTTCAGACAGGTCGTAGCCGGAAGTGTGTTCCGCTTGCTCCACTGCTTCCGCCACCGCCAGGGAGGCTTCGGTTACGTCAATGACCATTCCTTTGCGCATCCCCCGGGCCGGGGCCAGCCCCAAACCAATGATCTGCAGTTGTCCCTCGCGCACTTCTCCGACCAGGGCGCATACTTTCGTTGTGCCGATGTCTAGTCCAAAAATGATTTCTGCCATATGCCGATACCCTCTAAAGACCAGACTGGTTTCTTCTTGTGCCAACCTGTCGGGTCTCTCCTAAATTTGAAAAGGTGTTACTGCGCCTTGTAATACGGCCGTTCCTGATTGGCCACACTGATGTAAACAGGCGTAATACCCTGGGCCAGTAATTCCTCTACAATGGTCTCGTAGACCACTAACTTTTGCTCCATATCGTTGCCGGTACCGAAGTAAACGCGCCAGCCACGGCCGTCCTGGTAACTTAAGCCGTTCCCCGGCCGGAAATACAAACGGTCAATGTTGGGCCGAAGCTGCCGCAGTTGCAAAGCCCCTACCAGCGCTTCCCGCGGCAGAAAAGGGGTGGGAGCAGGGGGCGCCGTCGCTGCACCGGTTTCGTTTTCTGTCACCGTTTCCGCTGCCGCTGCCGCTTCTGCGGCTAATTCCTGCTGCAATTGTTCCGCTTCCGTCAGTTCTGCTTCGATGGTGAGCAGCCCCACGGCGGTCGTGCGGGCCGGAATCAGACTACCGTCTTTGGTGACCCAGTATTGGTTACGGCCGTCCTGCCAAATGGCAATGGGCGTATCTTCCTTGACGGCAATAGCCACCCTGTTCGGCCAGGCAACCTTGACAGATGCGGCCGTAATCCCCGGCAGCGCCATGATATTTTCCGCCGCTTCCTTGGGGTCCGTGGCAAAAATGTGTACCCCCGCCAGTTGGCTGGCTTCCACCACCTCCGCTGCGGGAATAGAGACGACGCCATCCACCGGAATTTGCGTCAGATAGAAATCTTCAAACTGGCCGGTCAGGATGATAGCGTAGATCGTAAACGCCAGCAGCGCCAGACTAAGCCAGCGTGAAGAAAATATCACTTGCCGGATACCGGCTACGGGAATGTGTATCCGCTGCCGCTGCCTGCGCCGTCGCCTTTTGGCTGCTTTAGGAATCCGCAGACGGGGTTGGCTGATAGGCGCCACCGTATCCAGCCGGCGCATCCGGGGCTGTTTTCGTCGTTTACGGGAAGAGCGTCGTCTAAACATGGTTTGATATGTAATTGGTAATTACCAGTTACCAGTTACTAATTACTAATCACCTCATAAGAAGTCCGTAAATTTTCCTTTTCCTCATGTCGTTCTATCGCCAGTTCAATCAATTTGTCCAAAAGTTCCGGATAGCTGAGGCCGGAGGCTTGCCACAATTTGGGATACATGGAAATACGGGTAAAGCCGGGGATGGTGTTGATTTCATTGACGTACAGTTCGCCCGTTTCCCGGTCTAACAGCATATCAGCCCGGCCCAGCCCGGCGCAGTCAATTGCTTTGTAAGCCCGTACAGCCAGGTCGCGGGCAGCTTCGGCCGTTTCCGGGGGAATGTCGGCCGGAATAAATAAATCAGAATCATCGCTGACGTATTTGGCGACGTAATCGTAAAATTCTCGTTTAGGTCGCACTTCGCCCACAATGCTGGCGACGGGATTTTCGTTACTCAGGACGGCGATTTCCAGTTCCCGCGCCGGGATACCCTGTTCTACCACGATGCGTCGGTCATAATCGGCTGCTTCGTTCAGCCCGGCAATCAGTTCCATCCGGTTGTGGCATTTGCTGATACCTACGCTGGAGCCGAGGTTGGCCGGTTTGGTGAAGACGGGGTAAGTGAGGGCAGCCTCGATTTCGGCGATGATAGCTGCGTGCCTTTCCCGCCAATCACTGCTCAAAACCAACTGCCAGGGCAGGATGGGCAGCCCGTTAGCCGTCATCACGTGCTTAAAAATTGCCTTGTCCATCCCCACGGCCGAACCGACGACGCCGGCTCCGACGTAAGGCAGGTTTGCCAGTTCCAGCAGCCCTTGCACCGTGCCGTCTTCCCCATACGGGCCGTGCAGCACCGGAAATACCACGTCTAGCTGCGATACCTGGGAGAGTACGGCCGTGCGCGCTTCCGGTTGGTCCAATTGCAGCAGCGCCGCCGATTGGGGATCAGGCAGCAGGGTGGCCGGTTGGCCGTTCCGGCCTTCCGTCAAAGCCGCCATCACATCGCCGCTCAACCAACGGCCGTGCTTGTCAATGCCAATCGGCACCACCACGTATTTCTCTCGATCCAACGCCGCCATCACCGACCGCGCCGATTCCAGCGACACTTCATGTTCGCCCGACCGCCCGCCGAAGATGACGCCGATTTTCAGCTTTTTTGGCTTTCTTTCTTGCATAATGTTTTTGTAATTGGTAATTGAGTAATTGGGTAACTTGGCAATTACCAATTACCAATTACCAATTACCTAATTATCAAATTCCCACACACCAACCAGTTCCACTTCCAAATCCATTTCCACGCCAAACTGTTCCCGCACCGAGTTCCAGGCTTCAGCCAGGAGGGCGCGGATTTCTTCGGCCGAAGCCTCACCTTCGTTGACAAAGAAATTGGCGTGTTTTTCTGAAATATGCACGTTACCCACGCGATAGCCCTTCAGCCCGGCGGCTTCAATCAAATAGCCGGCGTAATAGTTTTCCGGATTTTTGAACATGGAGCCAATGGTGGCCCCGCCGGGTTGGGTTTGCTTGCGATGGGCTGTAAAGCCCTCGGCGCGGGCCATCAATACCTCCACCGGTTCCGGCTTCAGTTCCAGCTCTGCGCTGATGACCACCCGCCGGGAAATGGCCCGGCCGTGTTCCTGTTTTAGGATGCTGCTGCGATAGGCGTATTTCATATCATCATTCGTATACACGCGCCCGCCCCGGCCCGGTTCCCAAACAGTGGCGGCGCGTAACGTCTGGCTCATGTCGCTGCCATGTGCCCCGGAATTGCCCACCACCGCGCCGCCCACTGTGCCCGGCACGCCAATCGCCCATTCCAGGCCGCCCAGCCCTTTAGCAATACACTGCCGTGCCAGGGAGGAAAGATTGGCCCCGGATTCAGCGATGCAAATGACCCGTGAGCCGATGTGCTTAAAGCGCACATTCCGCGCCCGGTTCATAATTACCAGCCCCTTAATCCCGCCATCGGCCACCAAAATGTTAGAGCCGCCACCCAGGATGAAGTAGGGAATGCGTTTTTCGTAAGCCATCTCCACGGCCGCTTGCAACTGCTGCCCGGTATTGACCGTCAAAAACATATCGGCCATACCGCCCACTCGCGCTGAGGTGTAACGGTCTACCGGCACATCAATCTGCAATTGATCGCCAAAAACATCGTCAAAATAAGTATAGGTTGATTCGCTGATTGATGTTCGTAATTTCATAGTAATTGGTAACTGGTAATTGGTAACTGGTAATCCGACAATTACCAGTTACCAATTACCAATTACTTGTTCTTCAATCCATCCAAAATCCACTGCCCAATCTCATTCCCGTCACCGGCCCCCAGCGTCAGCACCACATCGTCGGGGCGGATGCGGTCCAAGACGTAGGCGGCAGCATCTTCACGTCGGGGGATGTGGACAGCGTGGGGGTGATTCATGGCGCTCACGACCACGGCCGTATCCATGCCCAACGTATCTGTTTCCCGGCTGCAATAAATATCCAGAGCCACCACCCGATCTGCCACAGCAAAACTGCCGGCAAACTCATCCAGCAGCAATTTGGTGCGGCTGTAGGTGTGTGGCTGCCAGATGGCCCACAAACGGCGGCCCGGATACCGCTGCCGCGCGGCCTGCAACGTGGCCCGGATTTCTGTCGGGTGATGTGCATAGTCATCAATAATCGTCACACCAGACGCCTCGCCAATCAGTTGAAAACGCCGATTTATACCACCGAAATTAGCTAATGCCGTGCGAATCACGTTAAAATCTACGCCTACGTCCAGGGCCACAATAATGGCCGCCAGCGCATTCAGCACGTTGTGCCGCCCCGGTACGCGCAGCCGGGCCAGACCGACCATCTGCCCTTCCGCCTCCACCAGAAAATCACTGCCGCCAAGCTGGTTGGGGCGGAGGTCTAAAGCCTGGTAGTCACATACGACCGTATCCTCTTCCCCAATGCCATACGTCGTCACGTCCACAGTCCCCGCCTCAATCTGCTGCCGGAATTTTTGCACACCCGGATCGTCACCGCAGAGAATCAGATGCCCATCGCCCGGCAGCAGGCGGACAAAATCGGCAAAGGCAGTCCAATAATCCGCCTCGGTGGGAAAAATATCAGGATGATCGTGTTCCAGGCTGGTAATAACGGCCACTTCCGGCTGGAGACCGAGGAACATATTGTCATACTCATCCGCTTCTACCAGGAAATAGTCGCCCTCCCCGTAACGGCCGTTGCTGTCCAGCGCCGGCAGCACGCCACCCACAATAATTGTCGGGTCCAGTTCCGCTTCCAGCAAAATCTGGGCAATCATCCCCGTCGTCGTCGTTTTGCCATGCGTTCCGGCCACGGCAATACCAATACGGTCCGCCATGAGCCGGCCCAGCAAGTCAGCCCGCTTCAATACCGGCAGCCCAGCCGCCTGTGCTGCTGCCACTTCCGGGTTATCGGCCGGGATGGCGGATGATATGACCACGGCGTCAGTCCCGGCGATATTTTTCGCCTGGTGACCTTCGTAAATGGTGGCGCCGTTTTGTTGCAGTACGGCAGTCATTTCATTCAACGTCATATCCGAACCCGAAACCGTAAATCCACGCCCCAGCAGCACCCGGGCAATAGCTGACATCCCTGATCCGCCAATGCCCACAAGGTGAAAGTGCATCCCTGGTTGCAGCGTAAATTCATAATCCCGCATAATTCACATTTTTAGACAAGTTATCGCCTTAAATCATAGCGATAAGCACAAACAAGAAAATAACAATCATTAAATAAGGCAGATAAGGCGATAGGAACGGAATAGGCAGGTTGGCAATAATATTGGCTGCGGCCTGATCCACCCCCGGCCGGGTGATGATTTCCGGAGGAAACGGGTAGGGCACACCCGGTGAATACTGTATCCAAGCCGCCATACCTGTCGTAAAATATTCCAGAAAAGCCCAAATGCCGCCAATCACTAAATAGCCATTAATAGCGCCGATAACAAAGCCCAACATTTTATTTCCCAGGCTTTTTTCTATACGCAATCGTGCCCCAATAGCTGAAGACAGTGTAGGCCCCTGGTAACTAAAAAATGTAATAATAATAAGTGTGCCGGCAAAAAGATAGAAAGAACGTCTGGCGGCCGTTGCTTCACCCAACCCGGCAGTTGTCCAGCCAAACAAATTCAATAGCTGGAAGCCAAACTGGTTGATAGCAAATAAAGCCAGGATAATGCCGGAAGTGGCGATAAGTTCTCTATGCCAGCCGCGTAATGAGCCGGAAAGGGAAAACAGAAAAACCATGAGCCAAAAAAGTATAAGTAGACTAAGCATCTGATTTGTCCTTTACTTCGCTTCCGGCCACGTCCAGAATCAGATCGGCCAGGTTGCCGGCTCCGTTGGGAATATCCAACGCTTTGGCTGCCTGACGCATCTGCGCCAGCCGCGCCTCATCATGCAGTAAAAGCGTGATGGCCGGTAGCAATTTCTCCGGCAGTTGTTCATCCGTCAACTGCACGGCCGCACCGCGTTGGGTCAAATAATCCGCATTTACCTTTTGGTAGCGCCAGGCCCAGGCTAAAGGAACCAGAATCATGGGCACACCAAAGGCCGGGCCTTCCCCCAGCATACTGGCCCCGGCTCTGGCCACCACTAAATCAGCCGCTCGAAAAGCTGCCCCAATCTCATTGTGCAGATAAGGGAATGCCCGGTAAAACATCTTGTGTTCCTCGGTGAGGGCGCTCATATTAGCCTCCACTTCCGGCCAGGTCAGCGTACCACTGATGTGAATCACCTGCACAGAAGTCAAAAGCTCCGGCAAAATCCCCATTAAAGCCTGGTTAATCGCTTGCGCGCCCCGGCTGCCGCCAAAGACAAATAAAGTCGGCCGTCCTGGTTTCAGGTCAAATTGGGCCAGCGCGTCTGCCTTACTCAAACGGATGGCCTGGCGTAATTGCGGCCGTACCGGATAGCCGGTCACCACCAGTTTGTCCGCCGGGATGTAGGCTTCAGAACCACTGGTGGTAGCCCCCACTTTTTGGGCCTGGGGCAGGGCAAAGCGGATAGATTGCCCCGGTTCCACATCCGGCAAAAAAATGGTGATGGGCGTTCCCGTCAGGCGGGCGGCTATTGTTACCGGTGCGGCCATATAGCCGCCGGTTATCAACATCACGTCCGGTTGAAAGCGGCGCAAAATACGGTATGCTTTGGGCACACTCAGGGCCAGTTCCGCACCGTGGATAGCCTTTTTGGGCCAAGGTACACCAGCAATCGCCCCGCCGGAAATAGTTTCCAGTTGTAACCCCGCTTGACGCACTAATGTCTCTTCCATTTCTCCTTTCGTACCAATCCAGAGAAAATCCTCTCGCTGATAGCCTCTTTCTCGTAATGCCGTTACGGCCGCCAGTGCGGGATATATGCCGCCACCAGTGCCCCCGGCGCAAATGAGAATTTTCATGGTAACTGATAATTAGGTGATTGGTAATTACCCAATCACCTAATTATTCTCTTTTTACCCGACAACTTTACCGGCTGCGGCTTTTGATGTTTGGTAATAGCGCTGTCCCGGGAAATGCTTAGTAATATACCAATGCCAATAAGTGAGATTGCCAATGATGATCCCCCATAACTCAGAAAAGGCAGGGGGATGCCGGTGAAGGGAATTACTGTTGTAATGACAGCCATGTTGATGAGTGCCTGGTAGCCTAGCCAGCAAGTGATCCCCAGCGCCAGGAGGAAGCCATAGCTGTTGCGCGCTTTGGTGGCGATGTAGATGCCGCGCCACACCAGCAGCGCCAGCAGCCCCAGCACCAGCAATGTCCCTACCAAGCCCAACTCCTCACCTAAAATAGCAAAAACGCCGTCCGTGTGCGCCGCCGGCAGGGCGCCAAATTTTTGTACACTTTCGCCCAGACCCACGCCAAAGATGCCGCCGCGCCCCAGAGCAATCAGGGCTTGCCGCACATTCCAACTGGCCTGCGTGGGATCGCGCAGGGCGACTGTGTAGGCGTCTACGCGGGCGGCGGCGTGGGGCAGGGTCAGCATTAAAAAGAGAAAAGCTGTGCCGCCGGCCGCCCCGGCAACAAGGATCTGTTTTATATCGGCTCCGGCGACGAAGAAAAGGGTAAGGGAAACGATGGCGATGAGACCGGCCGTACTCAAATCCGGCTGCTGGACAATCAGGGCGCTGATGGAGCCTACTAAAATGGAAAAGGGCAGCAGGCCGTAAGATACCTTTTTGATGCGATCTCCTTTGGAATGCAGCCAGTGGGCAATGTACAAAATAGTCGCCAGCTTGGCAATTTCGGACGGCTGGTAAGAGCCTTCATAAAAACCGCGCTGCGCCCCGAAGATGGCGTCGCCAAAAAAGAGGACGACCAGTAACCCCGTAATGGTCAGCCCCAGCAGGGGGACAGAAAAGCGGCGCAAAACGTGGTAATCGAACTGCATGATAATCAGGGCAGCGGCCAAACCGATAAGCAGGGCGGTGAATTGGCGGCGGAAGTAATAGGTGGCGTCATCCTGGAAGCGCAGGCCGTAGTCGAAGGTGGTGCTGTAGACCATGAGCATTCCGATGAGGATGAGGCCGGAAGCAGCCAGTATCAGCCAGTAATCAAACTGGAATTTCAGACCGGGTTTGACCCGGTTGGTTTTTTTGCGGACGACGTTTATTGTGGACATAGTTACCTTTGGTAATGGGTAATTAGGTAATTGGGTAATTACTCAATTACTTAATTACTCAATTACAAACTGTTCACCAATTCCTTGAATATCTCACCCCGTTGGGCAAAGTTGTCGTAGGCATCGAAGCTGGTACCGCCGGGGGAGAGGAGAATGACGTCGCCGGACACGGCCGTATCCCGGCCCACACGCAACGCCTCCTCCATCGTCTCTACCTGCGTCATACGGTCAAAATCGGCCAGCTTTTCCGCCAGCAAATCGGCCAACTGCCCGAACAGGACGACGTGTTTCACCTGCTGCCGCACCTGCCGCACCCATTCATCCCAGGCCATATCTTTGTCTTGGCCCCCGGCCAGCAGGATGATGGGTTCGTCGTAGGCAGCCAGGGCGGCCAGGGCGCGTTCCGGGGCAGTGGCGATGGAATCGTTGACGTACTGCACCCCGTCCAGCACGCGCACCCGTTCCAGGCGGTGTTCCACGCCGCGGAAGGTGCGGATGGCCTGCCGCATGGCTGCCACTTCGATACCGGCAGAATCGGCCAGGGTGACGGCCGCCAGAACGTTGAGCAGATTGTGTTGGCCGCGTAACGGTACGTCATCTGTGGCGCACACGGCCGTCTCCTGCCCATTCCGCAGCATAATACGGCCATCCCGCACAAAAGCCCCGTCCGTCACTTCCTCTTGCAGGCTGAACAGGCGCAAACGGCCCGGCGATACATCCTGCAGAGCCAGCGCGCCCGGATCGTCTACTGAGAGAACGGCCGTATCCTCCACCGATTGGTAGCGTAAAATGTTGGCTTTGGCCGCCGTATACCGTTCCATTGTCTTGTGCCGGTCTAAATGGTTCGGCGTCACGTTCAGCACGGCGGCGATGGGCGGGCTTTGCCACCAGATTTCCAGTTGGAAGCTGGAAAGTTCCTGCACCACCACGTCATCCGGGGCCATTTTGTCCAGATCGGCGATGAGGGGGCGGCCGATATTGCCGCCCACCCAGGTGCGCCGCCCGGAAACCTGGGCCATGACGCCGGTGAGCGCCGTCGTTGTCGTCTTGCCTGCCGAACCGGTGATGCCGATAACGGCCGTAGGCGCCCGCCGGATAAACTCCTGCGCATCGTTAGTAATAGGCAGCCCGCGTTCCCGCGCCGCCTGCACCAACGGGGCGTCTGCGGGCACACCGCCGCTAATCGCTACCACGTCTGCTTCGTCCAGTAAACGCATAGGGTGTTCTCCTAAAACATACCGCACCGGCAAATCGCTCAGTTCGGCCAAACTGTCTTGCAGCCGCTCCGCCGGCCGCAAATCTGAAATTGTCACCTGCGCCCCCACGCCCACGGCAAAACGGGCCAAAGCCTTGCCTTGTCGGGCAAAGCCGAGAATGAGGAGGCGTTTGTTTGTTAAGGCGTCCATTTCAGAGATTACGTAGGTCAAGTTGGCCAACTTGACCTACAATATCGCCAACGCAATCCCAATCATGGCGCTCATAATGCCTACCAGCCACCAGCGCTGCACAATTTGCGTCTCGCTCCAACCCAGTAGTTCAAAATGATGGTGCAGCGGGGCCATTTTGAAGAGCCGTTTGCCGCCGGAGAGTTTGTAATAAACCACTTGCAGCGTGGTAGAGAGCATGGTGGCAATAGGCACGGCGGCAATGATGGGCAAAAGCAGCCATTGATTAGTCAGCAAAGCGACCACGCCCAGCGCGCCACCCAACGCCTGCGATCCCACGTCGCCCATAAACATCTGGGCCGGTTTGGCGTTGTACCAGAGAAAAGCAAAACAAGCGCCCACCACAATAAAGCTGAACGAGATGAGAAACTGTTGTCCTTGCCAGGTGGCAATCACGCCGTAAGCGATGAACGCGGTGGCGGCAATCACCCCGGCCAACCCGTCCAGCCCGTCCGTGATGTTAACCGCGTTGGCTGTCCCGGCGATGATGATGACGGCGATGGGAATGTAAATCAGGCCAATGTTAATCAGAAAAGGGACGGTGGGGACGGCCATCCAGCCGTTGCCGTCGTTAACGCCAAAATAAATAAGCAGGGCGGCTATCAGAGCAATGCCCAGTTGTATCCAGATTTTTACCCGCGCCCGGATGCCTTTTTCGCCGTGCGGCCGGGGATGGAAACCCAGGTAATCATCAATACCGCCTAAAATGGCGTAGGAAACCATGACGGCGACGGGAATGAAGACGCTTTCGGCCGTCTCGATTTCCTGGATGATGCGCACGATGTTGACGGTTCCCGTGACGACGACGACCCAGAACACGATGAGGATGCCGCCCATGGCCGGCGTGCCCATCTTGGACAGATGGGATTCCGGTCCGTCAATGCGGATTTGCGCGCCCAGTTTTAGCCGTCTCATCAGTTCCACCAACGGGCTGCCCCAAATGACAGCCATCAAAAAAGTAACAATGCCGAGCGATAAGGAAAAGGCCATTAGTCGTATCTGCCCAGCGCAGTGATGATTTTGTCCATACGCATACCTAACGATCCCTTGATTAGAATCGTGTCGTTTTGTGTAATAATGTCTTCCAATAGGGGCACGGCCGTAACCGAATCCTCTGCCATAAACACCTGTTCCGGCGGCATACCCACCTTCAGGGCTTCCTCTGCAATCCAGCGGGCGCGGCGGCCGACCGTGACCAAGATTTGGGCTACTTCTACTACGCGGCGGCCGACCAACCGGTGCGATTCTTCTGCCATGTAGCCCAGTTCCAGCATATCACCCAAAACGGCCAGGCGCCGCTCTGGTAAATCGTTTAGCAAATTCAGCGCAGCCATGACCGATTCCGGGTTGGCGTTGTAGGTGTCGTCAATGATCGTAGAGCCTTTCGGCCCCGGCACGGCTACCAGGCGCAACTGTACGGCCGTTTCCCGCAAACCACGCACAATTTCATCCCACGTTAATCCTTCCACCAGACCGACGGCCGTGGCCCGCAGCGCCGTATGCACACTGTGGCGGCCCAGCAGGGGAACCTGCACACTCAACGCCTCATCCCGGTAATGCAAGGCAAAACGAATGCCTTCCAAGCCCATAGAGGTGATGTTGTCTGCCCAGACGTCCGCCTGGGGAGTGAGGCCGTAGGTAAAAATTCGGGCCTGCGTATAATCGGCCATGCCCATCACCCGCTCGTCGTCCCGGTTAAGGATGGCGATGCCGTCGGCGGGCAGCGCTTCTACCAGTTCCCGCTTGGCGGCAACGATGGCTGCCATGCTGCCGGCCCGCTCCAGATGCACCGGGCCAATCAGGGTGACGACGCCGATGCGGGGCTGGGTCATCTGGCACAACTCGGCAATTTCGCCGGGGACGTACATGCCCATTTCCAGGACGGCTTTTTGGTGATACGGCCGTAAATCAAACAAAGCCAGCGGCAGCCCCAACACGCTGTTCCGGTTGCCCGGCGACTTGAACGTGTGAAACCGTTGGGCCAGGACAGCGTGGGTCAACTCCTTCGTAGACGTTTTGCCCACGCTGCCCGTAATGCCAATCACCTCCACAGGGAAGCGAGCGCGCCACGCCCTGGCGGATGTCTGAAGGGCGGTAATCGTATTGTCTACCACCACACAGACGGGTGTGAGCGCACTTAAGGGTGCGGGTAACGGCCTTTTCTGCGCGTTACGCAAATCAATCGTTGCGTACTCTCCGGCAATAGGCCGTTCTACCAGCGCCGCAATCGCTCCCTGTGAAAATGCCTCGGCCACGTAATCGTGTCCATCTGCCTGTTCCCCTTTATAAGCAACAAAAACGCTGCCGGGGCCGGCTTCCCGACTGTCCATCACCACGGATGAAACTGCCGGGTCGTCGCCTACGGCCGTATAGCCGGAGATAGGTTCGAGAATGTGACCGAGTGTTAACATGGTAATTGGTAATTGGTAACTGGCAATTACTAATTACCAATTACCAATTACTATTTACTGATTCCCTCTTGCCGCCGTCACTTCCGCTTGCAGGCGGATGTTGTCCGGCGGGATGTCCAGCAGGACGACCAGCTCTTTAGCCAGATTGGCAAACGTAGGGGCAGCGGTGAGCGATCCCCAGGGTTGGGTTTGCGGTTTATCCAGCTTGACATAAATCATAATTTCCGGATCGTCGGCGGACAGCCAGCCGATGAAACTGGCGATGGTATCGTCAATGTAGACGCCATTTTCGGCAATTTCGGCCGTACCTGTTTTTCCGGCAATGGTATAGCCGGGAATTTGAGCGTCGGGCACTTCGCGGGCTACGGCCGTGACCGCCATCGTATTTACCTCTTGGGCCGTTTCCGGGCTGATGGGCCGGCTCAACACCGACGGTTCATGCACAATCACGTCATCCCCCCGGCGGATTTCCTGCACCAGATAAGGCTGCATAATTTCCCCGTTATTGGGGATGGCGGAGGCGGCTACGATCATCTGCAAAGGCGTGACCGCGATACTTTGTCCGTAGGCGTTTGTCGCCAGCATGGATTCCGTCCAGTATTCACTGCCCGGCAGAGGCATCTGGCCGGTCGCTTCAGCCATCACATCCACATTGGTAGGGCGGCCAAAGCCAAACTTCTGCATATAGTCGTAATACAAATCCGGCCCCAGCGTGGTAGACAACGTCGCTGCCCCCACATTGAGCGACCGGGACAGCAGCGTAGTCATGTCCGTCGTACCGGGGGCGCTGCGGTCCCAGTTCACCGTCTTGTGCCCGCCCACTTCCAGTACACCGGCGTCATAATAAGTGGACTGCGGCGTAAACAGACCGGAATCCAGCGCGGCAGCCATGGTAATCAACTTAATAACCGAACCGGGTTCGTGCTGCTGTTGCGTGATAGGATTGAATAGGACTTTTTCGTCCGCTGCATAAAATTCAAAGGGATCATAACAAGGGTAAGCGGCTGCCGCTAAAATGGCCCCTGTTTTGGGGTTCATAACGATGATAGAACCGCTTTGTGCCCCGTATTCCTGCAAAGCCTGCCTCAATTTTTCTTCCGTCACATATTGTACCGTGCGGTCAATCGTCAATACCAGGTCGGCGCCTTTACGGGCAATCACACTTTCCTGCTCATTCAGAGGAGAGATGTTGATCGTTTTGCTGGCAGCTTCTCCGGCCAAATCTGACTGGTAATACCCTTCTACACCGCCGCCACCGTAGCCGTTAAAATCTACATAGCCCAGGGTGTGGCAAAGCAGTTCCCCTTGCGGATAGAAGCGGCGCGGCAGGGGATCAATCTGCAAACCATCGTAATCCATCTCCCGCACCAGGTCGGCCACTTCCGGCGAGACTCGCCCGGAAAGAAGGGCAAAGGGTTGGTCGGAATTTAAGACGCCTAAAATTTCATAGCGAGGCTGGTCAAGTACAGAGGCCAAGGCAGTGGCTGCTTCTTCCGGTTCTGTTACCAGGGGCGGGGAGACGCTGATCTGGTAATCAGCCGTGTTGGCTGCCAGAATGGCCCCGTTGCGGTCATAAATAGCACCGCGAGAGGGGTTGGCGACCACCAGCAGTTCATTGATGGCTCGGTCTGCCCATTCCGGCCCTTGAATGACCTGAAATTCCACCAGCCGCCCTAAAATAACAAGAGTGGCCAGGACCATGGCGGTGATAACCAGCGTGAGGCGGCGTTTTTGACTATCGTTCACGCACTTCTCCTTGGACAAAACCACTTATATGGCCGTTCAAATAAAACCAGATGGCTTCTTCCATTGTTTGAGCTTGTACCGGAGTGGGGCCGGCCTCCGGCACAATAGCCAGGGGATCGCTGGGTTCGCTGAGCGGATAATCGGGGATGACGAGGAACTGGACATCTTCTGTGTTGGCCGGCACAAAGCCCAGGGCAGCGGCGGTAGCTTGCAGCCGTTCCAGGGATTGGGCTTCGGCGATTTTTCGTTCCAGTTCGGTGTTTTCCCGTTCCAGGTCTATGAGTTCGTTTTGCAAAAACTGCACGCGACGGCCGACTGTAGCGGTGCGACTGGCCTGGGTCAGGTAAATGGTGCCCAGCAGCGCGCCCAAAATCAGAATGATGCCCCAACCGGCAGCAGCCTGGGCTTCAGTCAGCTTGTTGAGACGTTTTAACTGGTCGCGTGTTTGCCGTGCCATCATAATATTATGGGGAGATTGGAGATTAAGAGATTGGAGATTTACGTTGCTGCCAATCTCTTAATCTCTTAATCTCTAATCTCCAGTTTTTCAATTACGCGCAGCCGGGCGCTGCGGCTGCGGGGGTTTTGTTCCGTTTCTGCCGCGGTGGCCTGGACGGCTTTGCGGGTGATGCGCCGGACCAGGGCTGGGCGGCTTTCGTCTGTAGCCGGGAAGCCGGGCGGCGGCATCCGGTCCTGGCTGAGGCGGCGAAATGTTTGTTTGACAAAGCGGTCTTCCAATGAATGGAAGCTGATGACGGCCAGACGGCCGCCCGGTTTGAGCAAATCAATCGCGGCCAGGACGCCAATCTCTACGGCTTCCAGTTCTTTGTTTACGGCGATGCGCAGGGCCTGGAATATCTTGGTGGCCGGGTGGCGACGGCCGCGCTGCCGGGTGTGGGCGGCAATGACGCCGGCCAGTTCGGTGGTTTTGGTAAACGGCCGTTCCGCTACAATGATCCGGGCGTAATACCAACTGCGTTTTTCTTCGCCGTAGCGCCAGAAGATGTCTGCCAGTGCCGCTTCACTTAAATTGTTAATCAGGTCGGCGGCCGTTTCCCCTTGTGTGGGGTCAAACCGCATATCCAGCGGGCCTGCCTTCATAAAGGAAAAGCCCCGCGCCGGGTTATCCAGTTGGCGGGAGGATAATCCTAAATCCAGCAAGATGCCGTCCAAATCCGTAAAGCCGTGGGCCACGGCAACCTGGGCCATGGCGGTGTAGCTGGCGTTGATCAGAATGACGCGCTCGCCATATTTTGCCAGCCGTTTTTGGGCGTAAGCAATGGCTTCCGGATCTTTGTCTAAGCCCAAAACGCGCCCTGTAGGCGCGGATGCTTCTAAAATTCCGGCGGTATGTCCGCCTGCGCCAACGGTACCGTCCAGGTAACGGCCGTTAGCTTGTGGTTGCAGCAAAGTGATGACTTCGTTGAATAGTACCGGGATGTGGGAATAATCGTTCATTTTAGAGATTGGAGATTAGGGATTGGAGATTAGAAGCTGTGTCAGGCAAATCTCCAATCTCCAATCGCCAATCTCTTCCTTGTTATATTCCCAAATCCTCCCAGCGGGCGGCGTCATCATTGCTTTCGATGGATTCGCGGACAGCCGCCCAGGCTGCCGGGTGCCACAGTTCCACGTAGTTAAACATACCGGCGACGACAACTTCGTTACCGATACCGGCAAATTCACGCAGGTAGGGGGGCAGCAGGATGCGGCCGACGCGATCCGGCGTCAGGTCAACGGCGCCGGAAAAGACGCGCCGCCGGAAAGCCCGCACACTCTCATCGGATAACGGCCGTTCCCCAATCTTTTGCGCCAATTCCTGCCAGCCATCCAACGGAAAGATCATCAGGTTCCGGTCGAAGCCGCGCGTTACTACCAGACCGGCCGCCAACAATCCCCGGAATTTGGCCGGAATTGTGAGACGCCCTTTGCTATCAATGTTGTGCGTGTATTCGCCTAAGAACATTTTGTAATTGGATAATTAGTAATTAGTAACTGGTAATTGGGTAATTGGGTAATTACTTAGTTACCAGTTACTAATTACCAATTACTTGTATAGAACATTCGTTCTTATTGCCCCATTTTACTATACGTTTTGGGGAAATATGACCTATATCGATCCACTTTGCCCCACTTTCAACCACATTTTGACACAGTATACACTAAACTGCGTTCTATGTGAAGTGGTTTTAGAAATTTGGGATGTATTTGTGGAACGATTTTGTAAATCGTTATTTAGGCAATTTACAAAATCGCCCTACAAATGGGTAGCTGTGGTTTAGGGTGGGAAAAAGAAAAGCTCCGGATGGCCGGAGCTTTCTGAAGGAGGAGGAAAACGAGTTGAAAAAGTGTTTCTGTGTATGGCTAAAGGATAGATGATTTTAGCTGATGGGTAAATGGGATGTTGTTACCAGGACTTTGTGACCAGTGGGCAGTGTTCAGTAATCAGTTTTCAGTGGGCGGCCAACTATTTTACTGAAAACTGATTACTGGTTTTTCTGCATGAGGTCAATCAGTTCCCCCACGCGGTTGCGCCGGTAGAGGTAGAGGAGGAGTTCGCGGACGCGGGCTTTCTTGCTGCCATAGCCGATTTGTTCCCAATCAATGTTGAGGGCAGTGGTCATTTTTTGCAGACGTTCCAGGTCGTAGTAGGCCAGCAGATAGTGGCGCAGGACGGTGGGTGGGGAGTCGGCATTGATTTTTTCCAGGCGGGGCAGCGCGTCGGGCGGCGGCGGGGTGAGGATGCGCTCGACGGCCAGGGCCAGGGCGGATAGCTGGCTGCGCTGCACGGCCGTATTCATCACGTTGCGGATGAGTTGGGCCATGTTTTCGCCGACAAACATGACGTCATTTTCGTTGATTTCCAGATCGAACATGAGGTCCAGCACGTCTTCCCGGCTGAAACGCTCGCGGATTTGCTCGTAGAGCATTTGCTGGTCATAGGGGCTGTCTTCTTCGTTGAGGGGGACGGCCGTCACTACAATTTCCGGCTGCGGCGGTGCGGTGGGGGGAGCGGTGGCGGCCGGTTCGGTTGGGACAGCTTTGGTTGGGGGGAGATACGGCCGTAACACGGACAAAATCCAGAAGATCATGCCTCCCAGCAAGATGCCGGCAAAGATATAGAAGAAAAAGCCCAATTGTGTTTGTAACTGCTCCGGGTCAAATGTGCCCATGATAGTGTCCAGCAAAACAGCCAGGGTTACCGTGAGCAAGCCGATACCCCAACCCAGGGACGGCCGTCGCAGGAAGATCACCAGAAAAATCAGCACGATCAGAATCTTCACAATCAATATGACAGACATAGGGCAGAATTGTAGCACTGGCCCCCTGAGACGCAAGAAGGCGTGATGTATCGTAATATCCCCGCATCTTAATTCCCCAAATACTACTTACCTGCCGGCAAAACGGCCGTGGATTTTTTAAGGTAAATTCACGCTTTTCCATCTTGCTATGCCGCGGGCCGTATGCTATAATGCTCTTCGCTAGTAGCACATATAGGGGGATTAGATAGGAAATACCCCATATATGGCGGTATTTTGCTTATTCCCGACAGCGATGCCATATCTGGGTAAAGCAGCCCAATCGGAGACTTTTTGTGAAATGTCCTTATTGTAACCACCCTAAAACCCGCGTTATTGACACCAGCCACGACGTTCGCGGCGGTACCCGGCGGCGGCGCGTTTGTGACCAGTGCGGGCAGCGGTTTAGCTCTTACGAACGGCCGATTCTGGCGACGCCTTTGCTGGTGAAGCAGGATGGCACGCGGGAAGAGTTTTCCCGTGACAAGCTGATCAGCGGCATTAAGGTATCTTGCGCCAAACGGCCGGTGGCGGCTGAAGATATTGAGCGTATCGCCGGAGAGGTGGAAGCGGAATTACAACAAATGGGCAAGGCGGAAGTGTCCAGCCGGGTTGTCGGCGATTCGGTTATTGAAAAGCTCAAGGATTTGGATAAGGTGGCTTATATTCGCTATGCTACTGTTTATCTGAGATTTGAAGACCTGGAGTCTATCCGCAGTGAAATTGACCGACTCTTAGCTGCCAAGTAAGTGGGAGCGGTTTCCACCCACACAATGTAAAACAAACAAACTATTTTAGCTTTTGTGACGTGATACGTGATACGTGATCAGCGGTTTTATGCACCACGCAGCACGAAAAATATAAACCCATGTAAGGAGAGGATCATATGTCTGAGCAGAATAAACAGCAGGTTTCCCAAACGAAAAACGGCCGTAGCGGTCAAAACGGCAAAGTAGATTTAACGGCCGACAGTATTTACTTTAAGGTGTCGGTTCCCCGGAGCGTGGTCAAGCGAGACGGCCGTATCGTTTCCTTTGACGCGGACCGCATCGAACACGCCCTGGAACGCTGCTTTGCCAGCCTGGACGTACATCCCCAAACCCCGGTACCCGAACTGACCCATCAAATTGTTAACGTAGTGGCGGCCAAATACGACCTGCCTACGGTCGAAGGCATTCAGGACATTGTGGAAATGGTGCTGCAAGCAGCCGGGGAATACGAAGCGGCCAAACATTACATTCTCTACCGGGCGGAACACGCCAAAATGCGGGTGAAGCGGCCTGTGCCGGACGAAGTGCGCCAGGCATTTGCCGAATCGGACAGCTATTTCCCCACACAACTGCAAAAATTCCAGTTCTACGACAAATATTCCCGCTTCAACTACGATTTGGGCCGCCGCGAGACGTGGTTAGAGACAGTTAACCGGGCGGTAGCATTCCTTAAGGAAATTTCTGATTACCGCCTGCCTGACGAAACGTATGATCGCCTTCGCCGCGGCATTCTGGAGATGAAGGTGATGCCTTCCATGCGCCTGCTGGCGATGGCCGGCCCGGCGGCGCGGCGCAATAATATCGCCTTGTACAACTGCTCCTACATGCCGGTGGATTCGCTGGATTCTTTTGTAGAGGCATTGATCATCTCCATGAGCGGCTGCGGTGTAGGCTTTTCGGTGGAGCGGCGCTACGTGGAGCAGTTCCCCCGCATTGCCCGCCAGTCGGGGCGGCCGCCGGAGACGTTTGTGGTGCCGGATTCGTCGGAAGGCTGGGCGGAAGCGGTGCGTGTGGGGCTGACGGCTTGGTTTAACGGGGAGGATGTGCTGTTTGATTATTCACAGGTGCGGCCGGCCGGTGCGCCGCTGCGGGTGAAAGGCGGCCGGGCGTCGGGGCCGGAACCGTTGCGCAAGATGCTGGATTTTGCCCGCACCCGGTTGTTGTCGCGCCAGGGGAGTTTTTTACGGCCGTTAGACGCCCATGACATTATGTGCGCCGTAGGGGATGCGGCCGTTTCCGGCGGCGTGCGGCGCACGGCGATGATCTCGCTCTTTGATTACGACGACATGGAAATGCGTAACAGTAAGGACGGCGACTTCTGGCGCAATAACAGCCAGCGCTGGAACGCCAACAATTCGGCCGTCTGGCCGGAGCGGGAGCTGACCCAGGCGGAGATTACCCGTTTTGTTTTGGACATGGTGGAATCGGGCCGGGGCGAGCCGGGTATCTTTAATAGGAAGGCCGCGATTGAGAACCGGCCGGTGCGGCGCAAGTATGCCGAGTTTGGCACCAATCCCTGCGGGGAGATCATTATTCGACCATACCAGTTCTGCAACCTGACCAGCGCCATCGCCCGCGCTGAGGATACGTATGAAACGCTGCGGGAGAAGATTGAGTTGGCCACGATTATCGGCACGATCCAGTCTATGGCCACCTACTTCCCCGGTTTACGGCCGCAATGGCAGAAGAATTGTCAGGAGGAGCGGCTGCTGGGAGTGGATTTGAACGGGCAGATGGACAGCCCGGCGGCCCAGGACCCGGCCATCCAGGAAAAGCTGCGGGAGGTGGCGGTGGAGACGAACCGGATTTATGCGGCGCAGTTGGATATTCCTCAGTCGGCGGCGGTGACGGCCGTCAAGCCTTCCGGCAACTCGTCCCAACTGGTCAACTCTGCTTCCGGTATTCATGCCCGTTGGGCGCCGTACTACATCCGTAATGTGCGGGTGGGGGCGCATTCGCCTGTCTTCAAGGTGTTGCAGGATGCCGGGGTACCCATGGACCCGGAAAACGGCCAGACCCGCGAGAATGCCACGACCTGGGTGGTGCATTTTCCGGTGAAGGCTCCGGATACGGCCGTGACCCGCAACGACCGCACCGCCCTGGAACAATGCGAGCATTGGCTGCAAAACAAGACGCACTACACAGAACACAATCCCAGCGTCACCATCACCTACCAGCAGGACGAGGTGCTGGACATCATCCGCTGGATTTGGGAACACCAGGACAAGATTGGCGGCATGGCCTTCCTGCCCGCCTTCGACGCTCAATACGACCAGATGCCTTACGTGGACATCTCTAAGGAAGAGTACGAGCAGCTTGCCGCCAAATTCCCGGAAATAGATTTCTCCAAAATCTACCGCTACGAAGAGGAAGACCTGACAACGGCCGCGCAGGAATTTGCCTGCATGGCCGGTAACTGTGATTTTTAGAGGTGAAGAGATGGGGGGCGACCTTGCCGCCTCCCATCTCAAACCCAGAGAAAATATATCAAATAAAGTAAATATTGGATTTTTGACAAAATACTTAACATAAATTGAATTTCGGGCTTGCAAAATGAATGAAACTGCTCCATTTCCAGTGTATGATAATCACGACATACACAACCGAATTAAAGCAGTTTCGACAATAATTTTATTTAAATGAAGGGAAACAATGACGTTTTTCGGGTGACGGCCGTACAAGAGCCGCCCGTATTTTTAGATTTAGAGCAAAGCGTAGAAAAAGCGTGCCGCCTGATTGCTCAGGCAGCCAGGGAAGGCGCCCGGCTGATCGTCTTCCCGGAGACGTGGCTGCCAGGCTACCCAGTCTGGCTGGACGTAGCGCCGGGAGCGGGCTTGTGGGGTTATGCCCCGGCCACGGCCGTATTCCGCCGCCTGTTTCAAAATAGTGTGGCGCTGGGAAGTACGGCCGTGACCCATTTACAGCAAGCCGCCCGGTCTGCCCGCGCCATCGTCGTCATGGGGCTGAATGAGCGGGACGGCGGCACGCTCTATAACACCATCCTCTATATCGGTGCGGCCGGGCAAATTCTGGGCAAGCACCGTAAGCTGATACCCACCTACACCGAGCGCCTTGTCTGGGGCAGGGGAGACGGCAGTACCCTGACCGTAGTGGACACACCGTTGGGCCGCCTCGGCGGGCTGGTTTGCTGGGAACATTGGATGCCTCTGGCCCGTCAGGCCATGCACGTTCAGCAAGAACTGATCCACGTGGCCCAATGGCCGACTGTCAAGGAAATGCTGCTCATCGCCTCCCGCCATTACGCCTTTGAAGGCCGCTGCTTTGTCGTCGCTGCCGGGACGGTTCTACAAAAGCGTGACTTGGCCCACCTCGACCTGGCCCTGCTGGCCGACATCCCCGGTGGCGCGGATACGTTCCTCATGCGCGGCGGCAGCGCCATTATTTCACCGGAAGGGGATTTGCTGGCGGGGCCGTTGTACGAGCAGCCCGGTCTGGTTTCGGCTGAGATTGATCCGCAGCAGGCGGTGGACGGCCGTCTGACGTTAGATGTGGTGGGGCATTACGGCCGTCCCGATGTCTTCCAGCTGCACGTCAACACCAAGCCACACAAACACGTCTATTGGCCAGATTCCGAGAAGTGATACCGGAGGGGAATGAGGGAACAGGGTTCCATCACCAGGGCCTGTCAGATACGGCCGTTTTTCCTACCGCTCAACTTAATTCGATTGCTTCTTCCGGGCATTGCAGCACACAGGCGCCGCAGGCAATACACTTTTCCGGGTCGTGGAAAACGGCCGTGCGGCTTGCATAATCCGGCGTCCAGCAGCCCACCGGGCACACATCATAGCACTGCCAGACTCCCGTGCATTTCTCCGGATAAAAATGGATTTCCAGGTTGCGCAGCTCTCTGGCAAACGTCAGGTGTTCTTTCAACGACGACAGCAGCGTAGGCCGCCCGCTCATCCAATCACCTCCACCCCAGAGCCAGAGGAACCAACCAATAAATCGTCAGCAGAACCAGACCAATAACCGCTTCCCAGCCCCAATTGGCTTGCTCCCCGCGCATCAACGGGGACATGCCCTGAAGTTCCGCCCCGGTAAAAACCGCCAAACCGGTCAAACCTACCATCCAGTGGAACAAGGTCACGGGAGGCAGCGGCTGCCAAAGTGTCGTGTAGACGAGCAGCCCGGCCAGCGCGATAAGCGCCAGCGGGATACTCTTATAAAGTCCGTCCCGGCCCGGCAGCCAGGGCTGGACAACGGCGTAGAAATAGGAAAGCCCGACCATACTCAAAGCAATCGGCCAGAACATGGGCCGCCAGAAGATAAACACCGGCAGTAGAATCAGCAAGCCATAAAAGCCCAAAGTGACCGTGACCATTTCCAACCGATCTTGGAGCGGGAAACGCACCCAGCGCATGGTATCGGTCTTCTGGCGTTTGGCAGCCAGATAAGCCGGAATATCCTTAGCTTTAGCCGGTCCCCAATGGACGCCCCACCCAATCTCCTGCCGGATGCGCCAGCCGTCCACACCGTTGGCGCATAGCTGGGGCAGGATCAGAGCGTGATGCCTGACGACCTCTTCCAGGTGCGAGGACTTGACCGCCGCGATCACCTTTTCCGCAGTGAAGTACCCGCCGCCGGCTGCGCACCAAACGTTAATGCCGGCCGAATCGGCGACCAGCATCCAGACATTCACTTTGCCGTCTATAGCCTTGACCACTCTGCGCACGGTCAGGTCAAAGTTGCCAGTCACCAGCACCGGTGATTTCGCGGTTGGATTTCCCACCCGATACAACCCCACACGGACTTTCGGGTAGGGTGGAATGATACGGAAGAATAACAGCCACAGGTCCAACAGCAAGGTACGCAACGTAACGCGACGCTGCAACGTTCCGATGACTGTGGGGGGCAACCCGGTTTCACTTTGGGCAGCCGCGACGGGAAGGCTGTCATACAAGACCAGACTGCCGCCCAGGTAAGAAGCGGCCACGCGAACCTGGAAACCGGTTTGTTCCAGCAACGGCTCGAAGCTGCTTAAAGCCGTGGTACTCGTGCGCGTCAGCAGCCAGGTTAGCCAGGCCAACGGCAAACGCACTGCGTAAAAAAGCAGCCGCCGCAGCGTGCCCTCTGGAATAACCTCGTCGGCAATCAGGAGACGGCCGTTTGGGGCCAATAATTTCTGGCAGGCTTCCAACGTGTAACGCTGCTCATCCGGGAACAGTTCGCTGAAGACCAATGTGGAAACAATCAAGTCAAAAGAGGCCGGCGCAAAACGCGCCCCAACCATCGCCGCATCCATGTACTTCAAAGTAACGTGTTCCGCCAATCCCGCAGCCGCCACTTTCTTCTGGGCCTCAGACAGCATGGTGGGGGAAGCGTCAATACCCGTCACCTCTGCCCCTCTGGCCGCCATCATAGCCGTGAGCGTTCCCGTCCCGCAGCCGATCTCCAGGACGCGCATTCCGTCCTGAACATACGTATTGGCAATTCTCTCTTTGACTTGCCGGATACGCCCCAACGTCAGGATGCGGATTCCCCGGTCATACGCTTGCGGGCTGGTTTCCAGCCACTTCATAAATACAGTTGCCATGGTTAAAATGAAGCCAGAAAAAGAGTGGGTTCCTTTGCGGATCGAGGCGCTTTCCCGGCCAGCTTAACTCTGAAATGCGCCTGATCTCAAGAACAGTATAGTCGGATGGGGGAAAATATGTCAATGGGAAATCATTAGCTTTGCCGAGACGCCAGAACGTTTTGGGGATTGACAATTCTGACATCTTCCAGCCACACGTCAACCGCGTACCGCAAGGCCATTACCGCCTCCTCACCTGGCGGACATTTAGCGAGCAGGTGGATAGATTCTACCGCACTGTGGGTTTCGTGACTGAGCCTGAGATTCAGGGACGGTCTTCGTTTCGCCCATTGTAGGGCGATTTGCTAAATCGCCCGGACGATTTGCCAAATCGTCTTACAGCTTTTGGCCCAAACGAAGACTATCCCCCGAGATTCAGGGGGCAACACACCACGTGGATTTACTGGGATAGTTTGTATCATCTCAATATTTCGGGACTGTGGCCGGTCTCCAGACCGCCCACACTAGGCACGGTCAGGAGACCGGCCCGAGCTTCCCCAGGTTTTTGAGAAGATACGATAGTTTATAAAAAAGCCCCGGTTTTTAGCCGGGGCTTTTCACTATAAAGTGGTAGGTATTTCTTTTAGTAATTGTCCAGAAATTAGTTCGTAGTAACGACTTTAGTCGTCCAGACCGCTAAAGCGGTTACTACGAACAAAAACGGGAAGTAATTTTTAAACGTTTAATTGAGGTATTGGCGCAAGTGCCCGGCAAAGTTGGGATGGCGCAGTTTACGCAGCGCTTCTTTTTCCAACTGGCGGATGCGCTCGCGGGAGAGGCCAAACATCTCGCCTACTTCCTTCAGGGTGCGGGATTCACCATCTTGCAGGCCGTAACGCAGGCGCAGAATGCGGGCTTCACGCGGGGTGAGCTGGTCCAGAATTTCGCCTAACTCTTCGGTGAGCATCTTTTGCGCTACTGTTTCGGCCGGCGGCGGCGCATCTACGTCTTCGATGAAGTCACCCAGTTCGGCGTCGGATTCGTCGCCTACGGGGCGTTCCAGATGGACGGGCTGGCGGCTGGTACGCAGCATCCAGCGCACCCGGTCGGCCGGTAAGTCCATGTGTTCGGCAATTTCTTCAGCGGTGGGCTGACGGCCGTATTCCTGTTCCAACTCCTGGGCAACCTGATACAACTTGCTGATACGACCGCCAAGATGGGCCGGTATGCGGATGGTACGGCCGTGATTAGCCAGCGCCCGCGTAACCGCCTGACGAATCCACCAGGTAGCATACGTGCTGAAACGGTTGCCGCGGCGGTAATCATACTTCTCTACCGCTTTCATCAAGCCCACGTTACCTTCCTGAATCAAGTCCAGGAATTGCAAGCCACGACCACGATACTTCTTGGCAATGCTTACCACCAGGCGCGTATTGGCTCGAATCAGATGGGCGCGGGCTGCGTCACCAATCTCGCACAAAATAGCCAGTTGGTCCATTTCATCAAGAGTAAGTTCTTCCGTTTCTATCTGTAGTTCAGCAGCGCGGCCGGCTTCGATTTCCTTCGCCAACTGCACTTCTTCTTCCGCAGTCAAGAGGCCCTGCTGGCCCATTTCCCGGAAGTAGAGACCGACGGAGTCATCAATCGGTACATTGCTCAGGTCAAACAGAGGGGCAGCGTGAGAGGTCTCTTCTACGTCGGAGACTCCCCCATTTCCGTTTTTCACGACGCCATTTTGCCCATTCATGGGAACGCCGATCTCATCTTCACTTTCGTAGATGGGAACACCAGCCGTCTGGGCTTCTTCTAACAGCATTTCCAAAAGTGGCAGATTGGCTTCTATGTCTGGCACTGTTTCCAGTATTTGATCGTATGTAAGATACCCTTGATCTATTCCTTCGTTAAGCAATGTGCTAACGACTTCCATTTCATCAAATGGATTGGCTAAATTGCTCATTTATACCCTTTTCTCCAAAAAATTATTTTTGCTGCAATGTGCGAACTCTCACCCGATAATGTCCTCTTCCTTCTCTAAGGGGGCAGTCTAGCATATTTTCTAAACAAAAGTCAAGATGCAATTTCCAATTGCCAGAAAATCCAACCGTAAGTTACATTACGCTCGTAGTGTAAACTGGTTTACAGTGTTCACGTGTGCATTACTGATTACCTCAGCTACACCGGGCAAGGCGGTTGGCAACACGGCCGTAGCCAAAGACAAATCCAGTTCACAATTCAGGGGCCATTGGTTGCCGGTGGAGGGGCCAATATGCAGGGTATCTCGTTGGGCAATACCCCACCAATCCAGCATTTTCAGGGCAAAATCGGCCCGGCTGAGAACCTGACGCCCGGCGACGTTGAGGATGCCAGTAAAGTCGTGGGCCGCCAGTTCCAGGCAGGCTTGCGCCAGAGAGTATACCCAGACAGGGTTGCGAATCTGGTTGTCGAACAGGGTGACGGGCTGCCCGGCTTGCAGAGCGGCGGCCATCCAGGCTGTGCCGTGATCCATTTCCTGCAAACTGTAGATGAGGGAGGTGCGAATAATGACGTAGTTGGGCCAGGTTTGCACAATGGTTTCGGCGTCTGCTTTGGCCTGGCCGTAGGGGTTGACGGGGGTGGGCACGGCCGTTTCGTCATAAGGCGCCGCATCACCGCGAAAGATGCTGTCGGTGGAAAGGTGAATAAGGCGGGCGTTCGCCGCACGAGCCGCTGCGGCGACGTTTTGCGTCCCCCGGCGAATAACGTTTTCCATATCCTCGCCCCGGTTGGAACCGGCCAGATGGATGATGGCCTGGGGCTGGAAAGTGCGGGCAAGTTGGGTGACGGCCGTACCGTCCCGCACATCCAACCGCCGCCCCTGCGCCAGCCCCAGCGGATCGTGTTGAAACCAAGTGTATACAACTTCGTGTGCCGGCAGCGCCAACGGAACCAGATGCCGCCCCAGGTAGCTGCTGCCGCCAGTGATGAGTATCTTCATAAGTATCCAGTTTGCAGTTTTTAGTGTACAGTTTAGTTTACCCCAACCATTACCCCCTGAACACTGAAAACTGATGACTGAAAACCGATTACCGTTTACCGTTCCCCGATTTATGTTAGAATTTACGGCTATGGGGCAAATTGATTACCTTCTTATTGGACATATTACACGTGATTTAACGCCGGAGGGCGATGTGGTGGGCGGTACGGTGGCTTACTCTGGTCGGATTGGGCAGGCTTTGGGGCTAAAAACGGCCGTCCTCACCAGTTGCCAGCCGGATTATCCCGGTTTGCAGGAATTGACGGGTCTGGAAGTGGCGGTTGTGCCTGCCGAAGAAACCACCACCTTCAAGAATGTATATACGCCGGACGGCCGTGAACAAACTATCTACGCCACAGCCAGGCGCATCACTGCCCAAGACGTGCCCGAAACCTGGAAAGAAGCCAAAATTGTCCACTTGGCCCCGGTAGCCAACGAAGTAGACCCGGAAATCATACGCCAATTCCCCAACAGCCTGATTGGTATGACGCCGCAGGGCTGGATGCGGCAGTGGGATGAAAACGGCCGTATTTCCCCCCAAGAATGGCCTGGCGCAGCCGAATATTTTGGCTTGGCCGACGTTGTTATCATCAGCCAGGAAGATTTGCTCTCCACCGACATGCTCTTTCAGTATTGGGAATGGGCCAATATCCTCGTTCTGACAGGCGGCGTCAAAGGGTGTATTGTTTTCTACGGCGACAAGGCGCAGTACGTGCCCACCATTCCCGTCACGGAAGTAGACGCCACCGGCGCGGGAGACACTTTTGCCACCGCATACTTGTTTCAGTATGACAAAACTGCTGATCCGGTAGAATCCGCCCGGTTTGCCAACACCATGGCTTCCTATTCCGTCACGCGGTCAGGTATAGACAACGTCATTAAAAAATTGCAGAAGAAACTGAAAACTTATAAGTGACAGTCACTTGGGAAGTGACTGTCACTTGAAGGAACCTATGAGTAAAATTTACGCCATTGTCAACCAGAAAGGGGGCGTGGGAAAAACAACCACCGTCATCAATTTATGTGCGTATCTGGCCGGCAGCGGGCGGCGCGTTCTGCTGGCAGATATGGACCCGCAGGCCAATGCTACGTCCGGCCTGGGCTACAATAAATATGAGATGGGCATTTCTTCTTATGAACTTTTGCTGCAAGAGGCCGCACTGGATGAAGCCATCATCCATAACGAGACGTACCGGCTGGACATTTTGCCTTCGCAACCGGCTTTGGCCGGGGCGGAAGTGGAATTGGTCAACGCGATTGGCCGGGAATATCGCTTGCAAAACGCGCTGGTAGAGGCGGACGGCCGTTACGATTACATCCTCATTGACTGCCCGCCCAGTCTCAGCCTGCTCACCATCAACGCCCTGACAGCGGCTAAAGACGGCGTTATTATTCCCGTGCAGTGCGAATATCTGGCCCTGGAAGGCTTAACCCAGTTGACGCAAACAATTGACCTGGTGCAAAAATACCTCAATCCTGAATTAGTCATTCGCGGTTTGGTGATGACCATGTACGATGCCCGCACCAATCTCAGCCGCCAGGTAGTGGAAGAAGTGCGCCGTTATTTTCCCGGCAAAGTTTTTCGGGCGATTGTGCCCCGTAATGTGCGCCTGAGCGAGGCCCCCAGCTACGGCCAGCCAATCAACGTCTACGCGCCCCATTCACCGGGCGCGTTAGCGTACAAGGTGTTGGCGGCGGAATTATTGAAGGGTGATCTGATGGCGGAAACGGCCGTACAAGGAGCCACACCATGAGTAAAAAACGCGGTTTAGGGCGCGGTCTGGAAGCGCTCATCCCCAGCGACATCACCACGCCGCTGGACGAAAGCAGCAGCGTGCGCGTCGTACCCGTGCAGGCTATCAGCCCCAATCCCCACCAGCCTCGCAGCGTGATGGATGAGGCAAAGCTGGCTGAACTGGCCGCATCCATCCGGGAACACGGCCTCATCCAACCCCTGATCGTTACCCGGCAGGATGACAAATATATTCTGATTGCCGGAGAGCGGCGCTGGCGGGCGGCGCAGCGGGCCGGGCTGGTGGAACTGCCGGTCATCGTCAAGGAAGCTACGCCGCAAGCGATGCTGGAACTGGCGATCATTGAGAACATTCAGCGGGCTGATCTGAATCCGCTGGAAGAGGCGTATGCTTACCAGCAGTTAATGGAGGAGTTTGGCCTGACGCAGGAGGAGGTAGCCCAACGGGTGGGCAAGGGTCGCTCTACAGTAGCCAATCTGGTACGCCTGACCAATCTTCCCCCGGAGATACAACAAGCTGTGGCTGACGGCCGTATCAGCGGCGCTCACGCTCGCACCCTCCTTTCCTTACCCACACCTGAAGCGCAAATCAACGCCATGAACGTGGTTATCAAACGCCGCCTTAACGTGCGCGAGACGGAAGTATTGGTGAAAAAACTGCTGCTGGACAAACCGCCCGCGCCCCAAACCCGCCGCCGGCTTTCCCCGGAAATGGCTGATCTGCAAACCCAGTTCCGGGAACGCCTGGGCACCAAAGTCAACATCGAACTCAGCGATTCCGGCGAAGGGGGTAAAGTGGTCATCCACTATTATTCTGACGAAGATTTGCAGGCGATTTATGAGGCGATTGTTGCGGGAGATTAGAGATTGGGGATCAGGTTGTTTGCATTACTGTTACTCCTGCTGGCGGCTTGCGGCGGAACGGCCGTACCCCTTACGCCAACCAATCCACCAACACTAACACATCTGACCGCAGCCACGGCCGTATTCCCCACCATCCCCCTGCCGCCAACCAACACGGCCGTGCCTCCCTCCCTGACCCTTGCCACAGCCGGCTGTGGCAAGGGTCAGGGA
>JALUPA010000260.1 GCA_027054335.1 Ardenticatenaceae bacterium
GGTTGATGATTTTCAGTTGAGGTAATAAGTTTGCCTCAACCTCGTAACGTCATTTGATTTGGTTTTTGAAGTGAGGGAAGAACAGGTTTAATAATATCGAGGAAGTCAGTATAGTAAATGCCAAAAATACTGTTTTTTATAGGGTTGTTGTTCTTCGCTTCTGCTTGTAGTAATGTATTATCGAAAAGCAGCGAAGACCGCGCGATTTTAGTAACGTCATCCATGGTGTCAGTCCAGACAACAAAATTAAGTGACGTCGGAACAAGTTCTGAAGATGGAGCGGCCGTTTCCCCCGCACCATTATTCGCTAAATCCACATCCGCTGGGCTAATTGCCCAAAATTCACTTTTCCTTGACGAACTTACCAAAGATACATGGACGTACCTTAGTTCGGATTGGGCAACAACGAATTATTTGCCGTGGAGTTGGCGATCAGACACGCTTACGGGTGGGGATTTTGCGAACACGGCCGAAATAGGCTTATACGCTTTATCCTGGCTGGCGGCGTATGATATGGGGGAATTGTGGAGTCCTACGTGGGGGGAAACGGAGGCGGAGGTCACGGCCGTACTCAACCAACTCCGCGCCTGGCAAACCGGTTCCCAAACAGACCAGCCCCATGGCCCCAACGCTTACAATAACAGCGTTTTCTACCAATGGTATTGGATCAGTTGGACGCCGCCTGTTGTTGGTGACAACACTGGCTTAAACCAACTCGTCCCTTCCATAGACAATGCCTGGTTGGCTCTCAGTCTTATCACCATCCGCGAATATGCTGAGGCCAATAACCATGTAACGTTAGCCCAAAAAGCGGACGCCATCTTGTCTGATATGGATTTTACCCTTTGGTATAACGACACCACTCATTTATTTTATTGGGGCGACATACAAAATCCGGCCGGCGGGGTGGTGGCTGATATTTACTCCAATGAAAACCGCATTATCAACTTTACAGCCAGAGCATTAGGGCAACTGAGCGCAGAGGAGTTTCAGATGAGCCTGGCTGCCTTGAAGCAAGACCCCGGAACATACAACAGTATTACAGTGGAAAAAGTGTCCTGGGATGGTTCCTATTTTACCTACACTTCTCCGGCGCTGTTTATTCGAGAGATGGCTAGCTCGTATGGAACCAACACCATTATTCCGGCTACATTAGCCCAGATTGCCTACGCGGCCGAAAAAGGATATGAAGCCTGGGGCTTTTCCGACAGTTATGATGTTGAGGAACGCGGTTACGTGCAGCAGGGCGCACCTCCAACTGCTGGTGGAATCGCTGAAACGGTACCCGGCTTGGTGACGCCGCACGCGGCGGCGCTGGCTCTGATTACGCCATCCGCTTCTGTAGCCATCACTAATTTACAGACCATTTCCAGCACCTATCCCTCAGCTTATAACGACATGTATGGCTTTATGGACTCGGTAATGACCAAACCGGGCGATGCGGATTATGGAAAATCCAGCTATCGTTTTACCGCATTGGCTCAGGAGTGGATATTCCTTAGCCTGGCAAATTATCGCTCCGGCTTTATTTGGGATTATTTGTACCGGGACGATGGTGTTTTTCAGGCTCATGCAGAAATGTATGGTTCTGTTGTCTATCTGCCTGTCATTCTAAAATAAGACGAGAGATTTGATCTCCAATCTCTCTGGTTGCCGGAACGGTTCCTCCCGACTATCATTTCCCCATGATTATTTTGCAGGCGAAAGCGTTGGCGCAGCGGTTTGGCGCGGTGGAGATTTTCAGCGGCATTGAGGTGAAGCTGCACGCCAAAGAGCGTGTGGGGCTGGTGGGGCCGAATGGCTGCGGCAAGACGACGCTGCTGCAAATTCTGGCCGGGCGGCAAACGCCCACGGCCGGAGAGGTGAGCCGGGCGCAAGGCTTGACGCTGGGCTATTTGCAGCAAGAGGCGGCGCTGGCTTTTTCCGGGCAGGACAATACCATTTTTGCCGAGATGCTTTCCGTGTTTGCCGATTTGCGGCAGATGGAGGCAGAACTACGCCGGATGGAAGCGCTGATGGAAGCGGGGGAGGCGGACGAGGTGTTGTTTGCGAAATACGGCCGTATCCAATCCACCTACGAAATGGGGGGCGGTTACCAGTACCAGCACGAAATCAAGCGCGTCCTGCAAGGGCTGGGCTTTGCCCCCGAAGAATGGCAAACGCCCCTGACCCAACTCAGCGGTGGGCAAAAGACGCGCGTCCTCCTGGGGCGGCTGCTCCTGGAAGCGCCCGATTTGCTCATCCTGGACGAACCGACGAACCATCTGGACGTGACGGCCGTCGAATGGCTGGAACGTACCCTGCACGCCTGGCATGGCACGCTCCTCATCGTCAGCCACGACCGTTACTTTCTGGATCGCATCACCAGCCACATTTGGGAACTGTCTGCTAACCGGCTGCGGCGCTACAAAGGTAATTACACCACCTACAGGCAGCAGCGACAGCTGGAAGAAGAGCGGGAAGCGGCCCTATTCCGGGCGGAGAAGGCGCGATTGGAAAATGAACTGGCCTTCATCCGCAAAAACATCGCCGGGGGCAAGAGCGACATCGCCAAAGGCAAGCTCAAGCGGTTGACGCGGGAGATTTTGCTCATTGAGCAGGTAGGCGTGATGGCAATGCAGAACCAAAGCTGGTTGAAGGTGGGAGAGCGGGTGCGCACGTTCAGCGTCAACGAGGCGGAAAAGCGCATTCGGGAACTGCGTGTGCCGGCCAGCGGGGCGCCAGATATGAAAGTGCGTCTGGCTGTAGAGCTGCGGGGCAGTGAGCGGGTAGTGACCAGTAAACGGCTGCAAATCGGCTATCCGGGACGGCCGTTATGCGACGCAGATGATATACGCCTGGAACGACTGGACTGCGCCGCCCTGATTGGGCCAAATGGCAGCGGCAAGAGTACGTTGCTGCGCACCCTCATGGGGGAAATACGGCCGTTGCGCGGCAAGCTGCGCCTGGGGGATGAGGTGACGCCCGGTTACTTTGCCCAGGGGCACGAGCAGTTGAACCCGGCGAACCGGGTCATTGACGAGGTGTTGGCCCACAAAGCAATGTCGGAAACGGCTGCCCGCAGCCATCTGGCCCGCTACCTGTTTCGTGGTGACGATGTGTTTAAGCGGGTGAGCAGTCTGAGCGGCGGGGAACGGGGGCGGTTGGCGCTGGCTTTGCTGGCTCTGGACGAGGCCAATCTGCTCCTGCTGGATGAGCCGACAAACCATCTGGACATCCCCTCGCAGGAAATCCTGCAAACGGCGCTGGAGCAATATGACGGCACGATTGTGCTGGTTTCCCACGACCGCTATCTGGTTGACCGGCTGGCCACGCAAATCTGGGAGATTCGGGACGGCCGTATGCACATTTTCGAAGGTACGTATCAGGAATTTTTGGCGGCGCGGACAGGAGGAGATACGGCCGTTGCCTCCAAAGTGGGTCTGCCAACTGAGGAGAAAGAGACGGAGCCGGTGGACTTGAGCTGGCTGGAGGAGTTCGCGCCGTCGTCGGTGAGCCAGAAGGAGAGGAAGGCAGTCGGCCGTCGCCGCCGCGAGCTAATCGAGCAAATCGAGGAGACGGAGGCGTGGCTGGCCCAACTGGCCTACGACATCGTCCGCGCCCGCCGCGCCAAAGACGACGCCCGCTGGCAGGAACTGCGCCGGGAGCAAGCTGTGGCCCAGGCGGAACTGGACGCCCTTTCCGCCGAACTGGACGAAATAATCAGATGACTTTACCGAAAAAAGCCGCGGATTGCGCGGATTATCTGGATTTTACTCGACTAAAATTTGCGCTGTTTTGTCTGCCAAAGGGCTTTTTTCGGAAGACTCATCAGATAATCACCCAATTACCTCCTCCAACTGCTTCTGAATTACGGCCGTCATTCCCTTAATTTCCAACGCGCAAACCAGCGGATTAAGGTCCTGCGCCTGCCACAACCAGGCGGGGCGCAGACCAAACCCTTTGACGACGGCCGAATTGACCCATTCATCGTCTTCCGTAGCGAACAACGTGTACTCCCCCTCCTGCAACGCAAAAAAATCTGCCCGCAGCTTGCCGGGGCGCGGGTCAACAATCCAGTATTCCGGGATGCCGGCTTCCCGGTATTCGCGGAATTTTTCGTCCCGGTCGCGGCGCATGCTGTCGTCAGAGACAACTTCTATCACCAGATCGGCCGGCCCCTCCAGCCAGTTGTCCGTCAAGCGATCTTTATGCGCTTTGGCAACAAACAAAATATCCGGTTCCCGCATCGAATATGCCAGGCGCATTCCTAGCGGCGCTATCCGAACCTGTCCCACGCTAAATGAATCGGCAAATAGACCCAGCAGGCGGTATAGAAAACCAACAACGACTTGGTGTATATTTTTTGCAGGCATAAAAACAATAACCTCTCCATTGACCCATTCGGCGCGCGTGTTTTCGTCAGCCCAATCCAGATAGGCGTCAAAGCTCATTTTTAGTGTGGATTGTTCGGTTTGTGGGGGAGCTATGGCTTGCATAACCATTTTTCACCTCGTTTGATACACGATTTTGACCTATTTCACGTTGTTTTTCCCTCATTATAGCATACTCATTGGTCATCCAGCTGCGCATACCCCTCCCGCAGGGCGTAAAGGGCGGCTTGGGTGCGGTTGGCCAGGTGCAGTTTGCTCAGAATGTGGCTGACGTGGGTGCGCACGGTGCGCTCGCTGACCACCAGGCGGTCGGCAATTTCCTGGTTGGTCAGGCCCTGGGCAATGTAGCGCAGGATGTCCAGTTCCCGCT
>JALUPA010000261.1 GCA_027054335.1 Ardenticatenaceae bacterium
ACATATTTCCATCCGTTGTCGTCGATTTCTGCTTGCAATTGGTTGCCATCAAATTCACCATCACCCACAAAGATGACATCACACCCTTCAGGCAGCAATGGTTTCACAGTTTGAATCAATTGACAGTGCATTTCTTCGGGAAAATGTCCTTTTTTACTCTGGACAACTACCCAAACCAAAGGCAGTGCCCGCTTTTTGTAGATGACACTGATCATCAGGACCAGACAGTTGCGACCGACTTCGCTGCCATCTATTGCCAGCACCAATGGCCCACAATTGGCCAGCCCGTTCAACAGAACTTCAATGAAGGGCATGAAAGCTGAAGGGGGTTATGAATAGAATAATTTCCAGATTGGATTTGAAGCGGTTCTTGGAGTGAATGATGCGGTGATCCATCCACTAACGAGCAAAAAACTTCCAGATTGGACTGATATATGCCAGATACAAATTTGCAGTTACTCGATAAATTAGATCGTCATCGAATAATGAAAATATTCTTGTAGAAATAGCCGTGGTAATTTTTTGCAGTGGGGTAAATGATATTGGAAAATTGTTATTCCCATTCAAAATCGCATCAATGTAGTGCAAAAACGTTATATTACAATGCAATACTTACTCCACTGCAACGCAACACCATGCTCACTGTAATGCGAAACTATTCTTCACACATGTTGGAGTTGCTTGAAAACTGCTTTTAACCTGTAGCGACAGGCCGGGAAGAATCACGACACCATTCGCTCCAGGAGCCGACGTAGAGACGGCCGTTGCCCAACCCCGCATGAGCCAGCGCCAGCAAATTAACGCAAGCTGTCACCCCAGAACCGCAGTAGAAGACGGCCGTTTCCGGTTTCACATCCCCCAGAACTGCTTCCAGATTGGCCCGTATCTCTTCCGGCGGCAGGTAACGGCCGTCCGCCGCCCAATTCTCCTGAAAAAAGAAATTCACCGCACCGGGAATATGCCCCCCTACCGGATCAAGTAGTTCTTCCTCGCCGCGAAAACGGGCTGGACCGCGGGAATCTATGAGCAGCGGTTGGGCCGCAACCTCATCCAGGCGCACCAGCCAATCCACTTTAGGACGGCCGGTAAACATGGCCGGATCATTCTCCTCCACCCCGCTGCGCACCGGCAGACCGGCTTTCTGCCAGGCGGCCCAGCCGCCCTCCAGCACCGCCACGGCTTCGTGCCCCATGTAGCGCAGTTCCCACCACAGGCGGGCAGCAATTGCCCCGTTTTTGTTGTCATACACTACCACCTGCGTCATCTCGCCAATACCCAGGCGGCTGAACAGCATGGCTAACGTTTGCGGCGAGGGCAAAGGATGCCGTCC
>JALUPA010000262.1 GCA_027054335.1 Ardenticatenaceae bacterium
GTGGCTGCGTCGTCAGTGACGGTGGTTTCGGCAAAGGCCATGCCCTCTTCATTGGCAACCATGGCGCTGGCGGACGCGCCTTCAGCGGTGATGGTCATCTGGGAGGCTTCTACGGAATTTTCATCGCCGGCTACGCGGGCAGTGGTCAGGGCGTCATCGGTGGCTACGGCCGTATACGCTACATCCTTTCCCTGAGACAACTGATTGGCAATATCAGCCGATATTTCCGCCACCACAACGTCAGTGGCCTGTTGTTCCAACTCTTTTTGCAGTTCGGCTACCCATTTATGCTCGATCAGGGCGACAATGGCAGACGTGCCGGGCTGCAAGGCATCGCCAATTTGCTTCAACCGGTCATTGGGGATGCCGGCGTCGTGGAATTTGGCCGTCAGGCCGCCGACGACTGCGCCGGTAGCGCCGCCCAGAACGACAGCGCCCAATGGCCCAGCAATAGCGCCAATCGCGCCACCCAAAACAGCGCCGATAGCGGCCCCTCTGCCGCCGCCGGGATCGCCCGATTCTCTGATGTGAATTTTGTTTTTCTCATCGCGGCGAATCTTGGCCATGTTGTCAATGCCGATAATCCCCATCCATTTGGCAGACTTCAGTTGTTTCCAGGCTTCATCGGCTCCTTTCTCGTCGTTAAATGCGGCTACGATCAGTTGTACAGGTACGTTTTCACTCATTTTGACCTCCTATGGATATGGTGAAAGTGGAACTTATCTCGACTGCTAATCATAAACAGGTTGGGGGGAATGGTCAAATCAAGGCCTGACCATCTTTTGCAAATCGGCCAGAGCGAGAATGGGGACGCCCAGGGCCTTTGCTTTGCTGAGTTTGCTGCCCGCTTTTTCTCCAGCCAGCAGGTAATTGGTCTTTTTGCTGACGGAGTTGGTGACTTTGCCGCCGTGCTGCTCAATGAAAGCTCTGGCTTCTGGCCGGGTCATGCCGGGCAGCGTGCCGGTGATGACGAAGGTAAGCCCAGCCAGGGTATCGGCGGTTTCCCTGGCCGTAATCTCCGCCTTAAAACACAGTCCGGCGCGGCGGAATTTTTCCAGCAGTTCCCGGTTGCGCGGCAGGCTGAACCAGGTGGTGATGGCGACGGCCGTATTTGGCCCAATCCCCTCAATCTCTTCTAACTGCGCCTGTGTGGCGGCGGCCAACTCGTCAATGCCGCCAAACTCCTGGATGAGCAGGGGGGCGACCACACTGCCCACGTAGCGAATCCCCAGGCCGATGAGGAAGCGGTGCGGCGGCCGTTCCTTGCTGGCTTCAATACCGTGGAGCAGATTATCTACCTTTTTTTCCTGGAACCCTTCCAGCGCCAGCAACTTCTCTCGATCCAGGTAGTAAATGTCAGCTACGTCGTGAATCAGGCCGATCTCCACCAGCAGTGCAGCCGTTTTGGCCCCGAAGCCGTCAATGTCCATGGCCGGGCGGCTGACAAAATATTCTACGCGGCGGGTCAGTTGCTCTGGGCAGGCGGGGTTGTCGCAGTAGATGGCTACTTCGCCGGGGGGATGGATGACTGGTTCACCGCAGAAGGGGCAGTGGGTGGGCGGTTCAATTACCCGCTCGGAGCCGTCGCGCAAATCGGGGATGGGGCCGATGACGTAGGGAATGACGTCGCCGGCCCGCTTGACGGTGACGCTGTCGCCGATGCGGATGTCTTTGCGGGCGATTTCGTCGTAGTTGTGCAGGGTGGCGTGGCGCACGATGACGCCGCTGAGTTCGATGGGTTCGAGGACGGCCGTTGGCGCCAGCACCCCCGTCCGACCTACGTTCACCTGCACATCCCGCAGTTTGGTGGTTTTTTCCTGGGCGGGGAACTTCAGGGCTAATGCGCCGCGCGGGTCTTTGCCGGCAAAGCCCAGCGACGCGGCCAGCGGTTGGTTGTTGATTTTGACTACCAATCCGTCTACTTCGTAATTAATCCGGTTGCGTTTTTCAATCCATTCTTCGTAGGCGCGGGCCACATCTTCCAGCGTGGGGCAGTAGCGCACATCCGGGGAGACGGGGAAGCCCCATTGGCGCAGCAGTTGGATGCGTTCCCATTGGGTGTCGGGGATGTCTACGCCGTCCCATACGATCAGATCGTAGACGAAGAGGGACAACGGCCGTTGCGCCGTAATTTGGGGGTCAAGCTGGCGCAGGGAACCGGCGGCGGCGTTACGCGGGTTCATGTAAAGGGGCTTCTCTTCTTCCAGGCGGCGGGCGTTCAGTTCCTCAAATTTGTCCAGGGGAATGAAGACTTCGCCCCGCACGACGAGGTAGGGGGGCGAGGGCCGGTCGCTGGCCGGGTCTACGGGAATTTTGAGGGGCAGGCTGGGGATGGTGCGCAGGTTTTGGGTAACGTTTTCGCCTACTTCACCGTTGCCTCGTGTGGCCCCCAGGGTGAAACGGCCGTCGCGGTAAGTGAGTACGGCCGTCAGCCCGTCAAATTTCGGTTCCGCCACGTAATCCAGTGCCATTTCCGGGTCCGGCAGGTAGCGGGCGATGCGTTTGCGCCAGGCGTACAAGCCCGCTACGTCAAACGTATTGGCCAGGCTGAGAATCGGCGCGGGATGCGTCACCTTCTCAAAAGCGTCCAGCGGTTCCGCTCCGGCCCGCTGCGTCGGCGAATCCGGTGTAATCAATTCCGGGTGGGCTGTTTCCAGGTCAACCAACTCCTGGTACAGCCGGTCAAACTCCGCGTCGCTGATGACGGGCGCGTTCAGCACGTAGTAGCGGTAACGGTGGTAATTAATTTCGTCACGTAATTGGGTAAGGCGTTCTTTGAGGGTCAAAATGTAGGTCGCTCCTGCATATGTGTAATATGGGCGGATTGCAGCAAAGATATTTTATGTGAAAGATTTTTCTTTGCCTCTTTGTGGTTAGATTCAAACTTTGTAGCCGATTTGTTTGAGGAAATTTTTGCGCCAGGCAATGTCTTCCTCATCCTCAATGCCTTTTGGCTTGGAACCATCCACCACGCCCATAATGCCCCGCCCCTGCTCTGTTTCTGCCAGGATAACTTCAGTGGGGTTAGCGGTGGCGCAGAAGATGCGGCACACTTCCGGCACTTGCTGGATGGTGTTGAGGACGTTGATGGGATAGACGCCATCGCCCAAAAAGAGGATAAAGCTGTGCCCCGCCCCGATGGAGGAGGCGTTTTCCCGCGCCAGTTCGATCATATCGTCATCCGTTCCCGTCCAGCGGATGAGACATTTGCCGGATGCTTCGCAAAAGGCTAGGCCGAATTTGATGCCGGGCACGGCCGTTACCAGCGCCTCGTGAATGTCGTCCACCGTCTTGATAAAATGGGATTGCCCCAGAATAAAATTGGTCATTTCCGGTTTTTCAATTTTAACAGTTGTCAGTTCCATCTTATTTACTCCTTGTAATTTTTTGGGGAAACCGATAATTGGGTAACTGGGTAATTACTCAATTACGCAATTCCAATTTTCGCTTATCGAAGCGCCAAAGGCCAGCTTTGCGGGCGGCTTGCAGCGCTTGCTCATATTCCTGGTGGGTGATGCGCCGGTTGATTTCCGGGTAACGGCCGTTTCTCACTTTGGCCGCCGGGTAATATTGGGCCATGATATTTACGTAGGTGTCCGGTGAAAGTTCTTCGGCCAGAAAACGCATGATGGCCGCCGTACCGGCCACGTCGCCCGGCATGACCAGATGCCGCACCAGAACGCCGCGCCGGGCCAGTCCTCTTTCATCCAACCGGAGAACGCCTACTTGCCGGTGCATTTCCCGCAATGCCTGCCGCGCCGCTGCCGGATAATCTTTGGCTTTCAGGTAACGTAGCGCCAGTTTCTCGTCCCACATCTTGAAATCCGGCATATAAATATCCACAATGCCCTCCAGTAGATGCAGGCTTTCCAGGGAGTCATAGGCGGAGGTGTTGTACACCAGCGGCAGGCGCAGCCCGGCTGCCACGGCCAGGGGCAGCGCTTCCAGAATTTGGGGGACGACGTGTTCTGGCGTGACAAAGTTGATGTTGTGGCAGCCCATTTCCTGGAGTTCCAGCATTATTTCTGCCAGCCGCAGCGGAGTCACTTCTACGCCGGCTTTGGTCTGGCTGATGTCGTCGTTCTGGCAAAAGACGCAGCGCAGGTTGCACATGGCGAAGAAGATCGTACCGCTGCCCCGCCAGCCGCGCAGACAATCTTCTTCGCCGAAATGGGGGAAGTAGCTGCTCACCCAGGCGTAACGGCCGATTTTGCATACGGCCGTATCCCCCGCCAGCCGGTTCACCCCGCAATCCCGCGGGCACACCCGGCAGGACTGCAATTGGGTTACGGCCGTATCCGCCCGCTTTTGCAGCTCGCCCTGACGGTGCAGAGCCAGATACGCCGGTGCAAATGTCTGGTTGGGTAGTAAAAATGATTCCGCCATTGTTCCCCTTTTACCATAAAGTTTCCCATTTTACCTTCATTATAACGGATAAAGCGTTGTGATTTACAGAAATTAGTGCCAAAATGGTTTATAATCCAATACCTTTCAAATAAGCCGAAAGTGGTGAAAGTTTAGCGTCTTTGGGAACCTCGCTACCAGAGTAAACGGTCAAAAAAACACAGTGATTTTGACCGTCAAAATCCTTATTTGAAAGGTATTGGAGTAAAATGTTACCTGATCTAAATCCTGAGCAAATCACAAATCTGGATGGCGCTCGTCAAGCCATCACCCTGTTGCTAAACCTGGTTGAAGAACTCAAACAGGAAAATGGCCGCTTGCGCCTTGAA
>JALUPA010000263.1 GCA_027054335.1 Ardenticatenaceae bacterium
TTGGCCTGCGCAAATACGTTTACGCCAAAGTGCAGACTTTCTCCTTTGCCAATTTTGACCGCTTCCGCACCGGCAATCTGATGGTACGCCTCAACGCAGACGTGAACAATGTGATGAACGCCATCCTATACATGGTCTTATTAACATTGTACGCCCCTTTTATGGTACTGATAGCTTTCATCCTTACCTTCTTGTTCGTGCCCGGCATGTTGTGGATTCTAATCGCTGTGGCCGTTGCGGTTCTGGCAGTGATGGCCGTACTTATTCCCCAGGTTGTCCGCGCTTATGAAGAACGGCAGGCCCGGCTAAGCGCCCTCAACAATACTTTACAGGAAGATTTGGCCGGTATCCGCGTGGTGAAAGCATTTGTGCGCGAAGATTACGAAATTGAGCGTTTTAGCAAACGGGCTGACAATATGCGCCAACCCGCTTTTGCCGCTGCCTTCCGGGTTGCTTTGCTCAATCCCATCCTGACAGCCATTGCCCAAATTGCCATTGGCGTAGCTGTTTTGGTAGGCGGCCAACAGGTTTTGACCAGTACCGGTTTGCAAGTAGGTGAATTGGTCATGTTTATGCAATATCTTTCGCTGGTGGTCACGCCGCTGGCCATGATGGCTATTGTAGTGCCTTTTATTTTGCGGGGCGACGCCTCAGCGGAACGTATTTTTGAGGTGTATGATGCGGAACCAATTGTGCAGGATAAAGAAGAGGCACGGCCGTTAGACCCGGAAAAAGTGCAAGGACGCCTTGTGTTTGAGAACGTCTCCTTTGCCTTCACCCGACCCGACGGCCAACTGGACCCGCCTGCCCTGAAAAACATCAACCTGACCATTGAACCCGGCGAAAAAGTGGGCTTTCTGGGGGCCACCGGCGCAGGCAAAACCGCCCTGGTCAACCTCATCCCCCGTTTTTACGATGTGACCGAGGGGCGCATCACCATAGACGGTATAGACGTGCGCGACATTGCCCAGGACAACCTGCGGGAAATCATAGGCATTGCCCTGCAGGAGGCGCTCCTCTTCCAGGGCGACGTGCGCTTTAACCTGAAGTTTGGCGCACCCGATGTGGATGATGAAGTGATGCAGGCTGCGGCCAAAGCGGCCGATTCCTACGGCTTCATTATGAACCTGCCGCAGCGCTGGGATGCACCCGTCGCCCGGCGCGGTTACAACTTCTCTGGCGGTCAACGGCAGCGCCTCTCCATCAACCGCACCCTGACGCCCAAACCAAAAATCCTCATTCTGGATGACAGCACCAGCGCCCTGGACGTAGCCACCGAAGCCCGCGTGCAGGCGGCCATTCCTCAATTTTCGCCCGGCGTCACCATTCTATACGTGGCCCAGCGCATCAGCGCCGTCATTGACCTGGACAAAATTGTGCTGCTGCAATTTGGCGAGATTGTGGACGTGGGCACGCATGAGGAACTATTGGTACGCAGTCCCTTATACCAGGAGATATACGAATCGCAACTGGGCAAAATCCCCGGCAGCGAGGAGGCAGCGATATGAGTCAGGAAAAGAAATCTGCATCGGAAGAAAAAGAACCCATCGAACAGCGTGACGATTCAGCCAAAATCGCCAAACGGCTGCTGGGGTATATGACCGGGGGAAAGAACCGCGGCCGTTTCATCCTGGCTCTTTTCATCCGCCTGATCAGTGTTTTGACCCTGATAACCATTCCCTTCTTCACCGGTGAGGCCATTAATGTGATCAGCGATCCCAATGGCTCGGTGGCAGAACTGCAACAATGGGCTTTGTACACTATCGCAGCCGGGGTTATTTTCTTGCTGTTGAGCGGCGTCGCGGAATGGATGTTTGCCAAATTAGCCACGTATGGCCTGTACAATTTGCAGGTTGACCTGATCAAGCGTTTACAAAGACTTTCTCTGAGCTTTTTTGACCGCCAACCGGTAGGTGAGTTGATGAGCCGGGTGACAAATGATACAGAAATGGTGTCGCTGTTTTATGAAACGGCCGTAGCCCAAATCATCCGCGCCATGTTCCAAATCATTCTCATCACCCTGGTCATGGTCTTCATTGATTGGCGCTTGACGCTGGCAGCCTTACTCATTGTACCGCTCATGCTCTTTCTCACCGGCATTATCCAGCGCGTCTCCACCCCGGCCTTTGCCAAGTTACAGGAAGAAATGGGAGCTATCAGCGGTTTTCAGGAAGAAACTCTCTCCGGCCATAAAGTGATCATCAGCAACCGGCGGCAGGATTGGAGTAGCAAAACCAATGAGCAGTACGCCAGCAACGTATTCGACATCGGCACGCACGCTTTCTTTACCTCCCTCCTGCAATTTCCTATCACCCAATCCATCACCATGATTATGATCGTCGTCATTCTGGTGGTAGGCGGCATTCTGGTCTTTGCCGGGGAGGTTGATTTGGGGCTGGTCATTGCCTTTACCGGTTACGCCGGGCTGCTGGCTTCGCCGCTTTCGGAGATTGCCAACCTGACGGCTACTTCGCTCAACGCCATTGCCGGCGGGCGTCGCGTCTTTGCCATTATGGATGAGAAGCCAACCGTCGTGGACGCCCCGGACGCCCAGGATTACGTCTTCAAAGGCGGTCTGGTGGAGTTTAAGGACGTGGATTTCAGTTACGTACCCGGCCGTAAAATCCTCAAACACAACACCTTCACCGCCCAGCCCGGCCAGAAAATCGGCATTGTGGGGCCAACTGGCGCGGGCAAATCCACCATCATCAACATCCTCACCCGTTACTACGACGTGGACAGCGGCCAAATTTTGATTGACGGGCAGGATTTGAGCAAACTGACCCAGGTCAGCCTGCGCCAACAAATTGGCGTGGTGCTGCAGGAAGCATTCCTCTTCTCCGACACGGTGATGAACAACCTGAAATACGCCCGCAAAGGAGCCACGGATGAGGAATGTATTGCCGCCGCCAAACAAGCCAATGCCCATGAATTCATCATGAATCTGCCCCAGGGGTACGACACGATGCTCACGGAACGGGGAGCCAACCTGAGCCAGGGGCAGCGGCAGATGATTACCATTGCCCGCGCTATGGTCGCTCAACCCAAAATTATGATTCTGGATGAAGCGACCAGCAACGTGGACACGCGCACAGAAAAGCTGATCAACGAAGGGTTGGCCCGGCTGATGGAGGGGAAGACGAGTTTTGTCATCGCCCATCGTTTAAGCACGGTGCAGGATTCGGCCAAGATTCTGGTGGTGAATGGCGGGGTTATCGTGGAACAAGACTCACATGATAAATTGATGGCGCAAAAAGGATTCTACTATGCCCTGTACATGAGCCAATTCAAGGGCAAAGGCCCGGCCAATGGCGGAGAACAGGTGGATGTGGATTTTGTGAGTACGTGATCTCAAAGGTGACAGTCACTTGGCAAGTGACTGCCACCTGATTGTTCCATCCAGAAAATCCAGAGCTTCATCAATGTTGTCAAAGCGGAAGATACGGCCGTTATCAATATCTTCCTGCGCCTCTCGCTCGCCCGCTTGCCAACGGCTGCTCCAAAAATAAGTCGGTGAACTTTCAATGATTTCAGGCTGTGTGGACAATGTCTCTCTATCTTTAGGGTTCATTATCGCTTTATCCGTGAAAATCCAGTATATCCGTGTTGCTGCAATCAAGCCCTTAATCATGCCCTAAAACAGGATGGGGTTGGTATGGTTCTTCCAGGTAGGCCAGTTCTTCGGGGGAGAGGGTGAGGGATACGGCCGTAACCGCCTGCTCCAGATGGTCTAATTTAGTAGCGCCGACGATGGGAGCCGTGACGCCCGGTTGGTGCAGCAGCCAGGCCAGGGCAATTTGCGCCGCCGTGACGCCCCGCTTTTCCGCCAGTTCCAGCACCCGATCCACCACAGCAAAATCCTCCTCCCGGTAATACATTAACTGCGAATACTCATCGCTTTTGGCCCGCTTCGTCGGCCCTTTCCCCTTCTGTCGCCGGTCACCCACCAAAAAACCGCGCGCCAGTGGACTCCAGGGCAGCAGCCCCACCCCCTGATCCAGGCAGAAAGGAATCATTTCCCGTTCTTCTTCCCGGTAGACCAGGTTGTAATGGTTTTGCATGGAAACAAAGCGCGTCCAGTTGTGGAGTACGGCCGTATACTGCGCTTTGGCAAACTGCCAGGCAAACATACTCGACGCACCAATATAACGCGCCTTACCCGCCTTCACCACGTCATGCAGCGCCTCCATCGTCTCTTCAATCGGCGTGTGGTAATCCCAGCGGTGAATCTGGTACAAATCCACGTAATCCATCCCCAAGCGATGCAGGGAATTATCAATAGCGTCCATGATATGCTTGCGCGACAAGCCGCCGGAATTGGGATCATCGGGATTCATGGTAAAAAACACCTTCGTCGCCACCACCACTTCTTCCCGTCGGGCATATTGGCGCAGCAGCCGCCCCGTCACTTCTTCACTCACACCCAGGGAATACATATCGGCCGTGTCAAAAAAGTTAATACCCAACTCCAATGCCCGCTTGATAAACGGCCCGCTCTCCGCCTCCGGCAGCACCCAATCCCGCCACTGCGGCGTGCCATAGCTCATCATCCCCAAACAAATCCGTGATACTTTCAGACCGGTTTGGCCTAAATTGACATACTCCATGAGATACTCCTGTTACTGTAGGGCAGTTTTGCAAAATTGTCCTACAAATGCGCTTCCAAACAAACAACGCCATCCGGCCCCACCACCGCATTATGGCGCACATCCGGGGGTAAATCCAACCTGTC
>JALUPA010000264.1 GCA_027054335.1 Ardenticatenaceae bacterium
TTCGGAGAAGTCTACGATTTCGGCGCGGTCTTCGGTGATGGTGATGCCGTCGGCAGCGGCGTCAAACTGACCGTCGGCCACAGCCTGAATCATGCCTTCCCAACCGGTTTCCACATACGTGGGCGTACAGTTGAGCAGGTTGCAGATTTCGTTCCACACTTCGTAATCCCAGCCGGTCGGTTCGCCGGTGTCGGGGTCAATGTAGTTGAAGGGCAGGTAGGCGTTTTCTACGGCGATGGTAACTTCACGGCCGTCCAGGTCGGGTAAGGCCATAGCTTCGCCTTCACCTTCATCTTCCGGCGGGAACAGATCGTCATAGGTTACGTCAAAGTCGGGGCCAAAGTATTTGGCGTTAAGTTCCTGCAGGAAGCCGTTCTGTTTCAACTCCAGCAAGGCCATGTTTACCGGCTCTACCAGGTCGCTGCCTTGGGGATAGATGAAGCCCAACTGGTCACTGGAAAGCGATTCGCCTACCAGCTTCAACTGGTCGGCGTTTTCGCCCAGGTAGCCTTGCCCGGCCACTTCGTCAATGATCACGGCGTCAATATCCCCGGCGATGAGGGCCTGCACAGCAAAGGGGAACTGCTCAAACGCCTGGATACGGTCTTCGGGCAGGTATTGTTTGGCTGTTTCGTAGTTGGTCGTGCCGGTTTGCGTGCCCAGAACCAACTCTTCGTTGTCCACAATATCCTGGATGCTGTTGATGCGGTCTTCATCCTTACGCACCAGCAGACGCTGCTCGATGTTGATGTACCCTTCGGAGAAGTCTACGATTTCGGCGCGGTCTTCGGTGATGGTGATGCCGTCGGCAGCGGCGTCAAACTGACCGTCGGCCACAGCCTGAATCATGCCTTCCCAACCGGTTTCCACATACGTGGGCGTACAGTTGAGCAGGTTGCAGATTTCGTTCCACACTTCGTAATCCCAGCCGGTCGGTTCGCCGGTGTCGGGGTCAATGTAGTTGAAGGGCAGGTAGGCGTTTTCTACGGCGATGGTAACTTCACGGCCGTCCAAATCAGGTAAGGCGCTGCCGGCTGCTTCTTCCATAGCAGCTTCTGCGGTTGGTTTGGCTTCTTCGACGGCCGCTTCCACAGTCGGGGCCAACTCTTCAGCCGCAGCCTTGACGGTCGGGGCTACTTCCTGTACCTTTTCTGCCGCTTCTTGCACCTGTTCCTGGGTGACGTTGCCCCCGCAGGCTGCCAGGAACAAGCCTAACAGTAATGACAGGATCAATAAGGTAATCTGTTTGTTCTTCATGTTCTCGTCTCCTTTTGTCATACACAAAAACTGATAATAAATAAATTATGACATGCCTTCAGTTAAACGCCAAACCTGTTTGGCTGATAATCAGGAATTTCTGAGGATTCGGGCAGGGGAGGGGTGAAGAGGTGTGGGGATGAGGGAAAAGGGCAGCCCCACATGGGGCTGCCCCTTGCGATTCGACTACAAGACTAACTATCTTCCGCTTCGGCTGCGGCATCCAATACATCGGACACGGCTATTTCGCTAGCACCGGCAGCAATATTAGCAATCCCCTCAGCTGCGATGTCCAGAGAGACGTCCCGTAAGGCTTCAGAGGCCATCGCTTCGTCAATGCCTTGCCCAACCATTCCCGCACCGGCTTCGCCCAACATCTCGCTGCCTTCAGCCAAACCTTCGGAAGCGGCCATGCGGGTTAAGCCTTCGGCCATTTCATTGATACCCAGGGAGGCCACATCCACACCAGCCTGATCCAATGCTTCAGACAGGGCGCGGGTAGCGCCAAAGCGTATCAGACTGTCTACGGCGATTTCGCGCAGAATATCACTTTGTCCTTCGAGGAAGTCAGCAAAAATGGGCATATCCATACCTTCCAGCAAGTCGCTGGCAGCGGCTAGCTGCCCGGCAATGGCAGCAATGTCCATACCGCGTTCCAGATCATCGGCGCTCATGGCGCTGACAATGGAACTCATAACGGCAATATCTTCAGAAGCGGCCAGCATTTCGGCGCCCTGAGCAAAATCGGCCACACCGGCCGTGCCCACAATATCGCTCAAGTCGGCCATACCTTCAGCCGCATCCATCATATCTTCGCCACGGGTAATATTACTGGCGGCAGACGCCAGGGCGTCCCGGCTGGCCTGACCCACTTCTACGGCCGCATCCAATTCGTTCAAACCGGTGGCGGTGTTTTCGATACCAGCCGCAGCAGCCTCATCACTAAGTTCCGTCAAGGTTATTTCTTCTTTTTCGTCTGCCATTTTCATTCTCCTTTTTGTATGGGGATTAATAAATTTTGTTTTGCACCGTTTATCCAGATGGAATATGCAGGTTTGCAGGAACGCCTCACATATTGGGATACCTCGAGATTATAGCAGTATTTTGGGCAAAGTGGCAAAGCGACAGGCAGCAGAGTAACCAGGCGACTTTGTAACTTGCCACGCTGTAACTTGGCTGCTCTGCCCCTATCTCACCCCAAACAAGGAGAGGGCAAAGCGCAGCAGCCCGCGATAAATCCAGCGGAAAGGCCCCAGTCGCGGCCGGGCATTCAGGCTTTCTTCCATGCGCATCATGGCGTCCAGCCATTGGCCGCGACGCAACTGCATGAGACTGTAGGCGCGTAATACCTGGCTTTGTCGCTGCCGGTCACCTGTTTGGGCAAACAGGGCAGCCGATTCTCCATAACAGCGGGCAGCTTCATCTTTTTGCCCGGTAAAGGCATACAGGTCAGCCAGATTAGCCAGCGTTTGCGCCTGCCGGTTTTGGTCGCCCTGGGCTGTGAAGATGGTTAAAGCTTCGTTGAAGGCTTCGATGGCGGCCTGGTTGTTTTTACGGGTGCGCTGGATGACGCCGATATTGTTGAGCATTTCGGCACGGCCGTTTTCCTCCCCCTCGTTCTCATAAGCCACGGCCGCTTTTTCAAATACCGCTAAGGCCGGGCCGGTTTGGCCCTGCTGAAACAGCCGCAATCCTTCTTCTTTGAGTTGTTCTGCTGTTGGCTCTTGCATGGTGGAGATTGGAGATTAGAGACCGGAGATTCCCAATCTCCGGTCTCTAATCTCTAATAGGTAATTTCCAGAAGGTCTTCGGCGATTTGGCGCAGTTTGTTGACGTCCATTTCGCTCAGTTTTTTGGCAGTTTCCAGATAGCGCATGTTGCTGGGGTTAATCAGAAAATTCTGCATTTCCGGGTCCAGGCGATGGAACTGGCGGGAAAGTTTTTGCAGGGCTTCGTGCCGCCCCAGAGGGCCATGCACGTCGTCCATGAAGAGGTCTACGTGACCATCCAGGTAGCGGCAAAGTTGTTCCAGGTGCAGGTAGGGTACGGCCGTTTGCCCCATTTCGTACTCTTTGATGAGAGAGACGTCCATATCCAGCGCCTGGGCCACTTCTTCCTGCGATTTATGGGCGCGCAGCCGCAGTTGGCTGAGCAATACGCCGATGACCCGGTGACGCAGGGCGATCAATGTCTGGTAATCCACTTCCGGCGTGGTTGACAACGGTTCGCTGCCCCAAAAATAACCCATGGGGATGTTCAGGTAAAGGGCCAACGCTTCCAGTTCCGGCAGCGAGATAGGATACTTACCGCTTTCCACTGTATGGTATTTTTGCACAGACAAATTGAGAACCTGGGCGCATTCTTTAGGAGAGCGGCCGGCATGTTCTCGCGCTTCTCGAATCAACTTGCCCAATAATTCTTCCCGTTCGCTGTCAATTTCTGCCATAATTTCTTTTCCGCTGGTATCCGGTTTGATTTCCAATACAAAGGCGCTGCCCGACTCGTCTGGCAACGCCTTTGATATTAACATAAATGAGTTTGTTTCACAACCGGATCGGGAGTAGGGGAGTGGGGGATTGAGGGGGTAGAAATACGCATTACGTATCACGCATCACGGCAAATCTGTTTCTCCCATCAGCCAGCGGTCTGCTTCACGGGCTGCGCCGCGCCCTTCGCGGATGGCCCAGACGACGAGACTTTGGCCGCGACGGCCGTCCCCCGCCGCAAATACCCCCTCCACATTGGTGTGATAACGGCCGTATCGCTCCTCGTCCCGCCAGCGCGACAGTTTGACGCCCAACTGATCTAGCAGCCCATTCTCCGGCCCCGTAAACCCCATCGCCAGCAAAACCAACTGCGCCGGCCATATCTTTTCCGTGCCGGGAATCTCCACCAACTGCGGCCGCCAGCCATCTGTTTCCCAGGTGACGTTGATCGTTTTCACGCCCTGGACCCGGCCGTTCCCCATAAACCGCTTCGTCATCACCAGATAGCGCCGCGGGTCCTCGCCAAACACCGCCTGCGCCTCCTCCTGACCATAATCCAGCCGGTAAACGCGCGGCCACTGCGGCCACGGGTTGTCCGGGGCGCGTTCCTGCGGCGGTTGGGGCATAATCTCAAACTGAACCACACTGCGACACTGCTGGCGCACGGCCGTAGCCACGCAATCCGTCCCCGTATCCCCGCCGCCGATGATGATGACGTCCTTGCCGGCGGCAGAAATTGGAGATTGGGGTATTGGGGTATTGATGGATTGGGGGATTGCCCTGATATCCGAATCTCCCAATATCCCAATATCCAGCAACGCCTTCGTACTCCCCGTTAAAAACTCCAGAGCAAAATGAATCCCCGCCTTTTCCCGGCCCGGCGCATCCAGATCGCGGGGGCGGGCTGCGCCGGTACAGAGGATGATGGCGTTATATTCTGCCCGCAGTGCCTCGGCGGGGATGTCCCGGCCGATTTCTGTGTTGGTGACAAAGCGGATGCCCGCCTCCGTGAGCAAATCCAGGCGGCGCTGCACCAGCTTTTTATCCAGCTTCATGTTGGGGATGCCGTACATCAGCAGGCCGCCGGGCCGATCCGCCCGTTCAAAGACCGTTACCTCATGCCCCACTAAATTTAACTGCTCGGCGCAGGCCAGTCCGGCCGGCCCGGAACCGATAACTGCCACTTTCTTACCAGTTCGCTGCTGGGGCATATTGGGCCGCACCCAGCCTGCGGCAAACGCCTTTTCCACGATGGCCATCTCGATATTTTTTATTGTTACCGGCGGGTCAATGATACCCAGCGTGCAGGACGCCTCGCAGGGCGCGGGGCAAACCAGCCCGGTAAATTCCGGGAAGTTGTTCGTCTTGCCCAACCGCTCATACGCCTCCCGCCACAAACCCTGGTAAATCAGATCGTTCCATTCCGGGATGAGATTGTGCAGCGGGCAGCCGGAACTCATCCCGTTCAAAATTTGCCCCTGATGGCAAAAGGGAATGCCACAATCCATACACCGCGCTGCCTGCGTCTGCAAGGCGTCGTCCGGCGTGTGTAGATGGATTGGCTGCCAGTCCCGAATGCGCTCCTGCGGCGGCCGCTGCTGCCCTTCGTCTCGTCTAAATTCTATAAAGCCAGTTGGTTTCGCCATGATTTCATTGGTAGGGGTGAACCTGTGTGTTCACCCTCTTTTATATGCGTCCGGAGAGAGCAGACACGCGGGTCTGCCCCTACTGGGTTGCCTCCATTGCCATTTCCGCCAAAGCCCGCTTGTACTCCCGCGGCATCACCTTCACAAATTGGGGCAGAGCGGCATCCCATTGGGCTAAGATGTTGGCGGCGCGGGGGCTGTGGGTGGCGCGGAGGTGGTTTTGGATGAGGGTTTGCAGTTCGGCTGCATCTGTGCCGGCTACCGGCTCCAGGTCTACCATCTCCCGGTTGCAGCGTTGGGCAAAACGGCCGTCCCCAGCCCACACATACGCTACCCCGCCCGACATCCCCGCGGCAAAGTTGCGCCCGGTGCGGCCTAAAATGACCACGCACCCGCCCGTCATGTACTCGCAGCCATGATCGCCTACGCCTTCGACGACGGCCGTCACCCCCGAATTTCGCACGCAGAACCGCTCTCCCGCCACGCCCAGAATGTACGCCTCCCCCGCCGTCGCCCCGTAAAAAGCCACGTTGCCCACAATCACATTCTCTACCGGATCAAACGTGGTCCCGGTTGGCGGCGTCACGATGATTTTGCCGCCGGACAGCCCCTTGCCCAGGTAATCATTCGCCTCGCCAGAGAGCAGCAGGGTAAGGCCTCTGGGAATAAATGCGCCAAAACTCTGCCCGGCTGAACCGGAAAAGTGGAGCGAGATTGTATCCGGTGGCAGGCCGTCTCCGCCGTATCGCCGCGTGAGCGCGCTGCCCAACTGCGTCCCCACTGCCCGGTCTGTGTTGTGGATGGGGAAACTGCCGCGCACCGGACGGCCGTCTTCCAGCGCAGGTTGGCAGAAGTCGAGCAGAACGCGGCTGTCCAGGGTTTCTTCCAGGCCGTGTTGTTGAGGGTGTTTACGGCCGTCTGCGTTCAAGTGCCAGGCACGGGGGGAAAGGCGCTGGTCATTTACGGCCGTATCCTCCGTGCCTGGCACTGCCAAAATCGCCGACAAATCAAGCCGTCCCAGCTTCCAATGGTCAATATCCTCGCGCGGTTCCAGCAAATCCGCACGGCCGACCAGCTCATCCACCGTGCGGACGCCCAATTCCGCCATTATTTCCCGCATCTCCTGAGCGATAAAGCGCATAAAGGCGATGACGTGTTCCGGTTTGCCGCCGAATTTGGCCCGCAGCGCCGGGTCTTGCGTCGCCACCCCCACCGGGCAGGTATTTTTGTGGCAGACGCGCATCATCACGCAGCCCAACGCCACCAGCGGGGCTGTGGCAAAGCCAAACTCCTCCGCCCCCAGCAGCGCGGCCACGATCACGTCCCGCCCCGTCTTCAACTGGCCGTCCGTCTCCAGCGTCACCCGGTCCCGCAGGCCGTTGCGCAAAAGCGTCTGGTGCGTTTCCGCCAGACCCAGCTCCCAGGGCAGTCCGGCGTGCTTGATGCTCGTCTGCGGCGACGCCCCCGTGCCCCCGTCGTGCCCGCTGATGAGGATAACGTCCGCGTGCCCTTTGGCCACCCCGGCGGCAATCGTGCCTACTCCCACTTCCGATACCAGTTTCACATTGATGCGCGCCCGGGGATTGGCGTTCTTCAGGTCAAAAATCAACTGGGCCAAATCTTCAATCGAGTAAATATCGTGGTGCGGCGGCGGGGAGATGAGGCCGACGCCCGGCGTGGAATGGCGCACCTGGGCAATCCAGGGGTACACTTTTTTGCCCGGCAGGTGGCCGCCCTCGCCCGGCTTGGCCCCCTGCGCCATCTTGATCTGGATTTCCGCCGCGCTGACCAGATATTCGCTGGTGACGCCGAAACGGCCGCTGGCGACCTGCTTGATCTGGCTGTTGCGTTTTGTGCCGTAGCGGGCCGGGTCTTCACCCCCTTCGCCGGAGTTGCTTTTGCCGCCCAGCCGGTTCATGGCCAGGGCCAGCGCCTCGTGCGCCTCCTGACTGAGCGAGCCGTAGGACATGGCCCCCGTCTTGAAACGGGGGCAGATGGCTTCGACCGGTTCCACTTCATCCAGGGGGATGGGCCGGCTGCGCTTCAGCTTGAGCAGGCCGCGCAAAGTGGCTGCCTGGCGGGATTGTTCGTTGATGGCGGCGGCGTATTCCCGGTAGATGTCGTAATCGTTGCGCCGCACCGCTTCTTGCAGCTTGTGGATGGTAACGGGATTGAACTGGTGGTATTCGCCGTTTTGCCGCCACTGGTAACGGCCGCCGGGAGGCAGGGCGTGTCCGTTAGACGGCCGTTCCGGGAAAGCCGCTTCGTGTCGCATAGCTATCTCGCGGGCAATGGTTTCCATATCCGCCCCGCCAATGCGCGTCGGCGTCCCCGTAAAATATCTGTCCACCACCGATTTGTGCAGCCCCAGCGCTTCAAAAATCTGCGCCCCGCGATAGCTCTGCACGGTAGAGATGCCCATTTTGGACATAATTTTGACGATTCCCTTAACAACTGATTTAACATAACGCTCAATAGCAATTTTACCATCCACTCCCGTTACCAGCCCCCGCGCTACCGCATCCCGGATGGAAGCGTAGGCCAGATACGGGTTGATGGCGTCCGCGCCGTAGCCCAACAGGACGGCAAAATGATGCACCTCGCGCGGTTCGCCCGACTCCACGATCAGACTGACCTGCGTCCGCGTCCCCTGCCGCACCAGATGGTGGTGCAAGCCGGCCGTGGCCAGCAGCGCAGGGATGGCGGCCTGTTCCCGGCCCACTCCCCGGTCAGACAGGATGAGCAGATTGGCCCCGCCCCGCATCGCCGTGTCCGCCCGGCCAAACAAATCAGCCAGCGCCCGCGCCAGCCCATCCCCCCCGCCGCCGGCCGCAAACAACAGCGAAAGCCGCGCCGCCCGAAACCCCTCACCGAACCCCGAGTCTTCCGAAAAAAGCCGCGGATTGCGCGGATTAAGCTGGATTTTTCTCTGGTAATTCTCTGCGCTCTCCGCGCCCTCTGCGGTTTTTTCGGTAAGGCCGAGCAGTGAAAGCCGCCCTAAATCCTCATCTGTCAAAACAGGATGGGGCAGGTGCAGGCGGCGGCAATCTTCCGGCTGCGCGTCCAGCAGATTACCTGCCGCCCCCAGCCAGGTGAGCGTGCTGGTAATCATCTCTTCGCGGATGGCGTCAATGGGCGGGTTGGTCACCTGGGCAAATAGCTGTTTGAAATAGTTGTAGAGCAGCTGTGGCTTGCCGGAGAGGATGGCGAGGGGGGTGTCGTCCCCCATCGAGCCTATCGGTTCCTGGCCGTCGCGGGCCATGGGGGCCAGGATGAGGCGCAAATCTTCAAAGGTGTAGCCAAACACTGGCTGCAACCGGGTAAGCTCTAAAACCTCCGGGGTTGCACCAACCTCGGAGGTTGGCGGTGCGGGCAAATCAGCCAGGTTGACGGTGTAACGCTCAATCCATTGGCGGTAGGGATGCTCCCCGGCAATGGTTTGCTTGATTTCCGCGTCGCTGACGATGCACCCCTGGGCAGTATCTACCAGCAGCATCCGCCCCGGTTCCAGTCTGCCTTTACATTGTACGTTTTCCGGGGCAATCTCCAGGACGCCGGTTTCGGAGGCCATGATGAGACGGCCGTCTTTGGTGACAGTGTAGCGGGACGGCCGTAACCCGTTCCTGTCCAAGACCGCGCCCACCACCACGCCGTCGGTAAAGCCAATCGCCGCCGGCCCATCCCACGGCTCCATCAGATGGCTGTGGAATTCGTAAAATGCCTTTTTGTCGTCCGGCATCGTTGCGTGTTTGTCCCACGGTTCGGGGATCAGCATCATAACGGCGTGGGGCAGGGAACGGCCGTTCAGCACTAAAAATTCCAGGGCATTGTCAAAATTGGCTGTATCGCTGCCGTCCGGTTCGATGATGGGCAGCATTTTGGGCAGGTCATCGCCGAAGGCATCGCTGGACAGCCGGGCTTCCCGCGCCCGCAGCCAGTTAACGTTGCCGCGTACGGTATTGATTTCGCCGTTATGGATGATGGTGCGGTAGGGATGCGCCCGCTCCCAACTGGGGAAGGTGTTGGTGCTGAAGCGGGAATGGATCAGGGCGATGGCGCTGCGCAGGGCGGGGTGGCGCAAATCGGGGAAGTAGCCGGCCAGTTGTTCCCCCAATAGCATCCCTTTGTAAACAATGGTGCGGCTGGACAGGCTGGCAATGTAGAATGGCCCGTTCCCCACCATCTCTTTGGTTGCCCGTTTGCGGATAACGGCCAGTTCGCGTTCAAAGGAGAGCCGCGGATTGCGCGGATTTTTCTGGATTTTTCTTTGGGGATTTCTGGTGGTCAGGTTTTTGATGAAGATTTGGCTGATGTGGGGTTCGGAGGCTACGGCCGTTTCCCCTAATCCCTCGTTGTTTGTCGGCACGTCCCGCCAGCCCAACACCTGCTGGCCTTCCTCCCGGACAATTTCGGCCAGAAGCTGCCGGTAACGCTGTCGTTCCTTGGCCTCTTGGGGCAGGAAGACCATCCCCACGCCGTACCCGCCGGGTTGGGGCAGGGTAAACCCCGCGGCGGCGCCCATTTCCCGCAGGAAGGCGTGGGGTAGTTGCAGCATGATCCCCGCGCCGTCGCCGGTGCGGGCGTCTGCGCCTTTGGCCCCGCGGTGGGTCATGTTTTCCAGGATGGTGAGGGCTTGCTGGACGATCTGGGGGGAGGAACGGCCGTCAATATTCACCACAAAGCCCATGCCGCAGGCGTCATGCTCAAATTGCGGGTCGTACAGTCCTTGAGCCGGGGGGCGTGTTTTGTTAATGATTGGCATTCTTTCTTCTCCGTTGGGGGTCAGTTTGTACTGGTCGTCAATTACCAGCAGTAAACAGCCTTTATTGTGGGAAAACAAGGGGAAATGTGGGGTAAGTACAGTATAAGGAAGGCGGCGAATTTTCGCTATTAGCAATTTTGCACGAAATACGACCGTCGTTTTCCGTAAAAATGGGGGTTGACCCATCATTTCAATCTGTGTAAACTGGTAAACTGTATTCAACACAGCAACAAAATAACTTTTCGAGACCAGGACGTCTCTTTCATGGCAAGTTTTGCTTGCCGGGAAGGGCGTCTTTTTATTTGGCAATTATCAAATTACTCAATTACAAAAAGGAGACTTTTAATTATGAGTGGAAATAAAGCTCGTTTACATGCCGTTTCGGCCGTTATTGATTACAAGCCGATTTCGGAACCGTTGAACTTTGCGGAGACGCCAACGCAGGAGTTGTTTGCCTGCAACGTGTTTAGCACAACCGTGATGCGCGACCGTCTGCCCAAGCCGGTATATAAATCATTGCTGGCTACCATTGAGAAAGGCAAGCCGCTGGACACGTCTACAGCTGACGTAGTGGCTACGGCCATGAAAGATTGGGCGATTGAGAAAGGAGCCACCCATTACGCCCACGTCTTCTACCCGCTGACTGGAGCGACGGCCGAAAAGCATGACAGCTTTCTCACCCCCAACGGTGGCGGATCGGCCATTGCCGAATTTTCTGGCGAGATGCTCATCCAGGGCGAACCGGACGGTTCCAGTTTTCCTACCGGCGGCATCCGGCCCACGTTTGAAGCGCGGGGGTATACCGCCTGGGACGTCACCAGCCCGGCCTACATTCTGGAAAATCCTAACGGTACAACCTTGTGCATTCCTACCGCCTTTGTTTCCTGGACAGGGGAGGCGCTGGACAAGAAGACACCGCTGCTCCGTTCCATGAAGGCGTTAAACGAGCAGGCGCAGCGTGTCCTGAAGCTGTTTGGTGTGGCAGACGGCTCTATGGTTGTGCCTACAGCCGGGGCGGAACAGGAATACTTTTTGATTGATCGCCACTTTGCCCTGGCCCGGCCCGATCTGATCGCTGCCAATCGCACCCTGTTCGGGGCCAAGCCGCCCAAAGGCCAGGAATTTGACGACCATTACTTTGGCGCGATTCCGGAGCGGGTGCTGGCCTGTATGCTGGAATGTGAGCGGGAACTGTACAAGCTGGGTGTACCGGTGAAGACGCGCCACAATGAGGTAGCGCCCGGCCAGTATGAAGTGGCCCCCGTCTATGAAAATGCCAACGTGGCTGCCGACCACCAGCAGCTGATGATGATTATGCTGAAGCGGGTGGCCGAAAAGTATGGCTTGACCTGCTTCCTGCACGAAAAGCCATTTGCCGGCGTGAATGGTTCCGGCAAACATCTGAACTTTTCTTTTGGCAGCGCCACTCTGGGGAATTTACTGGAACCGGGGGATACGCCGCATGAAAATGCCCGCTTTCTGGTGTTTACGGCCGCTGTCATCCGGGCGGTAGACAAGTATGCCAAACTGCTGCGAGCTGCCATTGCCTTTGCCGGGAACGATCACCGGCTAGGGGCCAATGAAGCGCCGCCGGCTATCATTTCCATCTTCCTGGGCGACCAGTTGACGGATGTGTTTGAGCAGATTAAGGCGGGTGGGGCCACTTCTTCCAAGGATAAAGGGATTTTGGAAGTAGGGGTGGATACGCTGCCGCCGCTGCCCAAACATTCGGGTGACCGGAACCGCACCAGCCCGTTTGCTTTTACGGGGAACAAGTTTGAGTTTCGGGCTGTCGGTTCCAGCCAGTCTATTGCCGGGCCGCTGGTGGCTTTGAATACGATTGTGGCGGAATCGCTGGACTACATTGCTACCCGGCTGGAGAATGCGGCAGGTAGTTTTGAAGAAGCGGTACAGGCGGTGCTGCAAGAGATTATGGAGGAACACGGCCGTATCATCTTCAACGGTGACGGGTATGCCGAGGCGTGGCACAGGGAAGCGGAAGAACGAGGCTTGCCGAATTTGAAAACGGCCGTAGACGCTCTGCCGGAATTGGGCAGTCCGGAAGCCATCGCTCTGTTTGAAAAGTATAACGTTCTCTCCAAGCGGGAAACGTTGAGCCGGATGGAAGTGAAGCTGGAGCAATACGTCATGGCGATCAACGTGGAAGCGGCGCTGACGGCGGAAATTGCCCGGACGATGATCTATCCGGCGGCCGTGCGTTACCAAAGTGAGTTGGCGGCCGCGTCGGCCAATTTGCAAGCGGCCGGGCTGCGGTCGAATGACGCCGTTTTGCAGCGGGTAACAGACCTGGCAGATTGTCTGGAAGAGAGTGTGGCCGAACTGGAAGCGGCAATAGATTACTCGGATGATGATTTGCTGGCTGAAGCAATTCACCTGCGGGATGTGGTCGTTCCGGCGATGAACCAGGTGCGCAGCTACGCGGATAAACTGGAAGGCGTGGTAGCCGATGATTTGTGGCCGCTGCCGACGTATCAGGAGATGTTATTTATCAAGTAATCGGGGAGGGAGATTAGAGATTGGGAGATTGGTGATTTGCCATATGTGGTGGCAAATCGCCAATCTTTTTACCTTACGTTGCCAGATCAAGTGGTAAGTCAGCAATATCACGCAGCCGCTTCCCTTCAACCATAATAGACAGAGAATCTATGAGTGCTTCATTAATTGGGCCTCGGTCATCGTTTCGGCCACAAGCCAGACAATAAGACGCAGATTTACGCAGATTTGCGCTGATAAAAGCAAAAAATCAGGTAACCGTCCAGCGAAGCTACGCCTCAAACCAATGAATAGGACGCAGATTAACGCAGATGACGCAGATTTTTTAAAACTTGCTCTGTTTGTAAAGAATTTTCGCTAACAAATGTTCACTCCCCCGTCTCGTTCCCACGTTCTACGTGGGAATACTCGCTTGAACGCTCCGCGTTCACTCGACGCGGAGCGTCTGAAAGGGCATTCCACGCGGAGCGTGGAACGAGGGGGCTGAACGTATACAAAATCAGCGTTTATCTGTGTCCGAATCAGACCGCTTGGTCGAAACGATGACCATCCCCCAAATCTGAAATTGTTGGCATAAACTTCTCTGTTTTATGGTTTCAGAAAGCCAATAACGTATTCTTCGTGCATACGCTGCTGGATTTGCGAGTTACGGTTAATTTTGTTTCCAGCCGGCATCATAGCGCGGCCTCTTGGCCGCAACCAAAAAGGCGGTCCATCCTTGCAGCATAATGAAGGCTGAAGTAACGTCATTACAGACGCCTATAATTGGAGTCAAAGACTCAATACCAACCATTATGCCAC
>JALUPA010000265.1 GCA_027054335.1 Ardenticatenaceae bacterium
TCCCGGACGTGGGCGGCACGACGCGGCTGGTGCGGCTGGTGGGGCCGTCCCGCGCCAAAGAACTCATTTTTACGGGGCGGCAGATGGATGCGGCCACGGCCGTAACCTGGGGCATCGTCAATTACGTTGTTCCCGCCGCGGAACTGGCGGCCAAAGCGGACGAGTTAGCCGCTGAAATCCGGCAGGCCGCGCCGCTGGCGGTGAGTCTGGCCAAGCGCGTCATTGACGGCCTGGACGACATTGACCGCGGCCTGATGCTGGAAGCGTGGGCGCAAGCGCAGTTATTCAGTTCTGAAGATTTTATGGAAGGGATTCAGAGCTTTATGATGAAACGGCCGCCGCAGTGGAAGGGAAAGTGAGGGGATGAGGTGTGAGGGGATGGGGGAATATCCCCATAACTCAATATCTCTCTTGGTCGTTGAAAGTTAGACCATCTGTGCTATGATAGCGGCATGACGCTGGAATACGAAAAGATTCTCCCGAAGGTAAAGGATTTGGTGGCTACGGCCGTCAGCCGCCAGCGCCAATTAGAAAGCCAGCAAAAAGAGATCGCCCAAAAATTAACCGATTACGCCACAGACCGGGACGCCATCGCCCGCAGCCTCAAAATTGCCCAGGAAAAAACGGGCGGCAAACTGTACGCGGCCGAACCGCACCCGGCGTATGCCCATGAACCGTTGAATGCGGGGGTGACGGCCGTCAATTTACCGGATACGGCCGTGATCATCGGCGGCGACGGCTCCCAGGTATTGCCAGACCGGCACGCGCCCTACCTTTATTATCTGATCAACATCGGCGTCATCATTTACTATCACGGCCAGCAACGCGCCCCTGACGTGTTTACCAAACCTACCCTGGAGTACCCGGGCGTAGATTGGCAGGCCGACGAGGCTAAATTCACCTCCTCTGCTGTCAGCATCCAGCGCGACCTGGACGAAATCGGCGCCCTGGCAGACACCGCCTGCCAGCAAAGCGGCCAAACAGAGGCGCCGGTACTAGCCTTGCTTGATCAGCGAATGCTTTACTGGCCTATCGGCAGCAGCAATCCCAAAGAAGATCAAAACATTGTCAACCAATGGATAGGGGCGCTGCGCCGGGTGGAAACCTGTCACCGGGAGAATGGCCCCACATATTTGGCCGGGTATATTTCCCAGCCGGGAACCAGTGCTGTAGTCAATATGCTGCGCGCTCTGGATATTGACAAGGTGGATGAGACCACTGGCGAATATCTGTTGGACCCGGATATTCTGATGAAACGGAGTGCTGGTCTGGTAGACGCTGCCCTTTTTGCCGAAATTTTACAGCCAGGAGAACGCAGCACGGTATTTGTCAACATTTCGGCTAACAATCAGACGTTTGCCAATCAGGGGCAGGAAGTATGCTTTTTTTATCTGCATCCGGGCGGTGGCGGCAAGAATATTGCCCGGGTGGATGTTCCGCGCTGGCTGGCAGATGATACGACGGCCGTAGATCAAATCCACGCCCTTATCTACGATCAATGTAAAACGGCTTTTCCTTACGTCCTCGTCCGCGCCGACGAAATCGCTGTCATTCTTTCCCAGGATCGGGATTATCTGGAAAAGATGATTGCCGTAGGGATGGGGCCAGACTTTGCCCTGCGCCAGGGCAGCGCCAAACAGATAGGCAAAGACCTTGCTCGCAGCAGCCCCGCCCACTATGGAGAATAGGGTTAAAAATTCAAGGACGCTGATTAACGCTGATGACGCTGATTTTTTTATCTTTTATCAGCGTTCATCTGTGTTAATCAGCGTCCCCAAAAGAGCAAACAAATGAGCAATTCAAGCAACACAGAAATCGGCCGTACCTTGCGCGCCAGCACCGAGGGGTTCATTGTCGGCTGCCGTGTCGAGCAGCTTTCGGCTGCTTTTGGCGACCTGGTCAAGGCGCAGCTGACGGATGACAGCGTAGTGTACGGTCTCATTTACAAAATTGACGTGGAAGACGACCCGCTGGTGCGCCGACTGGTGCTGCTGGACGGCTTGGACCCGGCCATGATTGAAGACCAGCGGCAAAACAGGCTGGTTCCCATTGAGATGAGTGTGTTGACAGTGGGGTACGAGGCAGACGGCGACTCTGCCTACGGCCTTTCCCGTCGCCCCCCCCTCAGTCTGGACCCCGTTTTTGCCTGCGCCGACCTGGACGAAGTGCAAACCTTCACCGACAACCTGGGCTACTTGCGCATGATTACCCGCGCCGACCCGTCCCAGGTTCCCATTGACCAACTACTCATCACCCACCTGCGCAACATCTTCCAGGTACGCGGCGACGATCAAGTGTGGGCGGCGACGGCCATCCAGGAAGTGATCGAACTGCTGCGCCACGATTATCAGACGCTTATCCCTATTCTGGAGACGTTGAGCCGGACGTTGCCGGAAATTGGAGCCGCGGATTTCGCGGATTGACGCAGATTAAATTGTAAAAAATCTGCGTTAATCTGCGAAATCTGCGGATAAAAACGATTATGAACGAACAAGCAGAAGACACTATTGGTTACATTGTGGGCGGCAGCCTGCGGGATGGGCTGTATGTGCGGCTGTCCGTTGCGCCGGAGACGGTGAAAGAGGGCAGCTTTGTGGTGACAGACAGCGGTAACTGGCGCTTTTACGGCCTGATTACCAATCTGGCCCTGGGCGCTACCAACCCCCGCTTTGCTGATGAACGGCCGTCCCGCATTGAATCCCCCTTTATCCGCCAGGCGCTCATGGGCAAGACCCTGTTCACCACCCTGGAAATGTATTCCACTCTGATGATGGATCGCGGCCCCGACCCGGACAGCGACCCATCCGCCTATCTGGACTGGCAAGCCGACGTGGAATCAGGCAAGATTGGGCCGCAACCGGTGAAGACCGTCCCGGCGCATCACGTCCCCGTGCGGTTGGCGCGGGAGGAGGATGTGGAAGCTATTTTTGGCAGAGATGGCCCTGGCAAATTCGTCATCGGCTATACGCTGGAGCAGGAATACCCGGTGCGGCTGGATTTGCACAAATTTGTCAAACGATCCAGCGGCATCTTTGGCGCGACGGGGACAGGCAAGAGCTTCCTGACGCGCATGGTGCTGGCCGGGCTGATGCGTGAAGATGTGGCTTCTGCCCTGGTTTTTGATATGCACAACGAGTACGCCTTTGACGATACGGACACAGACCGCATGGCGACGGTGCGCGGGCTGCGCTCTCTTTTCCGCCGTAAGGTGCAGGTGGCCGCCTTGGGCAAAGGCAGCATGGTGCGGGGCAAATCGCCCGATTTTACGCTGGAGCTGGCTCTGAGCGATTTCCAGACGGGCGACATTGAATTGTTGGGTGAGGCGTTGAACCTGACGGATACGTCCGGGGTGACGCTGAACGCCCTTTCCCGTGCTTTTGGGCAACACTGGTTTGCCGAGTTTATGAAGCTGGAGCCGGGCGCGGTGGAGGTGGACCCGGAAAGCGGCAAGACGTTCCCGGCAGAGCATTCGGTGGCGGCCTGGGCGCGGCAGAATAACGTGCATGAGAAGGCGGCGGAAGCGCTGCACCGCAAATTGCAGCGAATTTATGACCGGCCTTACGTGGTGGAAAAACCGGCGGCGGATGCGGTTTCGGCAATTGTGGATAAATTGGTTAACGGCCGTCACGTCATCCTCAGTTTTGGCGAATTTGACAACGATCTGGATTACCTGCTGGTCTCCAACATTCTTACCCGGCGCATCCGCCAGCATTGGATCAAGCTAACGGAGCGACACAAGACGCACGGGGAGGCCGCCCCCCGGCCGCTGCTCATCGCCATCGAGGAAGCGCACAAGCTGCTCAATCCCCACCTTTCCAACCAGACGGCGTTTGGCACAATTGCCCGCGAGCTGCGCAAATATTTTGTCACGCTGCTAGTGGTAGACCAACGGCCGTCCGGCATTGACGACGAGGTGATGAGCCAGCTAGGCACCCGCATCACCGGCTGGCTGGGAGACGAGGACGACATCCGCGCCGTCCTCACCGGCCTTTCCGGGCGGGATCAGTTGCGTGGGATGCTGGCCCGTTTGCAGGAGAAAGAAGAAGTGCTGCTTCTGGGTTGGGGGGTGAAGATGCCCATCCCTGTCAAATCCCGCCGCTACGACGAGGCGTTTTACGCCGATATGAAGGCGAAAACGGCCGGGCCGTCCGGTTTAGACGGCCTGGACGACGACGAGTGGAATGATGAGTTATTTGGTTGAACCGTTTGAGAAAGCCAAAACTTTTATACTGGAACAGGCACGGCCGTTAGAAGCAGCCCTGTTTACTTACCATTTCGAGGATGGTGACGCCACTGACGTTCTTACCGAATTGGTTCGCTACCAAAACGAGGATGGCGGCTTTGGTCACGCGCTGGAACCGGACTTTCGCTATACCGGATCGTCCGTGCTGGCGACGTCGGTGGCCTTGCAAACGCTGCGACAGCTTGGTGCGTCTGCGGCTGAACCGCTGGTGCAGGGAGCGATGCGCTATTTGCGGGAAAACCTGGATGAGTCACGGCCGTCCTGGTATCTGATCCCCGCATTTCCCGAAGACGTGCCGGCCGCGCCCTGGTGGCACGGGTATGCGGACAGAGTCCCGGACGGCTTTTTGGCGAATCCCACAGTGGAAATTACCGGCTATCTCTGGGAATACGCGGCGTTGGCGCCGGAAGATGTGCGCCGGGAATTAACGGAGGTGTCGTTGGCCTGGTTGGAGCAGGCGGAGGAGTTAGATATGTTCATGCTGCCTTGCTACCTGCGTTTGTTTCAGACCCCATCGCTGCCGCCGGAGGTGAAGGAGCGGCTGGAAGGGAAGCTGCGGGAATTACTGGTTACGGCCGTTGTCACCGACCCCGCCGCCTGGACAGAATACAGCTTCATGCCCCTGCACGCCGCCAATTCGCCTGACAGCCCGTTTGCCGGTATGTTTGAGGCAGCTATCCAGGCCAATCTGGATTACCTCATTCAATCTCAGATGGATGACGGCTCGTGGCTGCCGCCCTGGTCTTGGGGCGATTTCTTCGCCGATACCTGGGCACAGGCCAGGCAGGAATGGGCCGGTATTCTGACATTGCATAATTTACACGCCCTGCGCAATTTTGGGCGACTATAGCGACGGAGTTTTGTATGATAAAAACAGACATTCCTTGGGAAGATGGTGCAAAAAACGCACCCTTGCCGCCAGATGCGGGCGGATTGCCCCTCTTGGGCGGTGCGCTGGATTTGATGAAAGACCCGCTGCAATATATGGTGCGGCAGTATCAGGTGTTGGGGCCTGTTTTTCAGGTGCGGGCGCTTAACCGGAAGTTTATTGTGCTGGCTGGGCCGGAAGCTAATCTGTTCATGTCCCGCCACGGCGACAAATACTTAACCGGCGAGAAAACCTGGGCGACTTTTGCCGATGAAATCAACGCCAAACATTTTCTGGCCGCGATTAACGGCGAACCCCATTCTCGCCTGCGCAAAATTATCAAAAAGCCGTATAGCCGCCAGAATCTGCTGAACCATTTGCCGGAATTGGTAGAAATCACCCGTAAGACAATAGCACAGTGGCCCCAGGATAAGCCGCTGGTGGTTTTCCCTGCCATGCAGCGGTTGGGATCAGAACAGATCGGCCATTTGCTGCTGGGCAGCGGCCCCGATGATTATTTTGACGATTTTGTGGTGTTCATGCGCACCTTGTTGAATGCCGTTCTGGGGCAGCGACCCAAATTGAGCTTGCGAATGCCGGGCTATCGCCATGCCAAAGAGCGGGTAATGACCCTGGGACAGAATTTGCTGGATGAACACCGGGCAAATCCCCGGACAGAAGACCCGGATTTGGTTGATTATTTACTGGCGGCAGAGGCGGATAACCGCGATCTTTTGTCAGAGGCAGAGCTGCGGCTGGGGGCAATTGGCCCTTATCTGGCAGGGATTGATACGTCGGCCGGGACGAGTTCTTTTATGTTGTATGCGCTGCTGAAGAACCCGGCGGTGATTGACCGACTGCGGTCGGAAATTGAGGAGGTTTTTGCCGCCGGGCCGTTGACGGCAAAAATGGCGCGCCAGATGCCGCTGTTGACGGCAGCGACAATTGAGACGCTGCGCATGTATCCGGTGGCGCCGATGCTGCCGCGCACGGTAGCCAAGCCGTTTGTCTTTGCCGGGTATCAGTTTCACGTGGACGATCCGGTGATGGTGGGCACGGCCGTAGCCCATTATGACCCTAATCTTTACCGCGATCCACACGTATTTGACATTGATCGCTGCCTGCCGCCGCGCAAAGAACATCGCCAGCCGGGCGCGCTGGCGCCTTTCGGCCTGGGGGCGCACACCTGCGCCGGGGCCGGCTTTGCCGAAGTGCAAATTATGATGACTATTGCCACGTTGCTGCATGATTATAATTTGCAGATGGAACCGGCCGATTATGAGTTGAAAATTTCCCTGAATCCTTCGCCTGCGCCCGACAAGAATTTCAGAATAAGTCTCCGGCAGCGTGCTGTGTGAGTGATAAATGAAACCGTTTTTTGAGGGAGATCGGTACGATACCCCGGACAACACGCCGCGTTACAAGCTAGATCGGTTGATGGGCAACGGCCGTATCTATTTCCACACCGCTTTCTTCAAGACCATCATTCAATCCTCCCGCCTGGCTAAAAAGGGCCTGTACGACCGGGAAGCCTGGGCGCGAAGTTCGTACAAGACGTTCCAACTGGTGGAGGGGTGTGGCGGCCGTTTTCACATAACCGGGCTGGATTATTTGCGGCAGCCGGGGCCGTTTGTCTTTGTGGGCAACCATATGAGCGGGCTGGAAACGGCCGTCATGCCCGGTATCATTGCTCCCTTTATGCCCGTTACCTTTGTGGTAAAGAATACGATTCTGGATTATCCGTTCTTTGGCGAAGTGGTCAAGGTGACCAATCCCATTCCGGTAGGGCGCGTCAACCCGCGAGAGGATTTTCAGATTGTGTTGCGAGAGGGCGTGAAGGCATTGAAAGAAGGCACGTCTGTCGTCATTTACCCGCAGCATACGCGGACAATGGTATTTAAGCCGGAAGAGTTCAATTCTATGGGGATCAAGTTGGCGAAGAAAGCGGGTGTGCCGGTACTTCCGGTAGCCGTGAAGACTGATTTTTGGGATTACGGCCGTTACCTGCGTGATTTTGGCCCCATCCACCGCGACCGCCCCATCCACATTGCCTTTGGCGAGCCGTTCCCCATCCAAAACAGCAAAGCCGACCACCAGCGCGTCATCCAGTTCATCCAGAGTTGCTTGCAAACCTGGGAACAAGAAGATGGGCTGTAAACTTTTTGCCGCGGATTGCGCGGATTTTCAGGATTGGGTTCATCCAAATCCGCGCCAATCCGCGTAATCCGCGGCCAGAGAGTTCAAGACACCGATTCGCGCAGGCGGTTGACGGCCAGGCGGCGGGCGGTGGCCGCTTCTTCGGCGCGGAGGATGGTGGGCGGGGCAGCCCGGTCACTGCATTGTTCCGGGGTCAGGGGGCAGCGCTCGCAGGTTTCGTGGATGTACACTTTGGGGATAGCCGGGTCGTTGGTAAAGCGAATGGCGTTGTACAGTTCTGCATCCACGCGGAAACCGATGATGACACTGCTTTTGGCGCTGCGAGAGAGGGTTAACGGCCGGGAAAAACCCAGACACAAAAACCGGTCCCGCGTATGCACAAATTCCGACATTTGCACGCCGGCTACGGGACGGCCGTCTACCGGTTCCGGGAAGTCGCGCAGCAGCTTAACCGACAGCCAGCGGCGGCAGTAATGCTCATTCAGCCCGATGCCGCTGGGGACAATAAGCTGGTTCAAATTCAACTGCTTATACAACACGTAGTTGCCTTCCACCTCGTGGAAGCGCAAAAAGTGGTGTTTGATGCCGTAAAACTGGGGGATTAGCTCGCTGAAACGGTAAAAAAGCATCTCCGACGTCACGTCAAACGTATCCAGCATGTCCAACAGCGCTTCCGGCTGCCAGGTGGGTAAATCAAAAAACGCTTGCAGCGCAGCCAGCATCTTTTGCCGGGGCATCAGCAGCGCGCCGCCAAAGTACGCCGCCAGGTGGTCGTTCAGCACTTGCTGGAAGGAGTCGATCCGGTTTGGTGTGGAGACGTAGGAGCGTTCCTTGATCTGCAAATGCTGGTAGCCGATTTCCCGCGCCAGAACGAATTTGATCTGGCAGTCGCGTAAAGCGGCGTTGATGAACAGGTACGGCCGTTTGCGGGACACGTAGATGGAGCGATAGCCATGCAGGTGCGGGTCACGGGCAATCGCTTCCAGGTCAATCAGGTAATCGTACTCCTCCCGCAAAATCGTTTCCAGCACTTCCCGGCTCAACGGCAGGGCGTCAGTCAGGCCGTATTTTTGGCCGGTTACGACCGTAAACGCCAGCGCCGCCTCCTCCAAATCCTGAAAATAATTCTCGTGAATCTCCTGGTACGAGCGCAAGGCGGCGCGCAAAAACTCCTCCTCCTGCAAATCGTAGCGGCGGGCAATCTCCACCACGGCGTGCAGCAGGGCACTGGCCTTCTCCGGCTTGCGCGTCAGCAGCGTGATCAGGTCACCCGGTTCCAGGCCAAACTCTTCAAAAGGAAAACGTTGGAAAGTGGCCGAGGAAAGCGTCGTTTCCAGGTAGGCCAACGACGGGTCCAGGCGGATGGACACCAGATCGTCGTAACTTTTCCCCAGCGCCTCCGCCATGCGCATTATTTTGTCTGCGCGGGGATGTTTGCGCCCCTTCTCAATTTCCGTCACGTAAGAAGGAGACAGGTCACAGGCGGCGGCAAACTCAGACAGTGTCATATTCGCCTCCAGCCGCGCCTGCCTTACTTTCATGCCAAAAATGATGTTGATGAGATTGGTTGTCATAATGCTCCTGTGGTTGGTGCAAGGTTGCAAAGTTGCGGGGTGAACAGCGACTTTGCTGCTTTGCCGCTCTGCAACCTTGTCAATTGTAGCGAATTTTCGCTAATTGCCCAAAATCGCCACGAAAAATCTTGACACAATGTGGCATGATAGTGTAGACTTTTTGCATCTAGCGAAAATTCGCTAAAAGAGAAATGTTGTCAGACTTGACAGGTTTTGCAAAACCTGTCAGGTCTCGAAATGGAGGCAGTATGAGTGGACAAACCCGCGCATTAGAAATCACCACTAACATTCCCCCGGCATTTACGGCCGTCCTGACCCCCGACGCCCTGGCTTTTGTGGAAAAACTGGAACGCGCTTTCGGCCAACGCCGCCGCGACTTGCTGCAAAAGCGGGCGGAGCGGCAGGCAGCCATTGACGCCGGCGTGATGCCGGACTTTTTGCCGGATACGGCCGTCATCCGGCAAAGTGATTGGACCGTGGCCCCCATCCCGGACGATATGCAAGACCGCCGCGTGGAAATTACCGGCCCGGTAGACCGCAAAATGGTCATCAACGCCCTCAACTCCGGGGCTAACGTCTACATGGCTGATTTTGAAGATTCCCATTCCCCCACCTGGGCGGCCACGATTGAAGGGCAAATCAACCTGGTGGACGCCGTGCGGGGCACCATCACCTTTACCAATCCCAACGGCAAGTTTTATCAACTGAACGAGGAGACGGCCACGCTGATGGTACGCCCCCGCGGCTGGCATCTGGAAGAAAAGCACGTTTTGCTGGACGGCCGTCCCATCTCTGCCTCTCTGTTCGACTTCGGCCTCTTCTTCTTCCACAACGCCCAGGCCCTGCTGGACAAAGGTTCCGGCCCCTATTTCTACCTGCCCAAATTGGAAAGCCACCTGGAAGCCCGCCTGTGGAACGACGTGTTCAACCGGGCGCAGGACGAGTTGGGCGTGCCCCACGGCAGCATCCGGGCCACCGTCCTCATCGAGAACATTTTGGCAGCGTTTGAGATGGACGAAATTTTGTGGGAACTGCGGGAACATTCAGCCGGACTGAACTGCGGCCGTTGGGATTACATCTTCAGCGCCATCCGCAAATTCCGCAACATCCCCGAATTTGTCCTGCCGGACCGGGCGGAAGTGACGATGACGACGCACATGATGCGCTCTTACTCCCTGCTGCTCATCAAAACTTGCCACCGCCGTGAGATTCACGCCATGGGCGGCATGGCGGCGCAAATCCCCATCAAGAGCGACCCGGAAGCGAACGCCATCGCCTTGGAAAAGGTGCGCGCCGATAAGGATCGGGAGGCCAAAGACGGCCACGATGGCACGTGGGTGGCTCATCCCGGTCTGGTAGCCATCGCCAAAGCGGAGTTTGATAAATATATGCCTACCCCCAACCAAATTTTCCGCAAGCTGGAGAATGTGGAGATTACGGCCGCTGACCTGCTGGTTGTGCCGGAAGGTCACATCACGGAAGCGGGTGTGCGCGTCAATCTGGATGTGGGCATCCAATACATGGCTGCCTGGCTGGCCGGAAATGGCTGCGTGCCCATTTACAACCTGATGGAAGACGCGGCCACGGCCGAGATTTCCCGCTCGCAGTTGTGGCAATGGGTGCATACGGGGGCAAAGCTGGACGACGGCCGTCCCATCACCCCGGCCCTGTTGGAAGAAATGCTGCCGGATGTTTTGCAGCGTATGAAGGAAATGGTGGGCGAGGAACAGTTCGCCCACGGCCGTTATGCTGAAGCCGCCGATTTGTTCATGGACATCATCAAAAAAGATTCGTTTACAGAATTTATGACCCTGCCCGCGTATGAGCGGTTGGATTAGATCAGGTAATTGAGTAATTGGGTAATTGGGTAACTGAGTAATTACCTATTTACCCAATTGCTAAATTACCAAAACAAAGGAGACCCCACATGTCCCGACAAGACCCCATTCAAGAACTGGAAAACAGCTGGAGAAATGAGGAGCGGTGGTGCGGCGTGGAACGGCCGTACACCGCCGCCGACGTTTTCAAACTGCGTGGCACGGTGCAGATTGAATATACCCTGGCCCGGATGGGCGCCGAGCGGCTTTGGCAATTGATGCAAGAAGAAGAGTACGTCAATGCCCTTGGCGCTCTCTCCGGCAACCAGGCAGTGCAGATGGTGCAGGCCGGTCTGCAAGCGATCTATCTGAGCGGCTGGCAGGTAGCGGCTGACGCCAATTTAGCCGGGCAGACCTACCCCGACCAGAGCCTCTACCCGGCCAACAGCGCCCCCCAGCTGGTCAAACGGATCAACAACGCCCTCCTCCGCGCCGACCAGATTCACCACGCCCAGGGCGAAAACGGCGTCTACTGGCTGGCCCCTATCTTCGCCGACGCCGAATCCGGCTTTGGCGGCACGCTGAACGCCTACGAGTTGACCAAAGCGTTTATTGAAGCGGGCGCGGCGGCCGTTCACTTTGAAGACCAGCTCTCCTCGGCCAAGAAGTGCGGCCACATGGGGGGTAAGGTGCTGGTTCCCACCCGTGAGGCTGTACAAAAGTTAATCGCTGCCCGACTGGCCGCCGACGTGATGGGCGTCCCCACCATCGTCGTCGCCCGCACCGACGCCAACGCCGCCAACCTGATCACCAGCGACGTGGACGACAACGACAAACCGTTCCTCACCGGGGAACGCTCGCCCGAAGGGTACTACTACACCCGCGCCGGTCTGGACCAAGCGATCAGCCGCGGCCTGGCTTACGCCCCCTACGCGGACATCGTCTGGTGCGAGACTGCTCATCCCGATTTGGAAGAAGCCCGCCGCTTTGCCGACGCCATCCACGAACAGTTCCCCGGCAAGCTGTTGGCCTACAACTGTTCCCCCTCCTTCAACTGGAAGCTGAACCTGGACGAGACGACCATTGCCGTCTTCCAGCAGGAGTTGGGCAAGATGGGATACGCCTTCCAGTTCGTCACCCTGGCCGGTTTCCACAACCTGAATGCGGGTATGTTCCAGCTTGCCAGCGATTACCGCGCCCGCGGCATGGCTGCTTACGCCGATTTTCAGGAGCACGAATTTGATTTACACACGGATTATGGCTTTGAGGCGATCAAGCACCAGAGCTTTGTCGGCGCGGGCTATTTTGACGAAGTGCAGATGGTCATTGCCCAGGGGAAAACCTGCACGGTAGCCCTGGCCGGTTCCACGGAGGAAGAGCAGTTTGAGGAGGAGCTGATTGAGGAAGTGACCCACATGCACGCGCACGTGTAGACGTGTGGCGTGATTTGATGGAGAGACGGCCGTAGGGATACGGCCGTCTTTTTGTTTACAGCATCAGATGACGCTCACAATGTGTCTTTTTGGGTTATAATGAAGGCAACCTTGTTTGTAAGCGGTAGGCACGGAGGCGTTGATATGACTCTTGAAGATATTGTAGAAGACATTCATGGCCTGGATCAGCGGTTAAGAGAGTTGGAGCGGCAGTATGGTTTGCTGTCAGAAGATGCGTATATGTTGTATCGGCTCGGCGAATTGGAGCAGAGCCGCGATCTAATCCGGTGGATTGGTTATTATGAACTGCGGCAGGAGCGGCAAAAAGAATATGCCGCTGCTCTGCGTGAACGGTTGCTGCATTTGCGTCAGGAAACTTCCGGTGATCCTTTCCCGTTGCGGCCTGCATTGACGTCTGCCTGATATGCTGCCTCCTTTTGCTGATTACTGCCAATTGATCGCTGATTTGCCGCAGCGATTTCCTTTCATTCAAACGTCTACTCTCCAAGTGTATACAATAGGTAAGAATGTGGCCGAAGTTGAAGGGCAGCTTGTTTTTGCCGATGGCTATGTTCTCGATGTCTGGGAGCTGCTGGATCTTTCCGCACGTACAATCTATAAGTACAGCTATGAACTGGATAGGCATGGTGAACGGGTTTGGTGGTACGATCCTATGGAACACCCGGAAAACCCGACTTTACAAGACTCGTTTCCTCATCACAAGCACGTTCATCCTGATATAAAATACAATCGCGTCCCCGCGCCTGATCTATCCTTTACTCGGCCTAACCTGCCATTTTTAATTGCGGAAGTAGAAACAGTGTTGCAGATTTGACGCAATGTTAATACTCGTGCGTTATCCTGTTCCCATCCTGTAAATAAAAATTGAAAATCTACCGCAGGCTTTACGGAAAGTGGTTCCATCCGTGACTTGACTGAAAAAACCGCAAAGGACGCGAAGGTCGCAAAGATTTACCAGAGAAAAAATCCGGCAAATCCGCGCAATCCGCGGCTTTTTAGTAAACCATCCGTGAAATCTGTGGTTCATATTTGAGGCAAAGAGAATGAGTCAATACGTAAAAGATGTCAACACGGCCGATTTTCAACAATCGGTCATCCAGCAATCCCGCACCGTACCGGTGATTGTGGATTTTTGGGCACCCTGGTGCGGGCCGTGCCGCATGTTAAGCCCTACCCTGGAACGATTGGTGGAGGAATATAACGGCCATTTCATCCTGGCAAAAATTAACTCTGACAATAACCCGCAGCTTTCGGCGCAGTACCAGGTGCGGGGGATTCCGGCGGTGAAGGCATTTGTCAACGGCCGTGTCGTAGACGAATTTGTCGGGGCGCAG
>JALUPA010000266.1 GCA_027054335.1 Ardenticatenaceae bacterium
GTTGGGGGATACTGAAAGCGAAACAACGCGCCACGGTTTATGTCGAGATCTCCAAGTCTCAATTTCTTCGATCCGTTGGGGGATACTGAAAGCGCAACGCTGGATGCCGCAGAGGCCCGCAACGCTGGGTCTCAATTTCTTCGATCCGTTGGGGGATACTGAAAGGAAGATGAGTGCATTTTACCAATTGCCTAATGAAAGGCCATGTTTAAGATGATAAAGCCTCGATTGACTCGCGAATCCAATCCCACCCGGCCAGGCTCTTCACACGGTCCGGATCGGCGGCTAGCTGCTGTAACGCGGCTTCGACCGCTGCTTGCTTGGCCGCCAGACTGCCGTACACCCGACCTTCAATCCGCTGCCGCAGATATTCAAAGATCCGCTCCGCCGGATTCAACTGCGGCGAATAGGGGGGTTGCTCAATGCGCTTGACGGGCACTGCTTCGTATGCGTTCCCTCGATGCCCCGGTGCGCGGTCCCATACCAGGATTTCGACGCCTTGTTCAGCCCAACTCCGGACCACTGGCGCAATAGAAGCGGCTTTCATGTTCTCGGTCCAGTCCCAGATGATCTGGCCTTCCAGCCCGTTAACGGCCAGGTTCAGATACGCCCACTCATACGTGTACTCGACCGTTTGTTCGATCTTGACGCCACGTGGCGCCCACACCCGCCGGACTTGGCCGATAAGACCGACCCGCATTTCATCCGCCCAATACACCCCCTCGGATCCGCCGGCGCCGACTTGGCGCAATTGTTCAGTTAGCCCCCTTTTTTCCAAGCCGCCTGCTCTTCCGCAGACGCCTTGGGTGACTTGGGGCGGGGCATCTTTTTCTTTAGCTCCAGCCGGGCGAACACCCAGCGCATGCCCCAGTAGCTGTACTTTATCCCATGCGCTTCCTGGGCCCAGGTCACGCCATCCCAGATGGTACGGATCTCCCCCGCTTTCGCTTTGGCTACTAGTTCATCTTCTTGCTGCGCACTCAAGCGGCGTTCGCACCCTCCGTGTCCGCCGTGGCGATGGCTCAGCACCTCTCCGAGGCCCCCTTGGCGGTACCAGGCCACCCACTCCTGCAGCGTCCGGTAGTGCACACCCACCAGCGGCGCAACTTCCGTCATCGGCCGACCGCTGCGCAGCAACCACAACGCATGGAGCCGCGTGCGGTTTTGTGCGTCCTTTTCTTGCTTGTAAAGTTCGTAGAGAGTTTGTTCATCCTCTTGCCAATCGATCTGCAACCGTCGAGCCATGTTTCACCTCATCAATCGTTTTAGTTAATTGTAATATATGGCTCTTCGATTGGCAATTGGTATAATAACCATAATGCA
>JALUPA010000267.1 GCA_027054335.1 Ardenticatenaceae bacterium
ATCACCAGAGGCGTGACCGATCCCCAGGAGATGTAAGCACCCACGTCCAGATTGGCCGATACGTCGCGGAAGGTAAGGTCGCCGCTTTTGGTAGCGCCGGCGCGGACGGTTACGGTGACCGGCTGGCGCACCGGCGCAGCAATAAATTCTTCATGGCGGGAGAAGGCCAGGCGTACCGGCTGGCCCGTTTTGCGAGCCATCAGGGCGGCAATGGGTTCGTAAGGATAAATGTCCAGCCCCCGGCCAAATGCGCCGCCAATGGCTGTCTGGATGATACGAATTTGGCTGCCGGGAATGCCCAGCGCTTCGGACAGGTCCCTTTGTAACAGGAAAGGTATCTGCGTGGTACTCCACAGAGTCAGATGGCCGCGATGGTCGAATTGGGCCACGATGACGCTGGTTTCCATGCAGGCGTGGGAGACGTAGGGCAGTTGGAAGCTGGCTTCGATGATTTCGTCGGACTGTCTTTCACCCGCCTGGAGGCTGCCGTGTTCATAATTATAGGTGTGAAAAAGGTTGGAGCGGCGTTCGGGGTGGATGAGCGGTGCGCCCTCGGCCAGCGCGTCCTCGATGGTGAAGATGGGAGGCAAGGGTTCATACTCGACTTCGATAAGGGAGATTGCTTCTGCGGCCGTGTCGGGGTCAATGGCGACGACGCCGGCGACGGCGTCTGCCAGACAGCGGATTTTGTCGCCTTTGAAGGGGGTGTTGTCTTTGCCGTAACCGAATTTGGTGTCCGGGTTGTCGGCTGCGGTGAGGACGGCTTTGACGCCGGGTAGTTTTTCGGCTTTTGCTGTGTCCAGGCGCAGGATGCGGGCGTGGGGGTGTTGGGTGTAGAGGATACGGCCGTGCAGCATCCCCGGCAGGCGCACATCATGGCCGTAGGTGGCGCGACCTGTCGCTTTGTCCGGTGCGTCCAGCTTGGGGATTCGCTGCCCAATAATAGATGATGCCATTACTCAATCCTCCGGTAACTGGGTAATTCGTAATTGGTAATTGCCCAGTTACCCAATGACTAATTACCAGCCACCGCCATCACTGCTTCCACAATTTTCGCGTAGCCAGTACAGCGGCACAGGTTTCCGGACAGCCAGGTGCGGATTTCCGGCTCGGCGGGGTGGGGGTTTTCGTTGAGCAGGGCGATGGCGTTCATAACAAAGCCGGGGGTACAAAAGCCGCACTGGATGCCCCCTTTTTCCACTAATGCCTGCTGGATGGGGTGCATACGGCCGTTTGCCAACACCCCTTCCACTGTCGTAATCTCCGCTCCAGCCCAATCGGCCGCCAGGAGGAGGCAGGAGGTCATGGGCAAGCCATTGACGTGGATGGTGCAAGCGCCACAGTCCCCGGCGTCGCAGCCGCGATGCGCGCCCAGCAAGTCTAATTCATGCCGCAATACATCTAGCAAAGTGCGGCGGGCGTCAATATACAATTCGTGAGAGTCGCCGTTAACAGTCAGCGTGATTAGCTTCTTCATTGGTTGCCCTTACAAACCAGCCAGGGATTCTAAGCCACGGCGGGTCAACACACTTACCATCCGTTTCCGGTACCAGGCGGAACTGCGCACATCGTCAATCGGGGAACAGCTTTCGGTAGCAATTTTGGCGGCCTGGGCGATACGGCCGTCATCCACCCGTTCTCCTGTTAACACCGCTTCCGCCTCTTTGACCCGCAGGGGGACAGGCGCAACAGCCCCCAGGACAATGCGGGCTTCCTGGCAAACGCCATCCACCAGACGCAGCCGAATCGCCACGCCGACAACGGCAATATCCATGCAGGCTCGCGGCGTATGCTTGCGGTAAATCGTCTGACCGGCCGGTGGTGGAACATGAATTTCCTGGAGAAGTTCACCTGGCTTCAGCGCAGTCTGGCCGGGGCCGTGGAAGAATTCCTCAAGGGGGAGTTGCCGCTCACCGGATTGACTGACAATAACGGCCGTGCTGTCCAGAGCAATAAGCGGCGGGGCCGTATCCGCAGAGGGGGAACCATTGCACAAATTGCCGCCTACGGTGGCAAAACTGCGAATCTGTTCCGAGGCCATTAGTCCGGCCGCGCACGCTAACGCCGGATAGTGATCGCTAATGATTGCCGAGCGGGTGAGTTGGCGCAGTGTGGTTAATGCGCCTAATTTTAATCCGGCCGTATCGTCATAGACGATGCCTTGTAGCTCCGGCAGCTTTTTAATATTGACGATGGTTTTCGGGGCCAATATTCCTGATTTCATTTTTAACAGCAGATCAGTACCGCCGGCGTTTACGTGGGTACGGCCGTTTAGCTGCGCCAGCAGTTCCAACGCTTCAGGCAGGGTTTCAGGAGAGTAATGGTCAAATGCTTTCATATCAACCGTCCATCTCCATACTTTGTTGATACCCTAAATCCAACGCCTGTAAATTCAACGCTTGCCGGCGGGTAGCGATCTCGGCGATGGCCTGGCGCAAAGATTCAATGGGAAACGGCTGGGCAAACCCGGCCATGACACTGTTAGCAATGGCGGCCGAACCGAGTTGGACAGCTAATTGGCTGGCTGGCAGACAACGATGTTGAATTTCCAGCCGCGCCAGGTGTTCGTGCAGTGCGGCCGGCAGCCCGTTTGCCGTGTTGACAAAAGCGATCCCGCCCCGGCGCAAAAAAGCCAGATTTCGCACCGCTTCGTGTGGCTCAAGGGCAATAAGGATGTCGGCCGTACCCCGGCGAATGAGCGGCGCTTCACTGCCGCCTACTTTGAGGTGGGAGATAACGGAACCACCGCGCTGGCTCATGCCATGCGTTTCGGAAACCATGACGGGATGGCCCAGGGAAACGGCCGTCGTGGCCAATAATCGTGTCAAAAACACGACTCCCTGCCCGCCTAATCCTGTGAGAATGAGCTTTAGTTCCATTGGTTCGGTCACTGCGGCACAATAAAGCCTTTGTAACAGGCGTCAATACATTGGCCGCAATCAATACAAATTTTGTAATCAATCTCAACGATATTTCTCTCCGGGTACAACACAAGCGCCGGACACTCAAACGCTTCCACACAATAGCGGCAGCCATCACATTCTTCTGTGATGAGTACCGGCACAGGCTGCTCCAGGACAGGCGCCCGGTCATAGAGGATACACGGCCGGTTGGCGATAATTACCGCTACCCCGCCATCGGACGCCTGGCTGAAGGCGTAGGCTTTGCGCAGCAGGCTGCGGTATTCCTCCTGTTCGTAAGGATCGGTTTCCACCACAAATTTTACGCCGCAGGCGCTAACCAGGTCGGGCAGGGAAACCTGGCGCGCCGCATTACTGCCATCGGCCAATAATTCGTTGGCGGCTGTTGGTTGAAAACCGGTCATCGCCGTCGTGTGATTATCCAGAATAATCAACACGAAACGCGCTCCGGTATGGACAGCATTGATAAGCGGCACAATGCCGGAATGAAGAAAGGTGGAATCACCGATAGTAGCGATAATCGGCCGTTCATCCCCCAGCAAACGATTGGCCTGATAAAAACCATTAGCCATCGTCACCGACGCACCCATATCTACAAATGTATCTACTGCCCGCAAATTCATGCCCAACGTGTAACAGCCAATGTCGCCCGGATATATGGCGCGGGGGCCAAACTCTCGCTTAAGCGCAAAAAAGGCAGAACGGTGAGAACAACCGGGGCAAAGACGCGGCCGTCGGATCGGTAAGGGCGTGTCGTTTATCGCCGCCTGGAGCGCCATATCAATAGGGGATAGTGCGATGTCATAACCCGCATCGGCCAATACACCGGCTATCACATCGGTTATCAGTTCCGGCGTTAACTCGCCGGCTCCGGGAACTGTACCATCTAACCGCCCCCGAACGTGACCCCGTTCCGGCAATTGCAGTTCAATACAAACGTCTGGTTCTTCGAGGACAATGATTGTCTGGCAGCCGGCCATAAATTGGTCTACCAGTTTTTGCGGCAGCGGGAAGGGTGTGCCGATTTTGAGCAAAGGGATGGTTACGCCCATTTCCTGGAGCGATTGCCGGGCAGTATGAAAAGCCACGCCGGAAGCAATAATGCCTATTTTTGCTGAACTTTCCCGATTCACCACATAATTAAGCGGTGATTCGGCAAATTCCGCTTCAATTGCCTGGAGTTTTTGGTTGAGTTCCAGGTGCAGTTGATAACGGAATTTAGGGGTTGCTGTCCAGCGCGGCGGATCGCGCCGAAATTTGACTCGCGGTATATCGTCATCGGGAGCTGGTGCGTCATCTAGTTCCATGCTTTGGACGGCGTGGCACAGGCGCGTGGTGGGCCGTAAGATAACGGGAATGCCGTACTGTTCAGACAGCGCCAATGCCTGGCCTACCATCAGACGCGCTTCGGCCGGGCTGGCCGGGTCAAAAACGGGCACTTTGGCATTGAGGGCCATCAGCCGGGAATCTTGTTCTGTTTGAGACGAGTGGGGGCCGGGATCGTCGGCAGGGATAATGACGAACCCCCCTTTGACGCCGGTGTAAGCGGCGCTAAACAGGGGGTCGGAGGCCACGTTTAAGCCAACTTGTTTCATGGCAACGGCCGTGCGCAACCCAGTCCAACTTGCTGCTAAGGCCACCTCAAATGCCACTTTTTCGTTGGTGGACCATTCAGTATATATCTGGCGAGCCAGCCGCTTTTTGTGCTTCACCACGCCGGCCAGAATTTCCGAACTGGGTGTTCCCGGATAGGCAGTCACCACCCGGCAACCTTGTTCCACCA
>JALUPA010000268.1 GCA_027054335.1 Ardenticatenaceae bacterium
ACCTACAGCAGAACCCACCCCCGGCGCCATCAGCGCGGCCGATCAGGATTTCATTGTCATCGCCACCGACGCACCCAACCCACCCTTTACCCTGTTCAACCAGTTTGGCGAAGTAGACGGCTTCGACGCCAACCTGCTGGCGGCCATTATGGAGCAAGCCCAACTGGATTACGAGCTAATCGTCACGCCGTACCAGGGCGTTCTGGATAACATTGCCACCAACGGCAGCCGGGATTTTGACGCCGTAATGGTCAATCTGGCCATCCCGGAAAAGCCGCGTGAAGGCATTGCCTATACCGAGCCGTACATTGAGGTGGGGCAGGTATTGGTCGTTCTGGCGGATGAGCGGGAAATCAAAAGCGACGACGACGTGCGGGCAGATATGCGTATTGGGGCAATCGCCAATAGTTTTAGCGCCAAAACGGCCATTGGGCTGGATGGCGTGAATGAGAATAACTTATTTTTGTACGAAAACGGGGCGCAGGCGCTCCAGGCGTTGCTGGATGAGGAACTGCGCGGCGTTATTGTGGAGGATTATATTGCCAACTATTACGTACAAAACCTGCCGCAGCATCTGAAAATTGTGGGGGGCAACGGCCGTGAAGCCTGGATCACCAGCAAAGCCTACGCCATCGCTCTCTCGGCCAATGACGCGGAACTGCGCCAACGTTTGAATGAAGCGATTACGGCCGTGCGCCAAACCGATCTGGTAGCGCAATACACCACTGCCTGGCTCATCCCCCAGGACGTTCTCGATCCGGGCGAACCGCGCGTGGCAACGGGCAGCGACGAATTTGTCATCGGCATTTTGGGGCAGTTGTCCGATCTGGACCCGGCGGCGGCTGCCGACTTGATCAACTGGGAAGTGAAAAGCAACGTGATGAGCGGTCTTTACCGCCTGACCGATGATAACCAGATTATGCCTTTGCTGGCAGCTGATATGCCGACCATCTCCGAAGATGGGCTGGAATACACGATCCCCCTGCGCACCGGTCTGGTCTTCCCGGACGGCCGTGCCTTCACCGCCGGCGACGTCAAATGGTCTGTGGATCGCGGCCGCAGCCTGGGCAATTTCCTCATCAACGACATCCTCAAAGACAGCGACGAGAACAACTTTGCCGACGAGGACGCCGTGCAGGTGGTGGACGCCAACACCGTCAAATTTGTCTTGCAGGAACCCCTCAGCTACTTCCCCGCTATTTTAGCGACGCCGCCCTACTTCCCCGTCAGTCAGGAGTGCTTTGCCGCCACCTGGGATTTGGAAAGCAGCTGCGGCGGGATTGGCCCGTATACCATCGTCAACTGGCAGCCGGGCGAGGCGCTCATTTTGCAGGCCAACCCGGATTGGCCCGGACAGCCCGCGCCCGCCTTTGCCAACGTAACGCTGCGTTTTTATGAAGACGCCGCCGGTATGCGCCGCACGCTGGAAAACTTTGGCTCCATTGACCTGGCCTGGACGGGGCTGCCGTATGGCGATTACACGGCTTTACAAACAGTGGCTAACGATGGTGACGGCACACCTGATTTCCTCCCCTGGACTGGCCCGGCAGCTTTCAAAAGCTACGTCATCTTCAATCAGGACAGCAAGCCGTGGGATCGGAAACTCATCCGGCAGGCGGCTAATCTGGCACTGGATCGGGAAGCATTGGCGCAGGAAGTGTTTGGCGGCCAGCGCGTACCCTTGCTCAGTCCTATCCCGGACGCTGTGCCGGGGCACGTGCCCGTTTTTCCGCCGCGCGACTTGGAGCAGGCGAAGTCACTCTTGCTGTTGGAAGGGTATTCGGCAGGCGTGCCGCTGCCGGTGGAGTTGTGGTTTGTCAGCGACGGCCGTTACAGTGACCGGGAAGAAGCCTACGCCAACGCCATCAAAGCTCAACTGGAAGAAACTGGCGTCTTTCAGGTGGAACTGTTCAGCGCCCCCTTTGAGCAGTTCCGCGCCCAGATCGCCGAGTGTAACTACCCGATGTACTTGCTGGGCTGGCCTTCCCCTGGCCGCCCCGTCAACTACATGGACGCCAGCGCCTGGACAGATTTCTTCGTCACCAGCAACAGCTTCTGCCCCAACTACGACAGCCCGCAGATGGCGAAACTGGTACAGGATTCCCGCCAGGAATTAGACCCGGCCGCCCGTCTGGAGATTCTCGGCCAGATGCAAACCCTCTGGGCAGAAGATTTGCCCACGATGGACTTACTGCAACAGCCGCGCTTTGCCATCTCCCAAAATGATGTGGCCGACGTGCGGATTGACGCGCTGGGGTTGCTGCATTATGAATTTTTGAGTAAAGAGGGCGGGGAATAATTATTTTTAGCCGCAGATTGCGCGGATTTAGAGGATTGGTTATATAAAAATCCGTGCTAATCCGCGCAATCCGCGGCTTAAGCTTGATCTACTGAGATTGGGGTACTAACCAATCTCCAATCTCCCAATCTCTCAGTTAACCTTTTCCGCTTTTTTCATCTTTTTGGCGCGGGGGCCGACGACTCGTTCCTGACCGGTCAATAAGCGCTTGATGTTGGGCCGCAGCGACCAGGTGACGACCAGCGCCGCGGCGATTCCGCCCACGATGTAAGCCAGTGTGTTGTCATAGCCGGGGACGCCGGCCAGATACAACCCGGCAAAAGTAATGGGGATGATGGCGGCCATTGTCAGAGAGGCAACGGAGGCGATACCGACAAAACGGAGCATCGCGCTCATCACGACCGCACCAATCAGGAACACGGGCCACCATACGGCCGTGGCCCAACCCACATTCGGCCCTGTGCCCGCCCCGCCGCGCCAGTCCAAAAAGATAGACCAGTTGTGGCCGATCACGGAAAAAACGCCGGCCGTTACCAGAATCCAGGGCAGCCACACATCATTGACAAAAGAACCGAATATCCAGCGAGCCAGGATGACGCTCATAGCGCCCTTGAACACGTCGCTGAATACGGTGACCAACCCCACTTTCAGACCGGCAGCCCGAAAGGAATTGGTACCGCCGGTGCGACCGCTGCCCACAGTGGTTAAATCTACACCTTTTACTTTTTTCACGTAGAGGTAGCCAAAGGGAATGGCTCCCCAGAGATAGCCCAGACCTGCGGCTATTATTATGTAAAGTACGTTAATCATTTTTGCTTTTACCTTCTTCTTTTGACTTGTTCCAGTTCAATTTGATAGTAGGATTTTGTGCATCTTTTATAACACGTTACGGCCATAATCGTTACAACAGCGTTAGTGGGATTTCTGCGACGCACCCTTCCCGTAGAGCAAAAGCCCGCGCCTGGGGTGCAGCCCGGTCTTGCAGGGAAACGATGAGATACGCCGCTTCCGGCCAATACGCCAGGGCCACATCCGTCTCCGAAGGCGCACACGGCCCTTGCGGGTGGGAGTGGTAGATGGCTAACAGTTCCAGGCCGGCCTCTTCCAGTTCGATAATGGCCTGGATTTGCTGCGTCGGCTCCATTTCATAAGCTACGGGACTGTGCAGAATATTTTCGATGGGATATTGCCGGGACACGACTCCATCCTTGCCGCCCAGCAGACCGCACGCTTCTAACGGGTATTCTTCTTGTAAATGTTGGATCATGGCGCCGTATAACGGCCGGGGGATAGTTAGCATTGGGTAGTTGGGTAACTGGGTAATTACCCAATTACTTTGGTTTTCCCTAACGAGGGCGAACAAAAAAGGATAAAACAGATGTTTTCTGAGAAAATACAATTATGAAAAAATATCCAAAAATATCTGTTCAAGCAAATTATCGCATTTTAGACCTCATCGAACAAATGGTTACAGTTGCACCAAAAGAAACGGCTCTGGGGTTATGTGGTGTAGTCAGCACTATGTTCAGCGGCTATTTCATTGAATCCGGCGGCGCAATTATACCGGCTGTAGAAGCCTTCTTACGTCAGGCCATAAAGGATGAGAATGAGCGGGCAGCCCGAACTCACTGAGCCGCTAGACAGTTACGTCCCGTTTCGCTGGCATCCATAACCAGAACCAAGGGCCGCTGGCGGCCAATCCAGCTAACAGTTTAACAATAAATGGCAGAAAATAAGTTTCTACATCAACCTTGTCATTTTTGACGTAGCGGGCAAAGCGTTTGACACGGCTTTCCGGTTTGCTGAGATCCGGCGCCGGCCGTTCTCAACGGCGGCTTTTTTACGGAGGAATTTACGGCGACGGGGCTGGTGGCAGGGGACGGGCAGGCCAGCGGCGCGTCTACCGGCCTGATATTAACCGATCCGCCTACGTCTATCCCCGCCTACGTTCTCCTGCCCACCGTTATTTTAGTGTACGAGCGTTGAGGCTGCGGGGACAAGAATGGGAACGCCGTCCCGGTCTACCTCGCGCCATAGCGTATCTTGATACTGTGTGATTTTATCCCAATGCGCCTGGTCGAGAATATGTGTGTTGAGCAAAACTTCGTATTGCAGTAAATAATCGACCGCCGCTGCCCGAATAAGCCAGCGCGCATCCGGTGTTAATTCCCGCACAATAACCAGCAAATCAATGTCAGAATCAGGTTGGAAGTCCCCCCGCGCTTTTGAGCCGAACAAATAAAGATGCGCCAGATTACCGGCCATCTGTTCAGACAAATAGTTGGCAAAAGCAGTCATTGCTTTCTGTTCGTTAAGTAAAAGATGATGCGGTAATTCGATCATGTTCAATTCGTCGTGGGGGTAGGACGGGTGGGAAACATCTTCGCCATGCAGAACGGGCATTTCTCCCGCCCGTCTTGCCCCGAATACGGCCGGAATTGGGGCGAGAGGGTGCGGAATAATGTCGTTTTGTTTGCCCAAGACCATACCGCGCCCTCCCGCCCCTACCAGGTGTCGCTTGGATTTGAAATTGCTGAATTGCCCAACATTGTTTTTGACAAGGGCGGGGGAGACGGTTATAATCCTCAACCGCTGTGCAGGTCATCTACCACTACCTGCGCCGCTTGACAACAACGGCCAGCATCCCGGATGCTGGTTATTTTTTGGAGGTACACATAATGTACGCAATTGTAGAAAGTGGTGGCCGGCAATACCGCGCCGAAGCGGGTGAATCCTTCTCCACCGAGAAGCTGCCCTATGAAGTCGGTGAGCAGATTGAACTGGAAAACGTGCTGCTCCTGGCGGATGGTGAAAATGTAAAGGTGGGCCGGCCCACGGTAGACGGTGTTTCCGTCAAAGCGACTGTGGTGGAGCAGTATCGCGGCAAGAAGATTTTTGTTTGGAAGTATAAGCCCAAAAAGCGGTATCGCCGCCGCCGGGGCCACCGGCAATCTTATACCCGGCTACGGGTTGATGAGATTGTGGTAGGATAAGTAATTACTTAATTACGCAATTACGTAATTACAAATAGTAATTAGGTAACTGGGTAACTGGGTAATTTTTGAGGAAGGTGTTTCATGGCACATAAGAAAGGGGCCGGTTCGACAAAGAACGGCCGTGACAGTAATGCCCAACGTCTCGGCGTGAAACGGTATGGCGGCGAGTACGTGATTCCGGGGAATATTATTGTGCGCCAGCGCGGTACAAAATTTAAGCCCGGCAATAATGTCGGTATGGGTAAAGATCATACGATTTTTGCGATGATTGATGGTCAGGTGAAGTTTGAGACGATACACGGCCGTAAAATCATCAGCGTCTATCCGGTGGAAGGATAAGGGAGCGACATTATGAAAGAAGGATTACACCCCAAATGGTATCCTGAAGCCAAAGTTTTTGTCGCCGGTGAAGAAGTGATGACCGTTGGTTCCACCATCCCGGAAATCCGGGTGGAAATCTGGTCAGGTACACATCCCTTCTATACCGGGCAGCAGCGTCTGGTAGACACCGAGGGCCAGGTAGACCGCTTCATGCGCCGTTTGCAGAAACGGGAAGAACTACTGGTTCAGGAAGAAAAAAAGGAAGAAAAAGCTAAACCGGTCAACCTCTCCGTAGAAGCAATGTCTCTGGGCACACGCGCGGTCAAAGCTTTGCAAGAAGCAGAAGTGGCTACTGTGGGTGAGGTATTGGCGCTGTTGGAAAAAGGTGAAGATGCTTTGTTGGCGCTGCCGGGTATCGGTCAAAAAGCACTCATTGACATCAAGCGTTTTCTGCGGGCTGAAGGGCTTATCGAGTAGTTTACCTTTTAGTCATGGGGAATTTATAGAGGCAGATGCGGCAGCGTATCTGCCTTTTTTCACGTCAGGAAGATTGTAGCCTGATTTTGTAAATCGCCGCCCGATTTACAAAATCGCCCTACATTTTGGAGGACGAATGAAACACACACACGGCCGTCTCGAAGTCATTTGCGGTAGTATGTTCAGCGGTAAAACGGAGGAGTTGATCCGGCGGCTGCGGCGGGCGCAGATTGCCCGGCAGCCGGTGCAGGTGTTCAAACCGGCCATTGATGACCGGTATCACGGGGAGCGGGTCACATCTCACAACGGCGCGGACTTTGAAGCGAAGCCGGTGGCTTCCGCCCAGGAGATATTGCGGCTGATTGCGCCGGAAACGACGGTGGTAGCGATTGACGAGGTGCAATTTTTTGAACCGGCCATCGTAGAGGTGTGCGAGACGCTGGTCAATGAGGGCAAACGGGTTATCTGCGCCGGGCTGGATATGGATTTTCGCGGCGTTCCCTTTGGCCCCATGCCGGACATTCTGGCGCGGGCGGAAATGGTAGACAAGCTGCACGCCATCTGCGTGGTGTGCGCTGAGGAAGCCAGCCGCACGCAGCGTTTGATTGACGGCCGTCCCGCCGCTTTCGACGATCCGGTTGTCCTGGTAGGGGCTAACGAAGTGTACGAAGCCCGCTGCCGCCAATGCCACGAGGTTTGGTGAACGGTGAACGGTAATCAGTTACCGTTCACCGTTTACCAAACACCGTCTCCCGTTCCAGATGCGCCCGGATGTCCGCCTCGTCCAGCCAGACGGGTTTGAGGCGGCGTTGGGCGAAGAGGGGGGCCTGGTCGGCGTAGTGGGGCGAGTCGGGGCGGCTGGTGGCGCTGCCGTATTGGTGGATGCTTTGGGACGTGAGACGGCCGTCAGCATCCCACTGTACCAGCATTATGTAAGAATCCCCAGCAATGCCCCGGAAACGGCCGTCTTCCTGCAACTCCCCGTAAATGGCGTGATTTACGTCCGGGCCGCCGCCCAAGCCCACATCCACGTTCCCTCGGATGAGCCGGTTCACTTCCTGCCAGGGCACGTCCACCCCGCCAAAATTTTCCACCAGAACGTCCACAGCTTGTTGCAAACTGTCCTGCGCGGCGGCCAGGGGGATGTTGCTGTTGACCAATCGCCACGGTTCCAGTTCCACTTCATCAGATTCGTAGAGGAAATTGAGGGTGAGGACGGCTACGGCCGTAGCCCGGCTGTCCGGCGTCGCCTGCAAATCCCATTCCGCCAATAATTTAGCCGCCTGCCGCGCGTTTTCATCCCCCGGCGGCGGATTTTCTGCCAGCATCTGCACCAGTTGGGCCACGTCCGAAGTGGGATCATACGCCGTGTCATATTTGATGGCGTAAAACTCCTCCCAGGTGATCACCTCGTCCGCGCCAAACAAAGCCAGGGCGCGTAAAGCCCGGTTCGTCATCGCCGTCTCAATGCCAAAAGCGGGCGCATAATCCGCTTCCTGCGGGTTTTCCGGGCCAAGCGTTGTCTGGTAGGGCGTACTGTTCGCATTCTGGATGAAGCCGGAAGCAGGATTGAGTACCTGGGGCAACTCGTCGTAAGGCAGATACTCCGTCCACAACGTCTCACTGGTGTTGCCCGGCAGGACGCCCTGCCAATCGTACCCTTCCGCCCGCAGGGGCAGGCGGGCGTTGTAGACGTAGTAGATGTTGCCCTGATTGTCGGCGTAACCGGCGTTAAACATGGGCAGCGGCCCGTCCCGCATCGCCGCCTGCCACTCGGCCAGATTGGTCGCCTTGTTCAATCGCAAAAATTGCTCCGCGTACCCCACTTCGCCCATCCCGGCGTAGCGGATGGCAAACGTGCCCCATTCCTGCTGCACCGTCGGCCCGTACACCGACCACCAGACCGTTTGCTGGACGGGGATGACGAGACGGCCGACGATCTTGACGCGCAGGGTCACTTGCCGCACTTCCAGTTCCCGCCATTCTCCGTCAAATTTGTACTGATTCGGGTTGTCCGGGTTAATTTCCAGTTCGTAAATATCTACCAGATCGGGGTGGTTGACGGTGAATGACCAGCCCAACTGCCGGTTATGCCCCAGGACAATGGCCGGCGCACCGGGCAGCAGACCGCCCACCGCATCCCAGCCTTCTTCGCTGCGGACGTGAGCTTCGTACCAGGCGGCCGCCCCTTCCCATGGCTGATGAGAGTTGACGGCCAGAAAGGTCTCCCCGTTGGCGGAACGGGCCGGGCTGACGGCAAAGACGTTGGAGCCGTAAGGGGCGGAGATTGGTGATTGGGAGATTGGAGATTGGAGATTAGCGATGGCTACAGGCCAATCTCCAATCTCTAATCTCTGATCCCCCTCCTCTGGCGGTTCAAATAGTTCACCCACCGCGCTGTCCAGGCCGAAGAAGACGGGCACTTTGAGCATGAAGCCGGCGGTGATGTCCTGGCCGGTGATGGGGAAGAGGTCGGCTGTAGCCACTTCGTCGGGGTGGAGGGCGGCGTAATGGTTGAGGCCGGCGGCGTAGGCTTCCAGGACGGCGCGGGTTTGGGGCGGGATGGTCTCGTATTGGGCGTCAATGTCGTCCCAAATGCGCAAGAGGTGGACGAAGTAATCTATGGGGGCGGAGTCACGGCCGTATACCTGACCCAACATCCCCCGCGAAGCCAGCACCGTATCCTGAATCGTGCCAAAATCATCTTCCGCGTGGGCAAAAGCCAGGCCGTAAGCGGCGTCCGCGTCTGTCTGGCCGAAGATGTGGGGTACGCCCCACTCGTCGCGCAAAATGCGGACGTTGTATTGGTCTTCCGGGGGGATGAGATAATCGAGGTTCGTGGTGAAGGGCCAGGTGTTTTGTGGGTAGAAGATGGTTACGGCCGTGAGCAGCAACAAAATACCCAGCCCCAGCCCCGCGATTTTCCCGACTTTCTTATACATCATAGCGATTCGGTAATGATTTCTGTCGTATGAGCCGGGCCATTTAACAATATAGCCAATTCGTTAAGTACGTCACGGCCCAAAACTGCTTCGCTGCCAGGCGCAACGGCTACCGCATGGACAGCCTGCACCAAGTGTGATCCTATTTGAATGGCAACTGTATAACGATCAACTGTTTGCACGCCTCCGGCTGTGCCATACATTTGCACGGTATCTTCATATTTAGCGCCGACAGCTTGCAAAACGTCAGAAGGAATCATCGTGCCGTCAGCGCCAGAATCCAGGAGCACGCTAATTGTTTGATGGCTGTGTACATCATCGTAGCCATCAACTTCGGCTTCAATGACAGGAAAAGCCGGGTAGTATGATTCGTCATATAGAAAAGATAGACGGCTCATTGCACAAAACGGGGTGAGCGGAAACGTAAAACAGGATCGGGGTCTTTTTCTACTTTGCGGCGCAATACAACCTTATCAGGATATTTCTGGTTGATACGTTTCAACAAAGCGACAGGATCACGGTCATGATCAACGACTTGTCCCTGATAAATGGCGACATATTTCCCCAAATATTGCTGTACCAGTTGCGGGTGGAGCGTTTTGAATGCTGCTACTTCTCGCAGCATTAACTCTCTGTTTTCATCAACCGGAAACGGCCGAAACGTTTGCGCCAAAGCCTCGGATAAAACTTCGTGGACGTCCCGGTGTGTGGAGGCGGCAACTTGTTGCGCGCGTTGGTAAACGGGTTCGGGTAAGGTCAGGGTAACTTGTTTGCTCATGGGTACATTGTAACGCAAAAATGAGAGATTCTAGATTAGAGATTGGAGATTGAAATTGCCGATCTCCAATCTCCAATCTCGAACCTCAATTCCCTGGTTTGAGAATAAGCGTATCGGCCGCGGCGGACTGCACGGCCGTATCGCTCCACCACATCGGATGATACTCCCCATTCAACCATAACTCAATCTGATCGTCGTAATGAGGATTCCCCGGATGGCCGCTCTGCCCGGTGGGGATGACCATCTGGCTGGCGTCAAAATTACTCATATCCACCAGCATCCGCATGGAAGGATGCCAGTTTACCCGCGCCGGGTCTTTCAAATCCCAGCTAACGGCATTGACCAGACTGTTGCCGCCATCAGCGGGGAACGGGCCGCGATTAACCAGCGCTTCAACCGGGCCGACGCCGCTTTTACCCAGCGGATCGCTGACAAACGGCGCCTGATGCAGCTCGCCCCACGTCCAGGCGTCCGGGCCGCCCGGCGCATTTTCATCCAGCCAGTCCAGCGCCTCCGTCAGCGCTTGAAGCAGAATATCTTCCCGGTTTTCCTTGCCTGGCGTCTCTACGTTATCCCACCAGGGCGATTCCGGTTCATTGGCGATCTTGTGCAGAAAAATATTGTTGCGGTTTTGCAGTTTCTCTACATTCTCCTGCCCGATTTCATCTTGCACAACGGCCGGGTACAGCTTCAGCAGGAAAATCTCAAAGATAACCGGCCCCGTTTCCTCCCGCCGTTCCTGCCGGTTCCACTTGTTCAGGATGTCCACCGCTTCCTGCACGCGCGGGTCGGACATATCCACATTGTTCAGCAGGGGCAGGTACGTGTCCGCCACCAGCGAATAGCTGTCAAACTGGATGGCGGCCAAATCGGCCTGGCTGATTTGACCGTCGGCGATGCCTTCTTCAATTAAATCCACAATACGCTGGCCCCGGTCGCCGGATGCCCAGTCGCGGGTGATGAAGTTGGGGTATTCTTCATCTACGATGGCGTGGTTGGCGGTGACGATGTACCCTTTTTCCGGGTTGAACAGGGCGGGCAGCTCCTCGTAGGGAATCCAGCCTTCCCATTCATACTCGCCATCCCAGCCGGGAACGGGAACCAGGCCGCTGCCGTTTTTGCGGATGGGGGTCAAGCCGGGCATCTGGTAGGCGATGTTGCCCTCTACGTCGGCGTAGACAAAGTTTTGCGAGGGCACGTCCCAATAACGCAGGGCCTCGCGGAAATCGTCGTAGTTTTGCGCCTGGTTGAGGAGGATGGCGGCTTGCAGGACGCGAGACGGTTCCTGGGCAGCCCAGCGCATGGCTAACACGTCTTTGGCGTCGTCGCGGATGTCGCTGATGATGGGGCCGTGCCGGGTAAGGCGCACGGGCAGGATAATATCTTCGCCACCATTAACTTTGATGGTTTCTTCGATAATTTCCATATCCTGCCATTCGCCCAGCCATTCGTACTGGTTGGGGTCGTTCGGGTTGATCTTTTCGATGTATAGGTCTTGCACGTCGGCGCCGGTGTTGGTCACGCCCCAGGCGATCTTGTCGTTGTGGCCAATGATGACGCCGGGAACGCCAGCAAAGGAAAAGCCCACCACGTCGAAGCCAGGCGCGTGCAGGCCGACTTCGTACCAGATGGCCGGGAGTTGGATAGCCAGATGAGGATCATTGGCCAGCAGGGGCATCCCGGTATCAGTGTGCTCGCCGCTGACGACCCAATTGTTACTGCCCACAAAGGGGGGCGCACCGAGGATGTTTTCCGGGAGTTGACCGATGATGTCAGTGTTGACATTTTGCCAGTTTACGGCCGTATCCCACCTCTCCGGCAAACCACTCTGAGCAAATTCACTTACCAACTCGCCTGTGGGGGCAATGACCGGGCGAGAATCGTAAGGGTACGGTGGGCGCAACTCAAAGGTGGCCTCTTCGCCAAACTCGTCAATTAGATTGGCGTAGGCTAGTTCCCGCTTGATGTCGTCCGCCAGGACAAAGGACATGACCACGCCCCAGGAGACAGTGTTGAGCGGCGTCCACGGTTCAATTTCCCACGGTTCGTTGACCGTTTGCAGGATTTTGTGGTTGATGGACAGTTCGCCGGGGGATTTGTCGCCGATGTAGGCGTTGACGCCGGCGCTGTAGCTTTCCAGGATGCTGTAAAATTCGGGCGCTTCTTCCCGGTAGTAATCCAGCGTGGTTTGGGACATGCGGTTCCAGCCGGCGGTGCGGATAAATTTGTCCGGTTCGATGCCCGGTTCGCCCACCAGTTCGGAAACGCGACCCTGCCCCTGGTAACGCCACCATTCCATTTGCCAGAAGCGGTCCTGAGCGGTGACGTAGCCTTGAGCGTAGAACAAGTCTTCCAGGTTGTTGGCGTAGATGTGGGGCATTCCCATCTCGTCGCGGATGATGGTCACTTCTTCTTTGAGGCCGGGCAGGGTGACGGTTCCATCGGTGTCGGGATACGGCCGTCTTACCGTAGAAAACAGCATGACCACAGCCACAATTGCCAGCACGATGATGCCGGCCAGAATAACCAGTAAAATTTGTATCAGACGTTTCATGGGGTTCTCCTTCTCTTCAGACCATAGATGGGGAGAATGATACCTCGATTACGGCCGTTGTAAAAAAAAGATACATGATGTGTAGGTTTTTTGATCGCACATCATGCATCATGGCTTGAAGACCTTTTGGGTTTTCCACGTTGTGTTATTCAGGCATGTTTTACCGCATGTATTTCAAAATCAACGCCAAGTTTGCGCTTTAACACGCTGAATATCTGGGTCAGGTTATCCATTGTCGGATTTCCTTTGGCGGAGAGCATTCGATGTAAACTTTTGCTGGGCTTTTCTACCTCAGAAGCCAACTCTTCAAAACCAATCGTGGCATTCACCAAATCACGCAGCGTCAATCTCGCCAATTCCGGTTCACCATCCAGAAATAATAAAACTGCCTCATCCAGCAGTGCAGCGGCAAAGGCTTCGTCGTGTTGAATACGCGCCTGAACTGTGTCTCTGAAATCCCGTGTAATAGCCATAATTACCTTCCTTTTTTCCGCGCCTTATATTCTTGCAGAAGTTCAATTGCCTTCTTTATATCTTGTTGCTGCTTTCTTTTCGTACCACCGCCCAAAAGAATGACCAATTCATTTCCTTCTTGCGTTAAGTAAATTCTGTATCCAGGCCCCCAGTTAATCCGATATTCGCCAAGTTCCTTGAACCATTTGATATTTGAACTGTTGCCTTGCTCTAATTGTGTGATTGCTACAGTTACTTTGGCGGCAGCTTGAGTGTCTAGTCGGTTAAACCACTTGCTGAAAGGGCTTGAGCCGTCTGCCCGCACATATTCTTTCACTTCCATGAACTCATGGTAACATTTATGTTACCAAAATGCAAGTTGCTATTTCTCCTCACCCCCATTTTGACGCAGATACCAGGTGATGGTGACGATGATGATGACTGCGCCCAACAACTGCCAGAGGGAGGTGAGCCGCTCGCCCAGGAGCAGCGCGGCAAAGGCCAGGGCGCTGACCAGACGCAAGGCCATCAGGCTGCTGACGACAGG
>JALUPA010000269.1 GCA_027054335.1 Ardenticatenaceae bacterium
AGGACGAACCCCATAATTTCTTTGTCGCGCCGTCGTCGCCACCCTTTGTTAACGCGCCAGATAGTGGCTGCGCTGCCATAGGTGAGGCGCAATAACTCCCGACCATCGGCTGCTGTGACAGAGGCGGTACTGAAGGCGGGACGGCCGTGAGTGACGTTGAATCGCACGCTCGTTTGCAGTTCATACCCCATGCGCACCCGTTCTTCCTCATCGCTGTTGATCCGGTCCCGCCGCCGGGTCGCCACGTTTTGCATACGGAATAATGTGGTCATGGCCCCTGGCAGCAAGGCGTCGCAATAGTCGCAGCGATCCGGGTTGGCCTCGCCGGTAATGGGGTGTAGATAGCCGCAAGCGGGGCAAACTTTGGCGCTGGTTGTCAGCAGGCCATTCTCGCTGACTGGTAAAATGACTTTGTTGATAACATAGCGCGAACCTTCATGGTAGATGATACTGCGCGGGCCGAATTCAGAGATAGCCAAAAAACGGGGTCGGGAGAGGAATTCATCTCTATCGTCACGACGTCGTCCGCGCCGTCCGGGAATATAGGCTGAAAGCGGCAGGCGAGGGAAGTTGTAACCGGGCAAAAACCCCTCGCTGGCAAAGTAACGATAGCTGTAAAAGTCAGAAAAGCTCATATTGCGGGCGTCTAACAGCAGTTCGAGTTGAGACTCTGCTTCTTTGCGTAGTTGTTGCGCTCGCTTTCTCTCAGCCGGCGAACTTACGGGGCTGCGCACAATTTCATCCTGTCGATCACGCTGCTGCAATGCTGATTTATAGAGGCCGCGCCAGCGGTCGCACGCTTCGTCAAAGCGGCGAACAGCCTGACTCAATGTCGCGTGTAACCATTCCTCGTTATACCAGGGGGCGCCCTGCAATTCATCTGTGACAGTGGCTAAAATGCGGGTCAAGCGTTGCTCGGCCTGTTGCCGGGCAGCCGGTATTTGCAATGATTCCAGGATGTTTTCTTTAATGGTTAAGGCAGGTGGCTCCCCATCCAGGTCGAGTAGTTCCTTGAGGGAGTTGTAGAGGGTTTGCCCCGTTTCTGCCAGCCAGACGGCGTGGACGTGGGCGCGAATCAGGTCTTCGTTGGCTAAATCGAGCCGCGGCGGCCGAACTGAACCGGCAACCATGTGAGACGGCCGTTTGAAGAAGTATTGATCGTGCGGGCTGCCGGTGGTGCAGTAGGTAAAGACCAGAGCGGGCTGGCCGCTGCGCCCGGCACGGCCGCTGCGTTGGGCGTAATTGGCCGGCGTCGGCGGCACATTACGCATGTTGACGACGTTGAGTTGGGCAATATCTACGCCCAGTTCCATTGTCGGCGAGCAGTACAAGACTGGCAACTCTGCTTTACGGAAAGCGTCTTCCCGCCTTTCCCGCTCATCGCTGGGCACCTGTGCTGTATGTTCCCGCGCTTCCACGCCTTTCAAATCAAGCGCGATGGCCTGGTAGTGGTTGACAAAGAACGGGTTTGTCCGGCTGGTCGTTTTGACTGTTTCTGGCAGGCGGGGCATACGAATCGGATCGTGGAGGGGGATACGGCCGTCTCCGGCTTGCCACACCATCAGCGCCGCATTCAACTGGTATCCGGGAAAGTCATCTTTGTCTTTTGGTTCTTCCACGCGATCCAGCAATCCTTCTTGCGCCAGGGCGGTAAACAATTGTTGGATGATAATTTGCGTATCATCCAGTTTGAGTTTTGGCCCATCATAATTGGGGAATGTACCCTGGCGACGCAGAAACATACCAAAACCGCTGCGCGGTGAGACAAAGAGGTATTCACGATTACTTCGATAACGAGCGGAACCAGGCACGGCGATAAAATCATGCGTCAAACGCTCCGACTCATCTATTGCCCAGGGAATAGCCAGATGTTGGCTGCTGCGTTGTTTCATGCCTTCCTGATAAATAGAATCCAGGTAATCAACCTGAATAGCCAGCCCGCGACGAAGAACGTCGAGTAATACTTTACATACGTGGTAACGCTGTGCGGCCGTTGCTGTTGCCAACGTCGCGTGGACGCCCGCCCATACAGCTTCATCAGCGCATATCTCTTCCAAATCAAGGTAATCAATCTGGAGCAAACCACATTGTTCCAGATTCGGCGCCGTGATACGCCAGCCGCGACGCAAGTCCTGGTAAACTCGATAACCCAATACGTCCCGAAATGCTTGCTCTGTCAAGCGTCGTTTGCTGCGGCTCCGTCCCCCTTCCGGATCGCTGGCGTACAGGTCAAAAGGCAGGTTAAGCGCCCGGAAAATATGTAGAGAGAGTTGATCGTGTTGCAGGCCGCTTTCACCGGCGTCAGCCACGGCGCGATAAAGCGCTGCCCGGATAAGACCAACTTCAACAAAGTCGTTAAAATGACCTGCCTGCAAAGAGGCATCCTGACGATTATCGGTAAAACTGAGTAATTTTCGGGCTGTTTGCCTGAGTGTTTCATCACGGCGCAACGCCCGTAATGCCGAAAGGCTTAAAATCGTGGTAGCTGTGCTGCGTCCTTCTGAGGAAAGTGTTGCCAGTTTGCCAAAATCGGATCGTTCACGGCCGCTGTAGGTCACGCCACAATTGAGGCAGAAAGGAAATGGCGTTTTTACGAACTGGTAAACGAGGCCGTTACTGTCCTCTTCCCCCAACGTGTTCAGGGCGACGGCTTTTGGTAACTTCTTTCGGTGGCCGTATTTAACCCGCATTCCGCCTTTATAAGGTTCCAGCCAATCTTCTGGCAGCCGCTCTCCAGCCAAAAGCGCAGTCAAATCGTCTGGCCAGGGATTCGTTGGATTGCGGTAGAGAAAGCCTCGTTCTTCATCTTCTTCTTTGGTCTGGTCTCTTAGTTCGCGCGGTATGAAGGTGGAACGGCCATTCGCTTGGTCGGTGATACGTCTGACGATATAGTATTCTTGGCCACACTCACGACAGAAACTAATTGGCAATAATACTTTTTGACGGTCGCCGGGCACAAACTTCTGCCCGTTGAGCGTAATGTGCCGGGTATCTGGTTCCTCCAGTGAAGCATACACCATGTCTCCTCGACTGATGAACTGATGCAGGCGGAAGGCGAAGACAGGAAATTGGGTATCTTCTTGCGGTACGTTATATCCCGCCAAAAGCGTTTCCTGAATAGCTTGCGTACATTGCTCGATGGGCAAACCGGTTAGATCGGCAAGCTGCTGCCCTGCTCCTTTTTCCCCGGTGATGCTAATCGGTTCTGCCCTTTTAAGGCGTCCCGTTTCTTTTTCAGTTGTCAGGCCAAAGGTTGTTTCAATCCAGATAGACAGGGGGTCATTTATAAACGCATCATATTCTATAGGAGGCTCTTGCTGCCGATTAGCCACTCGTCTGGTTAATTGGTTACGAAAGTCGGGATCGGCCAGGTCTCGCGGTTCGGTAGCTCGCCGCAGCGTTTCACCAATGACTCGTTCGGGTTTGACTTCAGCGCCAAAGAGTTTCGTGGCGACCTCGGCAATTTCCTGTTGTTGTTCAGAGAATGGGCCTCCTTCGGACAATGTGGCTGAAGTTCCAATACATTGTAAATTCTGGTTTTGGCATACATCGCGCACGCGCCGTACCAGCATAGCTACATCAGCCCCCTGGCGGCCGCGATACGTGTGGAGTTCATCCAGCACCAGGAATTGCAGCCCGCGCATCCCGTCTACCAACCGTCGCTCTCTGGGTCGGGTCATGATCAATTCTAGCATCACATAATTTGTTAGCAGAATATCAGGTGGATGGTTGATAATTTCCTGACGCTCAGGCTCTTTTTCCTGGCCTGTATACCGTTTGTAAGTAACTGGCGGCGCCCCCTCAATGCCGTGAAGGAGGAATTTGTCTAGCTCGTTTATTTGACTATTGGCCAACGCATTCATGGGATACACAATCACCGCCTGGATGCCACGGCCGCTTCCCTGTCGTAGGACGTGGTCAACGATGGGCACAATATACGCCAGGCTCTTTCCGGAACCAGTTCCGGTGGTCAAAACATAATTGTCCCCAGACCTGGCGGCAACGACAGCATCAGATTGATGCCGGTGGAGGCGCATGGGCTTGCCCACAGGACTTTTATTTTTATCGAGGCGAAAAATCTGATTGGCTTGTGGATGTAAATTACCTTGCGAGACGAGCGTCTCAATCCACTCGCCTGGTTCAAAGTTTGGGTTGAGTTGAATCAGGGGGTCTGGCCAAAGGATGCCTTTTTGCAGTTCTTGTTCTACGTGTTTGTTAATGCGGTCATCCCGAATAGTAATAAAGCTCTTGATGTAATCCGTGTAGTTGGAGATCAGTGTGTTGCGCAGCTTAAAAACATCCATGACTTGTTGCCTTTCTTGCTTTATGTTTGAGTCACCTCTTGTTACCCATGACACCACAGTATAATGTTTGAAGTTAAATAGCTCAAAGCGTAACAATGGTACAGTATGGATGCACTGTTCCATTATCTAATTAGCTGCCTGCGGAAACGGGCCACCGACTGTATGTAAGTGTAGCACATGCCTGGAATAACTGGGTAATGAGTGCATTCATGTCGTGGCACTGCCCCGTGACCCAAATCAAATCTATTTGCACCGCACACGAAAACGGCTGTGGTCGGCCACTTTTACCAGAAGCCTGGCAATTCTGACGGGGACATGGCGAGATTGTGGGAAGCGTTTGGCGGCACACGATGACGGCTTGGTGTTGCATATAGTTG
>JALUPA010000270.1 GCA_027054335.1 Ardenticatenaceae bacterium
GACGAGGGCATTGTCGGTGTCAAGGGCGCCGGCGGCGTCGGGCCGCGTGACGCACCGCGCTCGACCCGGCGCATGGAGGCAATCTATGCCGAGGGCTGGTACCGCTCCATTACGGCCGATATTTTTGGTTAGCCCTTGACGACAACCCAACCAGATATACATTTGTACAATATGGATATCGTATCCGACACAAATATTTTCCTGGCCGTGGTCCTGGATGAACCAGAGAAAGCCAACATTATCCGTCTTACAGCGGAAACAACGGTCATCGCCCCGGAAATACTACCCTATGAGATGGGTAACGCACTGACGGCCATGGTAAAGCGAAAGCAGCTCACGCGTGGCGAAGCATTATCTGCATTTACAGCGGCGAGTTCGATTCCCGCCAGGCTGATTTCCGTCGACATCCGGCAAGCCCTGGAGTTGGCCCTTGAATACGATATTTATGCTCATGATGCTTATTTCTTGCAGTGTGCAAAAAAATTGTCCTGCCCCTTGATCAAACTGGACAAGCGTATGAAACAAATCTCATCCGCACTGAAAATTGAAGTATTGGAATGACTACCATGAAAGTATTCACTTATTCAGAAGCCCGTCAAAACCTTTCGAAGTTATTAAACATTGCACAGCGGGAAGAAGTTGAAATTCGCCGAAAAGATGGCAGTGTATTTTCCCTTATACCAAAAAAGAAAGAAGCGAAATCACCTTTTGATGTGCAAGGTGTCAAAACAAAGGCAACGACTCAAGACATACTGGATGCAATAAGAGAATCAAGAATGAGCTAAGAGGCGTTCTCAATTAACCGTCATGAGTCCGCTGGCCACACCCCTGATCATGGAAGAACTGAGGCATCAGACAGGGCCGTGACCAGTATCCCATGCCCTGCAATACTGACTTCTCCACCCTCGGGGCGAGCCATACCCGTGGTGAATAATGGCGGGCCGGGATGGAAACACGGAGGTCACGAAGCCGCGGAGGCACGGAGTTTTCGACGAATTTCTCTGTGACTCTGTGGCTCCGTGACCTCCGCGTTTCATATGCCGTGGCGTGATCAATGAATCATAAACATGATTCGCCCCGAACCGGCGCCGGAGGCTTGTGCGCGCGTCAGGGTGAGTTCTTCCACATTAAGCCAAATAACAATCTGGCGTTATCCCATGCCCTGCAATACTGACGTCTCCATCCCGGGGCGAGCCATTCCCGCAGTGAATAAATGACGGACCGGGATGGAAACACGGAGGTCACGGAGCCGCAGAGGCGCGGAGTGGTCAACGAATTTCTCTGTGGCTTCGCGGCTCCGTGACCTCCGTG
>JALUPA010000271.1 GCA_027054335.1 Ardenticatenaceae bacterium
CCGCTTCCCCAATGGCTTTGCAGGTGGAGATAGTTGTCCGTTCCCTGAAGCTGAAAGTTGTCGTCCTGGTAAACGGTCGAGAACACGTTGCTTCCTTGGGGAGCCACGGCAACAGTAAGCGTGGCGTTGCCGTCGAACTCGATTTTCATCCGGTAGGTGCGCCCCAAAGCCCGAAAACGATTGTAATGTCTTTGAAGGATGTTGTAGTAATCTTCCCAACTTGTCGGGTTGATCCCTTGGGCATCCGTCATGTCAGCATATTGTCCTTTATACTTTACCGCAGTCATAAGCCGGGACAGGCTCTCCTCGACGTAAAGCAACTTTCCGTCCTTTTCAATGTGTACTTTGTCGGGCGGGTTTCCGGTCCAGGCGCTGGGCTTGTTCAGTACGCCGAGCCCTCCTGCTCTGTCAACCCAGCCAACGACATCCAGAATGGCCACCTCGTAATACCGCCGGCCGTTTACTGGTCCTATTTTCACGCCGCTGTTTGCTACGAAGCTAAGCTTGGGCTTATCCTGCTTGTCAATGATTTCGGCCTTTCCCTTGGGGTGATAGTCGGCATGAACGTATCGGGGGTCAAGCTCCACGGTGAACGAAAGCGAGAACGCCCCTTGAACTGGTGTGCGGGTGTAAGCGTCCCCGGCGTTGTAGCGGTTGTAGGGTAGCCCTGTGCCTTCGGCCCGAGGTCCCACGGCTCCTTCGGCCGGCATGGGAGTTTTGAATCCCGTGGAGTCGATCGTCCAGTCGTTGGGAATGACCCAATCCGCAACCGAGCTCCCGTCCTGGACTTTCAAGGTCACAGTGTCCCGTTCCAGTTCCACTCCACCGTTGTCCCAAAGGATCAGGTCGATTTTGTCCTGGCCGTTCGGCAGATTGGTGGTATTCTTATCGATCGCCTTGACCCAGTATTGGTTTGCTGGCGGATTATTGGCGAACGAAAACTTGTTTCCCGAGGGAACCAGGGCGTATCCCGCGTTTGTTTTTTTGTAAACGGCAATGTTCGGGGTATATTCCATGGACCAGAGACGATTGTTGCCGCCTTGGATTTTGACACGTAACGGAATGTATCTGGCACTCTCCGGATGGGGACTATTGTTGCCAAAGAATGTGATTGGCTTGGGGGTGGTCGCCTCCATCTGGTCTTCTGCCTGCATGCGCGCTTTGTTGGCGCTGGTGTTGATATATCCATTGTTGTCGCTGTCGATGTCGAGGTCCACCCTGCCTATATCTAAGGTCACCATCGCCACCAGGCTCGTGTCGATCCCGTCCGTGGCCTGATAGGTAAAGCTGTCCTGGCCGGAAAAGCCGGG
>JALUPA010000272.1 GCA_027054335.1 Ardenticatenaceae bacterium
CGGTGACGGCAATGCTCAGGTATCTCACCTGGCAGGCCTTGAGATCCTGCATCTCGCTCTTGAGGAGTTGTCGCTCCTGCAATTGAATCGCTTCCTGGTTGTCCGGCCCTGTCGGTCCTTTCTTTTTGCCTCGTCAGAAAAATTCGTGGGTAGTTTTCGGAACGGGTAACGCACCAAGCGCATGATACAAAGCGATTTCAGCCGCATGATAGGTCCGAAAACCGTACGCTTTTCTGGTGGTCAGTTTTGCTTTGGTGTTGAAGCCCTCGACAATTCCACTGGAAAACTGTTTTCTGGCTCGGAACCAGTTCAGCAGCAGGGGGCGATGCCGTCTCAGCATCTTGGCCACTTTTTTCATCGGTTCAATCTTCGAGCGCATTGTCTTGGTGCACCATTTATCCAGAAACTGCCCGGCCCAGTAGGGCGAGGTGTACGACCAGAAGAGCTGAAACTCTTCCTTCAGAAGATAACTTCTGATCGACCTCAAATTGTACCGCAGCAGATCCGCCAGCCGGGTCTCCTGTTTGTCCGTCAGGTTTTCCGGTCGCTTGAGCAACAACCAGCGCGTTTTCGTCAACACCGCTTCAAAGCCTTTCTCCTTCAGCTCTTTCGCCTCCTGGGCGCGGACCTCGTCAATCGCCTTGCTCAGGTGCGCCATGATGTGGAACCGGTCCAGAATATGGAGTGCAGGCCCTGCCTTTTTAGCAATCACCTTCAGGTACGGCTTCCACATGTCGCTACAAACAAACTTCAGCGCCTGACTCCGCTCCTTACCAAACCAGCGGAAGAATCCCAACAGGGTCCTGACCGTGCGTTTCTCACCAACCCACAGCAGCCGTTTACAGTGCTCGTCGATCTGGTAGACCAGCGTCAAATAGCGATGGCCCCGCTGCCAGGCGATCTCGTCAACGCCGATGGCGCCAATACCCGACAAGTCCTGGTGTGCCCGCCCCCAGGCTACGGCCCGCTCTACCGAGCTGAACACATGGTCCCAGCTCGTGCGAAACGCCTCGGCGACCTCCTGCCAGCTCAGCCGCTTCGCCCAGCCCGACAGAAACCAGGCATAGGACTCGGTCAAGCGGTGTTTGCCTGCCACCCAGGGCATCCGCTCCACCCGGATGCCACAGGCTGGACACTCAACCCGGCGGGGCGCATAGACAAAAAACACCTTGTGGCCCCACATCGGGATGAACTCGAAGCGCCGCTCGGGCAGTGTATCGTATCCCGGTCTTTGCCGCCCACATCCGGAGCACAGTGCCCGTCCGTTACTGCGGGGTCGCAGTTCCACTTCAAGTGTCGGTACTGGTGC
>JALUPA010000273.1 GCA_027054335.1 Ardenticatenaceae bacterium
GGTTTCCAGTTGGATATGGGGAATACGCTGGACGTATTTTTGGGCGTATTCGTAAGGGATAACCGGGTCGTCTTTGGCCCAGGCCAGGAGGACGGGCTGGGGTAAGTTTTCCAAATCGTCCAGGCTGCGACGAGCGGGAGCGGTGAGGATGAGTTTGCTAATGCGGTGGGGATGGGCCACGGCCGTATCCAAAGCCACCCCGCCGCCCCAACTCTTGCCCATCAAGACGGCCGTCTCCGCGTCCAACCCATTCAAAATCTGGATAACAGCGTCAACGGCCGTGCCGTTCGTCAACCGCTGCGGCTTCTGCAATACACTTTGCCCCCAACCCGGCATATCCACGCTCACCACCCAAAAACCGGCCTCTGCCAGGGGCGCCAGCAGCGGCTCCCAAGTATGCCAGCCATTTCGCTGGCTGTACCCGTGAATGCCCAACACCAGCGGGTCGCCCTGCTTCCCAGCCGATTTGGCGTAAACGTTGGCGTATTCGGTATCAATAAATAATGTGTTCATGGACGTAATTAGTAATTGGGTAATTGGGTAACCGGGTAATTGGGGCAATTACCCAATTACTTAATTACTCAATCACCCAATTACCAATCTCCAAACAAAAAGCCCCTCTCGTTCAGAGACGAAAAGGGCTTCCGCGGTACCACTCTGATTTGATGGTTTTTATCTTGCTGCTTCTAGTGGACCTAAAGGGACTCGAACCCTTGACCTCTACAATGCCATTGTAGCGCTCTCCCAACTGAGCTATAGGCCCATAACGTGCTACCGACAAGGCGTAATTTTAACGCATTCGGATTTTTCAGGCAAAAAACCATCCACTCAAAGTACGTAACGGGTACGGCCGTCGCCGGCTAGTTTCATGTTCACCGGCAAAGCTCACAGGCGAGTTCAGGGTTAATATCTACCGCGCTTCCAGCCCAGCGACGCGATTCTCTACCCTTATCTAAAACCCCTACTACTCCTGCTCACAGCTTTTCTTTATACAACTGTAAAATGGACCTGAGGAGACTCGAACTCCTGACCTCTACAGTGCGATTGTAGCGCTCTCCCAACTGAGCTACAGGCCCTGGAAAAGAGATTGGTATGGTAGCGTAGGCGCGGGGTGTTGTCAAGAATTTTTACGGCCGTTATACTCCCTTCTAACCCATCCAGGCAAAGGAGAACAGTATGGAAAAGTATAACGTATCCCTTGAATACTGCGTACCTTGAGATTATTGCGCACGCGCCGTCCGTGTGGCGGATGAGATTTTAACCAATTATCAGCACGTTATCGAGACATTTACCTTTATCACCGGTTC
>JALUPA010000274.1 GCA_027054335.1 Ardenticatenaceae bacterium
GTCGTCGTCGAGCTAATGTTTGTTGTCGGGAAACTTTTTTGGTACGCTGTTTACTCGATGGGCGATCTTTCATGTGAACCTCCTTTAGCTAGATGTTTACAGGAAGATCTCCCATTTTAATTCTTTTCTATTTCGTTATGTTAATGTTCAAATGTCTGTTTAATGTACAGAGCGAGGCGGCTTACCAGGCGGCCGTCGCCGGTATCCGGGCAACATTTCAAGCCGAAACTGCTTCCGGGGCGGTGGCGCAAGGAGCGGGGAGTACGGCCGTAGGCGAGCGCGGCGTCAACGTCGGCGGCAATGTTCAAGGGCCGGTCATCACCGAGGACAACGTGACCCTGGAACTCAAGGAAGAAACCGCGGCCCAAAAGCTGGCCCGGCTGCGCCGGGACTACCTGCAAAAACTGGTCAGCCATTGCAACGTCCTTTCCCTGGCCTCCCTGGGCGAAGACGAGGGAACCGGCAATGAGATTGGCCTGGACAGCGTATACATTGCCCTGGACACGCGCCACCGGGTTCCTCTGGCAGACGCGGAAAAGGACGAGCGGGGCAGGCAGGAGGATCGCGCCCTGACCGCCCTGGAAGCGGTGACCCACAACTCCCGAATCGCCTTGCTGGGCGACCCCGGCAGCGGCAAGAGCAGTTTTGTGCGCCACCTGGCGGGCTGGTTGGCGGCGGCAGAATTGGGGCAGGAAAAACGGCCCGCTGGCTGGCGCGCCGTCACACCGCTGCCGCTGGTCTTGCGTAAATTAGCCAACCGCCTGGTGAAACTGGATTTGGCGGGACTGTCTGAAGAAGAACGCCAACACGCCTTACGCACGGCCGTTCTGGCCCAATGGCAGGCTGATTTTGCCGATTTGCGCGTGCCCGACCTGGCCGATTATCTGGATGCGCTGCTGGCATCCCCCTTGCTGCTCATTTTTGACGGCCTGGACGAGGTGGCGGTAAGGGCGCGGCCGTTGGTGCGGGAAGCGGTAGCGGCGGTGTTGCAAACTTACGGCAAACAGAGCCGGGTGATTGTCACCTGCCGCATTCGCTCTTATACGGGGACGGCCGTTTTGCCCGGCTTTGCCACCGAAACCCTAGCCCCCTTCGACGAGGCCAAAATCGAGCGCTTTGTGCGCCGCTGGTACGGGGCGCAGACCGACCGCCTGACGCCCCAGGAAATCGAGCAAAAGAGCGGCGATCTGCTTCAGGCAGCCACAGGCAACCTGCTGGAGTTGGCCCGAAACCCCATGCTGCTGACCACCATGGCCATCATCCACCAGCGGGAAGTGGGGCTGCCCCGCGAGCGGGTGCGCCTGTATAACCTGGCTGTAGACGTGTTGATACGCCGCTGGCAGACGGGCAAGGGGCTGGCCGTTTCGCCCCGGCTGACCGCCTTGCTGGAAGATGATTTGCGCCTGCGCCGCATTCTGGACAGATTGGGCTACGAAGCTCACCGGCTGCAAAGCGAACAAGGGGCCGGGGCCGACCTGTCCCGCCTGGATATTTTAGGATTGCTGGAAGATGACGCTTATTTGGGCGATATTGGGTTGGCGGCCGAATTTCTGGACTACGTAGACCAACGCACCGGTTTGCTGATTGGGCAGGGCGGCAATGACAGCGGGAGCAAACCACAAACGTATGGCTTCCCCCACCGCACCTTCCAGGAATACCTGGCTGGCTGCTACCTGGTAACCGGCCGCACCTACATCCGCCGTTACTGGCAGCGGGTGGCTGAGGGCGACTACTGGTATCTGGCGGCCCAGTTGGGATCGGAAGAGCTGCTGTACAACAACCGGCAGGGCAGCGAACTGTTTTTAGACCTGGCCTACGCCCTTTGCCCGGAGCAGGCGCCGCGGCAGGAAAAGGAATGGCGGGCGTTGGTCTGGTCGGGGCGCATGGCTGCCTTGCTCCCGCCAGCGGCGATTCAGGCAGATGAAACGCCCGGCGGCGGGGCCGCTTACCTGGAACGGCTGACGCCCCGGCTGGTGCAGGTGGTGAGCCGCTCCGTTTTGCCGCCGCCGGAACGGGCTGAGGCCGGGGTTGTCCTCTCCCAATTGGGCGATCCGCGCCCCGGCGTTTGTACGGTAGAGCCGGAAATCATTTCTATTCCGGCCGGCGACTTTCTGATGGGGGAGGAGAAGACGACGATTTCTCTGGACGTTTTTGGCATAGCCCGCTACCCCGTCACCAATGCCCAATTCCAGATGTTTGTGGATGACGGCGGCTATACAGATAAATGGCGTCATTGCTGGACAGATGAAGGCTGGGTTGATAAAGGTGACAGCAGTGGCCCCGTAGATTATGGTGAGCGGTTCACGCAGCTTAACCAGCCGGTTGTGGGCGTCACCTGGTATGCAGCCGTGGCTTACGCCAACTGGCTGCGGGAAACAACGGGTAAGCCTTACCGCTTGCCTACAGAAGCGGAATGGGAACGGGCGGCGCGGCATACGGACGGCCGTCTCTACCCCTGGGGCGATGAATGGCAAGAAGGGGTGGCAAATTCAAAAGAGTTGGAACTGAACCGGCCGACGGCCGTGGGGCTTTTCCCTGGTGGCGCGGCAAAAATTCCTGGATGTCATTTGTTCTGGGCAAAGAAGCGTAGGGAAATTCACAATAAGCAGATTGGGTAAAGAACCGGTATGTTTGATCGGGAAAGAGAGAATGTGCGTCACTGCAAAATATCACCAAAATCAGTGCAATGCGAAACTATTCTTCACACATGTTCTACCCTGCAACCGTTTCTCTACCGGCTGAACTGCGCACAGCCGATTTTATTTTAACGCCGCTCACTCCGGCGCATGTGGAGTTGGATTACACGGCCGTCACCGCCAGCCGCGAGATGTTGCGCCAGTGGAGTGGCAGTTCCTGGCCCAGCGACGACTTTAGCCTGGATGACAATTTGCAGGATTTAGCAGGGCATGACCGGGAACATCGGGAACGGCTGGCTTTCACCTATACCGTTCTCAATCCGGCGCAGGATGCTTGTTTGGGGTGTGTGTATATACGGCCGTTAAGCGAAATCCTCCCTGCCGCCCCTGACTACCACGCCATCACCCGCTTTTGGGTCAGCCAGTCTTATCGGGAAGGGTCGTTGGAACGGAAATTACTGGAAGCTTTGTGCGCCTGGCTCCATTCAGACGCCTGGGCTTTTGAACGTATTTTGTTCCATACCCGCGTCAGCAGCCAGTGGCAAATTCATTTGTTTATTGTGGCCGGATGCCAGGCTGTCAATACGCACTATTTACCGGAGCGCGGCGGGTACCACACTTTTTTTGAGCGGTTGCCGGAAGTTTAAGCTGGCGACACAGAAAATTGCTTTGCCCCTGAAAAAACGGGAAGGTGGAAAACAATTAGCCATCTTCCCGTTTTTTTGTACCCCCGGACGGACTCGAACCATCATCTATCGCTTAGGAGGCGATTGCTCTATCCATTGAGCTACGAGGGCGTATGGTCTTGATATATAATCTTATCGCAAAGGGCATGATGGTACAATGCCGCTAATGAAAAATTATGCATCAAACTGAAAGTAAAAATTTGCCGTTTTTTGTCTATGGTACGCTGCTGCCGGGGCAGCCGAATTACGCCCTTTGGGCTGACGCTATCGTGGCAGAAGAAAGGGCGTGGCTGGAACACGGCCGTCTCTACGACGTGAGCAACTATCCCATGCTGATTGAAACGGGGGAAGAGGATGTGCAGGGCGTCTTGATAACTGTAGACCCGGAACAATACCCGGCTGTTCTGGTGCGCCTGGATTGGTTAGAAGGGTACAAGCCGGAGCAGCCGGAGCAGTCTGATTACCGGCGGGTGGTGCGGGAGGTGTGTCTGGCAGACGGCCGTACCGCGCAAGCCTGGGTCTACATCGGCAAAATCCAGTATATTTCTGCGCTGCCCATCATTCCCAATGGTGACTGGGCCGCTTATGTGCAAAGTAAACAAGAGACAATTGACCGCTGGTGGAAGACAATAGATTCCGTGGCGGGACGGCACAAAATGTAGCCCGATTTTGTAAATCGGGCGGGGCGATTTACAAAATTGCCCTACAGAGGAGATGGTATGAAGAAAATTGGCGTATTAACCAGCGGCGGGGATGCACCGGGGATGAATGCCGCGGTACGGGCCGTGGTGCGTGCCGGACTGGATCAGGGAGCAGAGGTTTATGCTATTTTTGATGGCTACCGGGGGATGGTGGAGCCAGACGGCCGTATCCAGAAAATGACCTGGCAGGACGTCGGCGGGATTTTGCAGCGCGGCGGCACGGTTATTGGCACGGCCCGCTGCCGCCAGTTTCGGGAACGGAACGGCCGTCTCACGGCGGTGCGGCGGCTGTTGGAACACGGTATAGACAGCCTGATCATCATTGGCGGCGATGGCAGCTTGACCGGAGCGCACATCCTGCATCAGGAATGGCCGGAACTGGTGACCGAACTGGCGGCAAGCGGCCAGATCACGCCGGAGCAGGCAGCCGGGCACAAAGAATTGACCATCGTGGGGTTGGTTGGCTCCATAGACAACGATATGTGGGGTACAGATATCTCCATCGGAGCCGATACCGCCCTGCACCGCATCACCGACGCTGTGGATGACATTGCCAGCACAGCCGCCAGTCACCAACGGACTTTTGTGGTGGAGGTGATGGGGCGCAACTGCGGCTATCTGGCCCTGATGAGCGCCATCGCT
>JALUPA010000275.1 GCA_027054335.1 Ardenticatenaceae bacterium
GCCCACCACAGCGTCGAACCAGATTTCACCTTGCCCCAGCCAGTGCAGGATGGCCCCGTCTGATTCGCGGATGGTGACGTTGGTAACGGCCGTATCATTCAAACGCCCTGTATCGTGCGGCTGCCCCCCGGAGGTGGGGTAAAAGTACGTTTGATCCAGGATGACCGCGTGACGGCCGTTGGCCTCCACCCGTTCAACGATATTTGCCTTGAATCTGGTTGTGTATGAATCTGTATAATAAAGACGTTGACTCTTCATATTGTAATTGTACAGTTGTTGGGAAGTGGGACGTGTTGCAATTGTACCCCACCTGGACAATGGTTTTGCGGAACAATGATACCAAAGAGGAAGAAAATTGGGGAATTTGCGGACAGAAAACTGATTACTGACTATTGGAAACAGGCAAAGTAAACTGGAACAACGACCCGCCGCCGGGCGCATCTTGCACCCAGATACGGCCGCCATGCGCTTCCACAGCCAACCGGCAAAAGGCCAGCCCCAATCCCAGTCCTTTTGAGGCTGGATCGCCCCGATCTACCCGTTCAAATTTGAGGAATATCGTTTCCCGATACTCTTCAGGAATACCAATCCCCTCGTCCTGCACAGAAATGAGCAGATAACCGTCATCATTTGCCCGCTGGGCCATTACGGTGATCGTTTTGTCGCCGGGACTGTATTTGAGGGCGTTGTTGACCAGGTTGATAAGAACGCGCCGGATCATATCTTCAGCCACGTACACAGGAGGCAAAGCAGGATCAAGTTTCTTCACAAATTTAACGCGGCGTTGTTCAAAATTTGGCCGTTCTACCTCATAGACTTCATCAATCAGAGGATAGATGTTGACCCGTTTTTGTTCGTTGATGGGGTGGCCTGCTTCCAAATGGGTAATGTCCAGCAAAGAGCGAATCAGGGCTTGCAAGCGTTGGCTGCTGCGTCGGGCGATATCCAGCATTTCGTATTGGGAGGAACCCGGTTCTATCGCAGGCAGTTCGTAAGAAAGCAGTTCCAGGCTGGAGATGATGTTGCCCAACGGCCCTTGCAGGTCGTGGAAAAGCATAGCAGTCAGATCGTCCCGCATCTGTTCCAGTTCGATCTGCTTGGAAATATCGTGATGAATCCACTGGAGCAGGTCGTTTTCTCCATATTCCATGCGTTTGACATAGACTTCTACCGGAATGGTTACGCCTTCTTTGTTGACGAACTCACTTTGAAAGACGGTAGGCTCATTGTGGGAGATGCTGTTAGCGTGGGGTAGTCCCTCCAGTTTGGGGTGCAGATCATGGATGTAGAGATCAAGGAGGGTGTCACGGCCGTAACCCAAAAAACTAAAGGTACATTGATTGGCTTCCACAATTTTGCCCTGCAAGTCCGTTAAAATGATCGAGTCTACACTATCCTGAAACAAACTGGTATAACGCGCTTCGGCCACCTGAATTTGGGCAAACTGCTGGGCATTGGCGATAGCCGTACTGGCAATGTTAGCCAGATTGACCAGTAAATCCAGGTCTTGTTCGCTAAACATGCCGGCAATAGGATTGATCGCCTGAATAGTGCCCAAAACACGGCCCTTGAACTCCATGGGAGCGCAAATCATAGCGTGGGTAACGTACCCTGTTATTTCATCGCCAGTTCTGTTAAAACGAGGGTCTCGGTTGGTATCTGATACCAAAGCTGCTTTGCCATGTTCCATCACCCAACCGGACAGCCCCTGATTGGATGGCAGCCGCAGCCCTACAATTTCTTGCGCACCCACGCCTTCGGCCACTTGATAAACCAGTTCGTTGGCGGCTTTGTCCACCAGGGCGATGGAAATAGCCTCCGCATTGAGAAATTCATTCATATGCGCCAGCAAGGTGTGCATGATCTCACCAATATCCAGCGACGAATTGATGACCCGGCTGGCTTCATTCAACAGAGCGGCAATTTGTAGTTGGCGTTGTGACTGTTCAAAGAGGCGGGCATTTTCAATGGTGCTGGCTGCCTGGTTGGCGATGGCTGTCAACAGATTCAGGTCATGGTTATCAAACTGGGCGGAGCCTGGTTTATGGATGGTGATGGCTCCAATTGCCCGGTTCCGTACCAGGAAAGGGACGCAAATAACGGACCAGGGTTCAACCGATGTGATGTGACCGGGGCGGGGCAGCCAATTTTCATTATCCTGGGTATTGTTAATGATGATGGGCTGCTGGTTGCTTAAAACCCAACCGGCCACACCGGCGCGCAGGATGTCTTGCAGAAAAATATTAGACAGCAAATCCCGCGCTTTGTCATCGGAAAGCCAGATATGTTCAATCTGGCCGGCTTCATTGACCACGATAATACTGCCCTCAGCAGCGTTAAGCTGGTTGGCGGCCAGATCGAGGATGCGTAGAAGGATTAGATTGATATCCAGCCCGTCAGCTTCCACCTGTTTCAACATGCTGTTGACTTGGTAAAGGGTGCGCAATCGCTCGCTATCTTCTATTTCTGCGATGATTGGGTTGTGCCTTTCCGGTGAATACTCCATTTGAATGTCGTCTCTTTCGTTACGTTGGTTAACTTTATCTGCACCTTGATCATCAGTCCAATTGTAGACTGGGAATTACGTCCAGGTTGAGTGTGTCACGGCGGCCTTTGCTGAAATGCCAATGGGCGGCTGCACCAATCATGGCAGCGTTGTCGGTACACAGGATGAAGTCGGGCACGCGCACGGGGATGTCCAGCCGTTCTTTCATGGCTTGGCGCAAAGCTCGATTGGCAGATACGCCGCCGACGAGATGTACGGCCGTAACTCCATAAGCCATTGCCGCTCGTTCTGTCTTCGTTACCAGCACGTCTACCACAGCCGCCTGAAAACTGGCTGCCAAATCATTAACCGGCAGTTTGTAGGGCGAATATTGGCGGGTTTGGCGCAGCACGGCCGTTTTCAATCCGCTAAAACTGAAATTAAACCCGTCATCCAGCACGGCGCGGGGGAATTTGAAGGCATGTGGATTGCCGTCCCGCGCTGCTTTTTCAATAGCCGGGCCGCCAGGATAGGGCAATCCCAGCAGACGACCCACTTTGTCAAACGCTTCCCCTGCCGCATCGTCCAGCGTGCCGCCCAGGTGTTGGTAACGGCCGTGATCCACCATCAAATACAACTCCGTATGCCCCCCGCTCACCACCAGCGTCAACACGGGGAACGCAATCTCGTCCGCATCCGGCATCAGCCAGGGGGAGTAGACGTGCCCTTCAATGTGATTGATCCCTAAAAATGGTTTGTTACGGGCCAGCGCCAGCCCTTTGGCCATGTTCACCCCCACCAGCAGACTGCCCACCAGTCCTGGCCCCTGCGTCACGGCAAGGCAATCCAGGTCTTCCAGCCCCAAATGGGCCTCTTCCAATGCCTGGGCCACCACCGGATAAATCACCTCAATATGCTGGCGCGAAGCCACTTCGGGAAACACACCGCCAAACTGGGCGTGAATGTCTATCTGGCTGGCGATAACGTTGCTGAGAATAATACGGCCGTTTTCCACCACCGCGGCGGCTGTTTCGTCACAGGAGGTTTCGATGGCTAGTATACGTGTGGGGATTTCCTGGTTTGTCATAATGGTAATTGCGTTGATTGGTTCAAGCCTGAAGATTGAACCAATCTCGTTAAAATCAAATCTGTTGGTTGCCAAGATGTGACAGTCACTTTCAAAGTGACTGTCACATTGATGTACACTTTTTACCCATGAGCCAATCTGTTTCTTTCTTAATCTGTTGTACTCTTTTTTGCACAGTGTAACAGAGTTTCCCGTAAAATATCAACCTGTTCCGGGAAAATAGTGCGGGGGTCTATCAGGAAACGGCCGTCCTGAATACGGCCAATCACGGGCGGGTCAGACAGGCGCAGAGATTCCGCCAGTTGGTCCGGGTTGGTGTGGGGCAGGGCCAGTAACTTTGTGGGCAAGCTGGTTCCGGGCAGACTGCCGCCGCCTACAGTGGCACGGCCGTCCACCACCTCTGCCGTTACCCCTTCTTCCCGCAAACGGGCCGCCCAGGCATTCGCCTCCGCCTCAATTTCCGCCAACGGCCGGGAAATCATACGCCACACCGGAATTTCCGTCAGGGCGCGGCCCGTCAGATAATGCGTCAGCGTGGCGTACAGCCCGGCCAGGCAGCTCTTGTCGGCGCGGACAGCGCGGGCCAGGGGCTGCTTTTTGCACGGGGTGATATACGCAGCCCGTCCTGCCAGGATGCCGGCCTGCGGCCCGCCCAGCAGCTTATCGCCGGAAAAGGCTACAATATCGCAGCCGGCCGCCAATCCTTCCAATACTGTCGGTTCGTGTTCCAGACCGTAGACGGCCGTATCCAAAAACGCTCCACTCCCCTGATCGTACAACAGCGGCAAGCCGTGTTCGTGGGCCAGCGCGGCCAGGTCGGCCAGCTCCGGTTCCGTGTGGAAGCCAATGATACGGTAGTTGGAATGGTGGGCCACCAGGATGGCGGCCGTATTTTCGTTGATGGCGTGGGCATAATCCCGCAGATGGGTGCGGTTGGTCGTGCCCACTTCTACCAGCTTCGTCCCGGATTGAGCCATTACGTCCGGGATACGGAAGCCGCCGCCAATTTCCACCAACTGCCCCCGGCTGATGATCACTTCCTGCCCCGGGCACAACGCCGTGAGCATGAGCAAGACGGAGGAGGCGTTG
>JALUPA010000276.1 GCA_027054335.1 Ardenticatenaceae bacterium
CGGTCCGGCTGGCCGCGATTATATTCGTACAGGGTGGTAGCCCCCACTTCGCTGAACAGCCGTTTGCGGGCGTCCACAATATCGTTTAGCTCCCGCAAAAGCTGCTGCACCCGCTCTTCGTAACCGCGCTCGTCGGGCATGATGATGCTGCCTACGTGGGGCAGGGCGCGCAGCGGTTCCAGATTGCGCCCGCCCAAATCCAGCACGTGGGCGTGGAACTCGTCGGGGGAATGGGTGGCGGCCAGGGAGACGATGAGGGTGCGCAGGAAGGTGGTCTTGCCCCAGCCGGACGCGCCGAACAGGACGACGTGCCCTTTGGTCATGTCCACCACCAGGGGCAAATTGCTGGCGTTGTACGGGTCGTCGGCCAGGCCAACGATGGCCCGCATGGCTGTTTTGTTCCAATCCATGCCATGCCAGCCAACCTTGCCATCGAACCAGTCCTGGATGAACGGGTTGAGAGATGACGGCCGTTCCTGCTGTCCCAGTGTCAGCAGGGGCAAGTAATCTGCCTGCAAATAACCCTCCGTCAAGGGACTGGTCAGGGTAAGCTGTGTGGGCAGGAAAGGAGGCCAGGGGGTACGTGGCCGTTCCCCGCGCAGTAATTTTTGCGCCAGACGCACAATCACGTCGTAAAACTTAGGTTGGCGGCCGCCTTCCTCCGCTTCCGCGTATTCGTAAGTCTCGCCGGTGTAGGCGATCTGAATCAACTCGATATTTTCATTGCCGATTTGCAAATAGCCCCGCCCCGGCATTCCGCTGGGCAGGAAGGCGGCGTCAGAGCGGCGCAGCATTTCCCGGCTGGTATCCACCCCTTCCACCCGCAGGCAGATACGGAATTTGATGTTGGCCCGCATCTGATCCGTCACCCCGACCGGCCGCTGTGAAGCCAGCAGCAAGTTGACCCCCTGCGCCCGACCCACGCGGGTGATACTTTCCAGTTCCGCCTTAAATTCCGGGCTGTCTGTAATCATCTCCGCGTATTCGTCAATGATGATGAACAGATGGGGATACGGTTCTTTGGTCAGATGGAATCCTTTGGCCCGGTATTCCACAATATCTTTGGTCTGGGTGTCGGCGTTCAGCTTTTGACGGCGCTGCATCTCCGCATTGATGGCGGTAAACATGCGTTTGACGGCCGATTTGTTCAGATTGGTAATGGTGTCCACGCAATGGGGCAGGTTGGCAAATGGCTTAAACGCGCCGCCTCCCTTGTAATCTACCAGCAAAAAGTTCAGGACGGTGGGATCGTACTTGAGGGCCAGCCCCACAATCAGCGTCATCAGCAGTTCTGATTTGCCGGAGCCGGTACCGCCGGCAATCATGCCATGAACGCCGTCTTTTTTGGCTTCAAAATGGAGTTCCCGCGCCCGGTTGCCGGAGATGACGCCAATGGACACCTTCAGCCAGTCGGCCATGTCGGGGGTCAGGCTGTCCTGCCAATTGCGGGCCGCCATCGTTTCCAGCCGTTCCAGGAAATGCTCGTCCGCGTTGACGCCCAACTCCCGCGCCAGCATGTGTTTGAAAAGAATGGCCTTGGGCAAAGCGTCCACGCGCGGCGGTTTTTTGTAAAGGCGGCCGGACGCGGCGATAAAATCGTTCATATTTTGGGCGTACTGGGCCAATTCCGCTTTCTCGTCGGCCGCATCCTCCCTTTCTGCGTCAATAGGCAGGGCGATCTGGAAGCTCAGGGGGGCGGGGCCGATTTTCATATAACCCCGACCGGGCGTGTCGCCGATGTCAGCCACGCGGCCACCCACGATGATGCGGTATTCAGTCGTGTCGGCCAGTTTCAGCGTCAACCGTTCGGTAAACAGGCTGAACAACTGGCTGGACAGCACGTTGGGCCGGGTGACGGTGATGACAAAATGGATGCCATACGCTTTGGCCTGCCGCGCCAGCAGCACAAATTTGTCCAGAACGCTTTCCACGTTGTCGTTTTCACTGCCAAAGGTTTCCTTGAACTCGATGAAGTTGTCAATGGCCACAACGACGACGGGCAGCGCCTCGTCCGGGTGAGCGTCGTTGTATTGGTATACGTCCGGCGCGCCGGCGGCGCTGAGGACGTTTTTGCGCTGTTCGACGATGTCGTCCAATTCGCGCAGCAGCTGCTCTACCCGCTCTTCGTACCCCTCTTCGTCGGGAATGATGACGGAACCGACGTGGGGCAAATCGGCCAATCCGCCCAGATTACGGCCGCCCAAATCCAGAATATACAGCCACAAATGGTCGGGGGAATGGGTGGCGGCCAGGCTGACGACGAGGGAGCGGATGAAGGTGGTTTTGCCCCAGCCGGACGCGCCAAAGATAGCGGCGTGGCCGCGCGGCAAATCTATGGTCAGGGGAATTTGCTTGGCGGTGTACGGGTTGTCTACCAGGCCGACGACGGGGCGGGCGGCGTAATTTTTCCAGTCCAGGCGGGGCAGCCAGCCGTTTTCGCCGTTGAGCCATTTGTTGACGGAGGGGTTCAGGGTGAGGTTATCGTCTCGTTGCTGTCCCAGCATAATTTTGTCTACGTCGGCCAGGTATTCGTCGGAGGTTACGGCCGTTCTCTTTGGATCGCTGGAAACCAACAGTTCGGACAGGGAAAGGCGGAAGGGCAAGAAGTCGGGCCAGGGGGCGCGTTGCTGCGGTACGCCGTTTTCGCGGGCCAGTTTGTCCAGCGCGGCCACGATGGCTTTGTACAGTTCCGGCGGCTCCCGATCTTCGTCCGGGTTGTAGGTGTCACCCCGGTCGGGCCAGAGGACGGCGGCACGGGGGGATTGGTCGGGGTCCACGTATTTTTCACCGGTGTAGGCCAACTGCACCAGTTCGATTTCGTCGTTGCCCACTTGCAAGTAGCCCCGGCCGGGGATGTCGCCGGGGAGGAAAGCGGCGTCGGAGCGGCGCAGCATTTCCCGACTTTCGCCGGGGGTTTCCACGCGCAGGCAGATACGGAATTTGATGTTGGAGCGCATCTGATCGGTAACGCCGGACGGCCGTTGCGCCGCCAGAATCAAAGAAACCCCCTGCGCCCGCCCCACACGGGTAATCGTTTCCAGTTCCGACTTGTACTCCGCCCGGTCGGCAATCATCTCCGCAAATTCGTCAATGATGATGAACAGGTACGGGTACGGCTTGTGCGTCAGGTGGAACCCTTTTTGCCGGTACTCGACGATATTCTTCGTCTCTGTGGCCACGTTCAACGCCTGCCGCTGCTGCAATTCGGAGTTGATGGCCGTAAACATGCGCGTCACCCCTTCCCCTTCCAGATTGGTGATGATGTCTACGCAGTGGGGCAGTTCTTCAAACCCTTTGAACGCGCCGCCCCCCTTGTAATCCACCAAGACAAAATTCAGCACGGAGGGATCGTAGGTCACGGCCATGGCCGTAATCAGAGAAATAAGCAGTTCTGACTTACCGGAGCCGGTGCTGCCGGCTACCATACCGTGAACGCCATCCCGCTTGGCGGAAAAGACCAGGGTGCGCGGTTTGTTGCCGGACATCAGGCCCAGTTTGACGCGCAGCCAGTCAGCGTATTGCGCTTGGCCGCTGGCCTGCCATTTGTGCCAGGCGTCTTCCGTCAGGTCACGCAGGGAACGGTAGCCCATCAGCGGCATAAACAAGACGGCTCTGGCCAGGTCAGCGCCAAAGCTGGGGCGCACTTCCAGACGGGATAGTTGGTGCGCCAGCCGGATCATCTGCTCCGGTTTGTTGATGTAGTCGGCCCGGCCTATGTAGCGGGCAGTGTTGACGCCTGTTTCCGTGTAACGGAAATGGTGTTTCTGGTACTGTTCCAGGCGACTGTTGGTTTCCGGCGTGGTTTTTTCTATTTCAATGATGGCTTCGCAGCCGCCGGGCACTTTGCTGCGTTCCGGCACCAGGAAGATGACGGCCGCGCCTAACGCTGCTCCTTGTTCCAGCAAAATGGATACGGCTGCATCTGACTCTAAATCATACAAAGGGGACTCTTCGTCATAAACCGCATCCAGCAAATCAATTACCACGAGCAGAAGCGGTTTGGTCGGGTCGGCCCCGCTGTCCTGGTTATCCCGGTCTTGCAGCCGTATTTTGCGCCCGGCCAGAATTTTGCGGATGCCCTCCAGAAATTGAGCCACACCGCCTTCATCGTCTTCGTGAAACAGTTTATCGCCACTTTCCTCCCTGATCTCGTCCACAAAGCAAAGGTGCGCCCCTTGTTCGTCTTCCTGGCAGTGAGGCAGCATCTCCGTCCAGGCCCATTCCCGTTTACTGGAGGCCAGCACGTACAGCTTGGCATCCTTGGGGGCGTGGAAAACAGTGAACTGAGCCAGCGCGGCGCGGCTAAATTCATAAACCGACTGCTGCTCTCCGGCGATACCCAGGGCGTGTACGGCCGGCGTGCGCTGCGCTGTTTCTTCTTCGTCTTCCTTTTCTTCATCTTCCTTTTTTTCCGGCGGCGGTCGCAGAGAGACAATGACGGGGATATCGAAAACGAAACGGGAATCTTTTTCCAGTTTCATGGCAGTGCGTACTTGGGGGTCTTCAAAATTTTCCGCATCCGTCAGAATGTAGCGGACGGTAGAGGGTAATGTGCCCATGCCCAGACGAATAACCCCAAAATCATCATCCTCTACCCGGCGTTCCCACAAACGGGCCTCAGAGCGCAGGGTGCGTTCTGTTTTTTCCACTTCCTCACG
>JALUPA010000277.1 GCA_027054335.1 Ardenticatenaceae bacterium
TAGATGCGCCGATGATTACCAGCGGGGCTGTTTCCCCCAGAGCGCGGGAGACGGCCAGAATAGCGCCGGTCAGGATGCCGGGCAGGGCGGCGGGCAGGACGTGATACCAGGTCGTCTGCCACTGCGTCGCTCCCAAAGCCAGGCTGGCCTGCCGCAGGGACGCAGGCACAGCCCGGATCGCTTCCTGGGCATTGATGATGATCAGGGGCAGGATGAGCAGCCCCAGGGTGAATCCGGCGGAGAGAATGGTACGGCCGTTAGCCGTTGTCCCATCCGCCAGACCAAAAAGCGCGCCGCTGGTTATCATCTCCAGCGCCCGCACAAAAATTGCCAGCCCCAGCATACCGTAAATAATCGAAGGGACGCCGGCCAGATTGTTGATATTGGTTTGCAAAATCCGGTTCAGCCGGTTGTCCGCCGCGTACTCTTCCAGATAAACGGCCGCGCCTACCCCTACCGGAAAGGAAAACAAAATGGTGATCACAATGACCCAGAGCGAACCGAGGATAGCAGTGCGTACCCCGGCTGCTTCCGGCGTGCTGGATTGCGGCTTTGTAAGGAAATCACCTGTCAACCAGGAGCGGAACTGTAATGTACCGTTGGGGTATTCGGCTGCTATTCTGGTCTGGATTTCCTGCCGCCTGATGAGGGTGTCGTACAGGGGGAAGGTTTCTACGACGTCAGGCTGCACGATTTCTTGCAGAACCAGATCGTAAATCTCTGCCTGGGTGCGGGGCGGGGCGGTACAGCCGGACGGCCGTTCTCCTTTTGGTTGGCTGCACGCTTTATTCCAGGCTGCCGGACTGTCAAACACCAGTTTGTCCTGATAAAACCGCTGTTCCCGTTCCAGCGCCCGGCCGCGTCCCCCGGAAATGTTGGCCGCCAGAAGGCGCATCAGGTCGTCTTTGGGCAGCGTTGCCAGTTCCGGTTGGAGGATCTGTTGGGTGAAAAAGTCCAGCGTGCCGCTTTCGGCGCCGGGGATGTAGCGATGAATGGGTGCGGCCGGCCAGTTCGGGTTAACTTCCTGCCACGTTTCCGCTTCGGTGAAGATTCGGGCCAGTTCTTCCCGGCTGAGATTGTCGAAAAAGGCCAGGGCCGGATGAGCGACGATGGTCAGGGCGTCGGCGGCGATGACGTAGGTTTGGGGGATACGGCCGTTTTTCCGGCACAGTTCAATTTCTCCCGATTGGATGGGGCGGCTGGCGACAGCCATGTCCGCTTCACCCCGGCAAAATGCGGCCAATCCGGCCGTGCTGCCTCCAACGTCGTGCTGGATTTCGGCGGCAAAACCAGCGGCGGCAAGCTGCGCCGATAGTTGCTCGATGAGCGGGGCGAGGGTGGAACTGCCGCTGATGGCGAGACGGCCGTTAATCCCGGCCGGGTTGATGGCCGGCCATTTGCCGGGGGGCAGGGGCAGAGTGGGATTAGCTTGCAGCCAGTTTTGCTGCGCCCGCGCCAAAGCGGCTTCGCTGGCGGGGAAGTAGCCCACTCTCTCGGCTTCCTCGTTAGCGTGGGTGATGACGTAGTTGAGAAAGATATCGGCTGCCTGGTTTTCGGCCAGAATGTCGCTGGTGGTGTAAAGGTAGAGAGGGCGGGTGAAGGGGTATTCCTGGGATACGGCCGTTTCCCGGTTGAGCGTAATCCCCTCAATAGCAACCGGCTTTAAGGCGTCCTGGTTTTGCTGGTAGTAAGCCGAGCCAAAAAAGCCAATTCCGTTGGGATCACTTATAATCGCTTCCGCCAGCGCCGCATCATCTTCGCTGGATACTGTGTTGGGCAGGGTTAACAGCCGTTCATTAACCACGTTCAGGGCCAGCCGTTCCGGATCAACCTTGTTGATGACGACCACGTAGCCAAACGAATCATTTACAATGGAAAACATCAGGGCCACCAGGACGACAAGCGCCGTCAGCAGCGCCGCCATAAAAAAGATGCGCCAGATAACCCCTTTGCGGTGGCGGTTGTCGAGATTGGCTGCGTATTGCGTATTTTGTATTTCGTGTTGTAAGTTGTTTTTCATGTCTTTATCGTTGCGTTTTTTGCGGGACGCAGATTAACGCGGATGACGCTGATTTTTTAGCAATACGTCACTCATACACCTCTCGATAACGAGTCACAAAGCGGCGGGCCACGACGTTCAGGAGCAAAGTCATTACAAACAGCATCAGGCCAATGGCAAAGAGGCTGTTGTAATCAATCGAATCGTAACTCAGGTCGCCGCCGCTGATGCGCACAATGTGGCCGGTCATCGTTTCGGCGGCAAGCAGCGGGTTGAGGACGTAGCTGAACAGGCCGTCTTTGCCCAACTGGAAATTTTTGGGGCCGGAACCGGCGGCAATGGCTACAATCATTGTTTCCCCCACGGCGCGGGAGATGGAGACGACGAATGCGGCCGTAATCCCGGAAAGGGCAGCGGGCACGACAATCCGCAGCGACGTTTCCAGCTTTGTGGCCCCCAGCCCGTAAGCTGCCTCGCGTAAAGCGTTGGGGACGGCGTGCAGGGCATCCTCGCTCATGGAACTGACCAGGGGGATGATGAGAATACCGACCACAATCCCGGCAGACAGGACGTTAAATATCTGCACGGAATCCGCGCCAAAGAGGGTGCGAATCAGGGGGGTGACGAAGGTGAGGGCAAAGTAGCCAAAGACCACCGTGGGAATCCCGGCCAATATCTCCAGCGTTGGTTTCAGGATGCCGCGCACTTGTTCTGAGGCGTATTCGCTCAGGTAAACGGCCGTTGCCAGCCCCAATGGCAGGGCGACAAACATGGCAATCACGCTGACTTCCAGCGTAGCCAGAAGCAGGGGCCAGATGCCAAACTGGTTCAACTGCGGCGCCCATGTACTGGTGGTGATGATGGCTAGGGGATTGACGCGGCGACCCCGGAATAGTTCGGCGCCGGGTTGGTGGGGTACGGCCGTCGTCTCTTGCGCGCCTCGTTCCACTAAAATGATGCTGTCGTTCACGTCGGTCACAAGCATAATTTCTTCGCCCAGACGGATGACGTCGCCGGCGGTAACAGCGGCTCCGGCAGCGCTGGTTTCCAGTTGGGTGGTGGTTTCGTCTATGACGGCCGTAATTCGCTTGTTCGTATTTTCCCACTGCTGGCGGGTAAAAAAGTTGACAGATTCCTTCACCAAAATGAACACAATTGCCACTGTGGTAAAAATGGACAAAACGCCGCAGGCAAACAGGGAAGTCTGAATAATCGTCTCGCCCCAACGCCTCTTTTTGCGCAGTGCCTGCGGCGTATTGGATGATGTGGTTGTGCTGGGTGATAGTTGGGTATGTGCTGCCATACTCCTTTCCTTAGTAATTGTCCAGAAGTTAGTTCGTAGTAACGACTTTAGTCGTCCAGACCGCTAAAGCGGTTACTACAAACCAAAACGGGAAGTGATTTTTAGATGATTACTTAATATCACGGATGAATGGATCACGGATTTTTCATGGATTTGTCCGTGATCTATTCATCCGCGAAATTATTTTATTATTCAGACATGCCCATCGCTTCCAGCCAATTCATTACAGATTGGGTCAGCGCCTCTTCGCTGGCCGGAAAGTAGCCGACGTCGCTGATTTCTTCGTTGACGTGGGTCAGGTAGAAGTTGATAAAGGTGGCTGCCTGCGGTTTTTCGGCCATGATGTTGGGGGCGGAGTAGACGTATAACGGCCGGGCCAACGGATAACTGCCATTGTCTACATTTGCCTTGTTTGGCTCCACGCCTTCAAGCGGAATCACTCGCAGCTTGTCCACGTTTTCGCTGTAGTAGGCATAACCAAAGTAGCCGATGGCGTACTCGTCTCCCTCGACGCCTTGCACCAGCACATTGTCGTCTTCAGATAATTGCAGGTTAGCGGCGGAGAGGATGGGTTCTTCATCTTTATCAAAAACTTCTTCCACAAAGTAGTCAAATGTGCCGGAATCGGTGCCAGGGCTGAAACGGATGACCGGTTCGGCCGGCCAGCCGGCGCGCACGTCGGCCCAGGTGTTGGCGGTAGAGAAAGCCAGGGCCAGTTCTTCCAGCGTCAGATTGTCTACAAAGTCATTCTTGGGGTTGACTGTCACGGCCAGCGCGTCTGTGCCTACCCGGAACTCAATCGGTTCGCGGCCAATGCTGCGGCAGGATTCGACTTCGGAATCTTTAATGGGGCGGCTGGCGTTGGCCATGTCTGTTTCTCCGGCGACGCAAAACCGTTCAAACCCCGCGCCGGAGCCGATGGAGTCTACGGTGATGTTGTCGGTGTAGCCTTCCTGGGTGAACCGTTCCGCCATCCGTTCGGACAGAGGGAAGACGGTGGAGGAACCGGCGGTCACGATGTCACCGCTGACGTTGAGGGGGTCTACGGGGGGCAGGGAATCAACCGTTTGGGCTGTGGTTGAGGCGCTTGTTTTGGCGTCGGTGGTATTGCTTACGGCCGTTGCTTCTGTTGTGACTGCTTTTGTTACCTCCAGGGCTACAGTTTCCGTGATAAGCTGCGGCTCTTCCGTGGCTGAACTATTACAGGCAGCCAGGGTTACGGCCGTCGCTATCATCAAAATAACCAATAATTTGAAGCGCATTTATTTCTTCTCCTTAATTGTACTGCTGAATTTCAAACTTCCGTCGTAACTACTCAGCCTCCCGGCTTGGGCAATTACTTTCCGTCTTTACGCGACACGGGTTACGTATCACGTTTTTTATCATATGAAGTTTAGCATTAGCAGTTTAACGGAGTAGTAATTATTGGTTAACGTCTGGCAATGGTTTGGTTAAGGGGGTGTTAAAAATTGACATAAAGATGTGAAGATGTGAGGGTGTGTGCGTGAGGATCAATCGTTAATCGGCAACCGGCAGGGTGAAGAAGAAGGTGCTGCCTTTGCCTTCGCGGCTCTTGACCCAGATACGGCCGTCGTGCGCCTGGACAATGTGGCGGGAGATGGCTAATCCCAGCCCTGTACCGCTGCCATCCCGCGTCCGCGCCCGGTCAGATTTGTAAAACCGCTCGAAAATGCGGGGCAAATCCTGGGGCGGGATGCCGCTGCCGTTGTCTTTGACGGCAATGACGAGTTCATACGGCCGTTTCTTCTTTATGTAGGCGCTGACCTTGATACGGCCGCCGGCGGCCGTAAATTTGATGGCGTTGTGTACCAGATTGGTCACGACCCGCTGCACCCGTTCACGGTCGGCCAGGACGTGGGGCAGACCGGGTTTGATGTCCAGGGTCAGGCTGACGCCTTTACGCTGCGCCTGGGGCAGGAGGCGGTCCAGCGGCGTGAGGAGGAGGTCGGGCACGGCCGTGGCCTCCATGCGGAACGGCGCTTGCCCGGATTCGATGCGGGACAGTTCCAGCAGTTCTTCCACCATTTGCGTCAGCACGTCAATCTCCCCGGCAGCCCGGCTGAGAAAGCGATGGGCGGCCGGCGGATCGTCCAGCGCGCCCCCTTGCAGTGTTTCAATGACGGCGCGCAGGGAAGCCAGCGGCGTGCGCAGTTCGTGGGAGAGATTGCTGATGAAGTCACGCCGCACCGTTTGCAGGTGGCGCACCTGGGTTAAATCCTGCAAGATGGTCAGGGTGCTTTGCAGACCGCCTTCCCGGAAGGGGGTGATGGTGACTTGCAGAAACTGTTCCTGCCCGATTTCGATGGCGGCGCGCTGCTCGGTTTGCTGCGCCCGGCACGCATCCATCAATTCGATGATCCGGTGGTGGCGCACGACGGCGGCGAAGGGACGGCCGTCACTCTCCGCTGCGTCTACATTCAACAAACGGGCCGCTGCCGGATTCAGCCAGCGCACCAGTCCCGCCTCATCCGTAATCAGCACACCGTCCCCCATAATTTCCAGCAGGCTGTTAAAACGCTGGTTTTCCGCCTGCAAAGCGGCAATTTGCTGCTGCAAACTGTCTATCTGCTCTTCAATTTGGCGATCATTGCGTTTGGAGAACATGACAATTTAATCAAACCGGTAGCCTACGCCGCGCACGGTGACGATGCGCTGCGGTTGGGCCGGGTCTGCTTCGATTTTTTCGCGCAGCCAGCGGACGTGAACGTCTACGGTGCGGCTGCTGCCGTCAAACGTCCAGCCCCACACCTTTTCCAGAATCAGGCTGCGGGACAGGGCCACGCCTTGGTGCCGCGCCAGGAAGTGGAGCAGTTCAAACTCTTTGGGCTTGAGCTTGACGATTTGACTCCCCAGCCGCACTTCGCGCCGCTCTGCGTCAATGGTCAGATTGCCAAAAGTGAGGGCCGAGGGTGGGGGGGATACGGCCGTTTCCCGCCCTATCTCTTCCCGAATCATCTCTACCCGGCGCAGCAGCGCCTTCACCCGCACCAGCAGTTCCCTCATGCTGAACGGCTTGGTCATGTAATCATCCGCACCCATTTCCAGGCCCACAATTTTATCCACTTCTTCGGCGCGGGCAGTGAGCATGAGGATGGGGGTGGCTGATTCTTTGCGCAGAATGCGGCAGACGTCAATGCCGTCCATTTCCGGCAGCATCACGTCCAGAATGATCAGGTCAGGTTCCTTTTTGCGGGCCAGCTTGAGGGCGGTACGGCCGTTGCCGGTAGTGGTTATCTTGTAACCCTGCCGTTCCAGATTGTAAGCCAGCGTTTCCTGCAATGTTTGGTCGTCTTCCACAACCAGAATTTTTGCTTTCATAATAGATACACGGATTCAGACGGGTCGGATGGATTTTCCCGGATAGATCAAGAGAAAATTAGTGGCAATCCGTCAAGTCTGTGTTATCCGTGAATCTATTCTAACTTGTATTGGTACGGGAACAAAGCTACCGGCAGCAGTTTGACGTGCTGGATGGCAAAGGGAATGCCGATAATGGTGATCGCCAGGAGTAAGGCGCTTGTCAGGTGGACAAGAGCTATTTCCCAGCCGAACAGGACAACCCAGATAATGTCCATCACCAGAAAGAGGAAGTCGTTGTCCCGCTTCACACGGGTTACTTCCTTGCCAAAAGGGGTCAGATTAGCGACGCCTAACTTGATGGACTGAACGCCAAAAGGAATGCCGATGATGGTCAGGCAGAGCAGCGCCCCACCGATGATGTAGCCCATAGCGGCGATAAAGCCGCCGAAAATTAACCACAATATGTTACCTAAACAACTCATTTTAACCTCTGTTGCAGAGATTGGTTCAATCTTCCAGATTGAGCCAGTCTAAACACCTCGTAATTTTCTCAAAGGGGGCAGAATAGGCTCCCAGCTATCATTACGCAGAAAAAGAGGTGGGGTTGCAGGTCAGAAATACGGGGAACAGCAGTCAGATTACGGCCGTTTCATCAGCATACAACACGACGATAAACCGTTTGGGGCCGTGCACGCCAATCGCCATCGTCTGCTCAATATCGGCCGTTTTGCTGGGGCCGCTGACGAAGACGAGGTTGGCGGGCAGTTCTCCCTGGTGGGAGGCGGTGAAGGTGAACAGATCGGCCGTGAGGCAAGAGGCGGGAACCAGGGCCAGATGGACGGGCGGCAGGAGGGTGGCTAACCGGCTCTGCCCTGCACCGCTGCGGATGACGACGCTGCCCGTTTCCGCCAGGGCCGCCTCCGCGCCGCTGATGCCCAGGTCGGCTGCCGCGCAAAAGGCGCGCAAATCTCCATCCGTCTGGCCGACCTGGAACCAATCTACCTGCGGCCATTTTTCGCGCCAGGAGATGTCGGTTAACGGCCGTACCCCGTTCACCACCACTTTTTCCGCCCCCAGATCAGCAATGACGTCCCCCACCCGCAGCAATGCTTCTGCCAGGCTGGCCGCGTGGATGACTTCTCCGTGGACGGCCGTAAGTGATTGGCTGAACCGTTCCGCCAGACCACTGAAATGACGCCGGGACTGCCAGGGAGCGGGCAGATCGGCTTCCCTGGTCTTGGCGCGTAATCGGGTTAGAATTTCGTCTCGTGGGTTCAATTGTCAGTTTCCTTTGTTGAGCCAATGGTAGCATGAAGTATAGGCGGCGTACAAGAGTTCATCAATTTCTTCAGCAATTCCAAATCTAAATTTGATGCGAAAAACCATTCCTCTTATGGTACTATACTTGCTTAAACTCACTCTGTTATGGAAAAAGAATAAATGCTCAAGGGATTATCTTTAGGTCAGATTATCAATTATGTCCGCGAAAACTGGCGCAAATTGCCGGATTCTCGAAAGCAGCATAACAATAATTTCAAGGGCATGGTTCATTTTGGGCAAAAGTATCTTTACAAATTGTAGAACGATTTTGCAAATCGTTCTCTGGGCGATTTGCAAAATCGCCCTACAAAGTGTTAAGCTGGTTTTCCGGGTTTTTGAACCATGCCGATATGCTGAGATTGTAAATACATATCCTGCACATCAGTTCTTCATATCCTCTTCATACCTCCCGGTTATTCTTTGGGCAGTTCAGTAAACAAACAGCGGTGGTCAGATGGGCCGCCGCATAAGCGAAAAATGGAGAGTAAATCATGAAAAAATTTTGGACAATGACAGGTTTGTTAGCAGTTTTTGTAGCAGTAGTGGCCTTGGTGGGCGTTACGGCCGTATCCGCCCAAGGCCCCGTTAATCCCGACGCCGTACCCGGCAGCGGGCAGCGGCACGGGCAGGTAGAAGGCAGCCATGGCGGCGGTCTGGGCATCATGGCCGTAGACGAAGCGGATATGCACGCCGCTCTGGCCGAAGCATTGGGACTGAGCGTGGCTGATTTTGAAGCGGCCATCGCCAACGGGGAAACTCTGTCTACTCTGGCTCTGGTGCAAGGTGTGGATTTGGCCGATTTGCAGGCCGTGATGGCGTCGGTTCACGCGAATGCCGCTCAGGACGCTGTGGCGAATGGCCTTGTCACCCAGGAGCAGGTAGACTGGATGCAAAGTCATCGCGGTGGACAGGCCGGACAAGGCGGTCAGGGTCGTATGGGCGTCCAGGGCGCAGCCGGAACGGGTAATATGACCCGCGGTGGACAGCACGGTGCTGGCGGCAATGGCGGCGACTGCATCTACGCTACAGCCCCATAGCTTATATATTTTGACTATTGAAGGGAGTGTTGTTACAACAACGCTCCCTTTTGTATTGTATTTTACGAGGAGTTTAAGATGAAGAAATTTGCTTTTATAATGTTGATCTTGTTCACGGCCGTATTAGCGGCTTGCGGTGTGTCTGAGACGGTTGAGGAAAACACGGCCGTTCCCAGCAATCCCCCGGCGGCAGAGGCAGAGGCTACGGCCGTTCCCCGGCAGGGCATGGGCATGGGCAACGGCATGGGGCCGGGCAGCGGTATGATGGCTCGCCACCGGGCTGTCGTCCCGGCCGAATATGCCGGTCTGACCAACCCCATACTGGCCGACGAGACGTCACTGGCGCGCGGCGCGGAAACTTACGCTAATCTGTGCGCCACCTGTCACGGTGATGGCGGCATGGGAGACGGCCCGGCCGGTGCGTCCCTCGATCCTGCCCCGGCCCCCATTGCCCATACCAGCCAGATGTTAGGTGACGATTACCTGTTCTGGCGTATCAGCGAGGGTGGGGCGATGGAACCGTTCAACTCGGCCATGATTGCCTGGAAGGGCAGCCTGGATGAAGAGGCCCGCTGGGACGTGGTTAACTACATCCGCGCTTTGGGCAGCGGTCAGGTGACGCCGGGCCAACGTATGGGTGGCGCCATGTTTGATCCGGTGGCGGAAGCAACCAAACAAGCAGACATGATAGCGGCGGCTGTGGCTCAGGGCGTCATTACTCCGGAGGAAGCGGATACGTTTACGGCCGTTCACGCGGAGCTAGAAATGGTGATGGCCGGGCAGCGAGACCAAATACAGGGCGGCATGGCCGATATGCAGGCGGAAATGTTGGCGGAATTGGTGGCAGACGGCCGTATCACCCAGGAGCAGGCCGACCAATTCAACGACATCCACGACCGTTTGCTGGCGGCCGGATTGATGCAGTAGCCAGGCAGAAATAAGGTGTTCTGTAGTCCTGCGATTTATCGCGGGGCAGAGGCTTCCCAACTTTCCAACTGATTGTCACTATGTTATGCTTGGTGTTGCAGGCGTCCGGCAGAGATAGGACGCGCCCAGGAAACCGGCATTATTGAGGTAGACCATCTCTGGCCCGCTTCGGAAAACCCGCCCGAAAATGAGTACGCCTTGGAAAAACGAGCGCCATTTGAAGGGCCCGATATGCTTTATTTAGGTGCGGAATGTGAATAATGAACGATCAACCGACTCGTATCGTTAACGCCGTTGCCCCCATTCGCATTTGCGATAATGGCGGCTGGACGGATACCTGGTTTGCCGAATACGGCCGTATCTTCAACATCGCCGTCTATCCCTACGCCGAAGTGCAAATCGAACTGTTCCCCAACGACGGGCAGCGGGAACGCATCACCATCTACGCCGAGAATTTTGGCGAGCGGTACGCTTTGCAGCCGGATACGCCCGGTTGGGATCGCCACCCTCTGCTGGAAGCAGCTATTGAGCGTATGGGTGTGCCCCAGGAGTGGGCTGTCCAGCTAACCATCTTCTCCGAAGCGCCCGCTGGGGCTTCTACCGGCACGTCCGCCGCTGTAACTGTGGCCCTGATTGGCGCGCTGGACTGCCTGACGCCGGGCCGCCTGACGCCGCACGAAGTAGCTGCCGTGGCTCAGTCGGTGGAGACGGACATGCTGGGGCAGCAGTGCGGCATCCAGGATCAGTTGTGTTCTGCTTACGGCGGCATCAACTACATTGAGATGTTTGCCTACCCGCACGCCGCTGTTTCTCAACTGCACCTTCCTAATGACGTCTGGTGGGAGCTGGAGCGGCGGCTGGTGTTGATTTATCTGGGCAAGTCGCACAGTTCCTCGGCCGTGCATGAGATGGTGATTCGGGAATTGGAGGATGCCGGGCCGGAGAATCCCAAACTGAAGGCGCTGCGGGCTACGGCCGTGCCTTCCCGCAATGCCCTCTACGCCGGGGATTTTGCCGCCCTGGGCCGGGCGATGATGACCAACACCGAAGCCCAGCGCCGCCTCCATCCCGATCTGGTCAGCCTGGAAGCGCAGCGGGTGATTGAGATTGCTCAGGCGCACGGCGCATTAGGCTGGAAGGTCAATGGGGCCGGCGGCGATGGCGGCAGCCTGACCCTTTTGTGCGGCCCCCGTTCTTCCGTGCGGCGGGCAATGATCCGGGAAATTGAGACAGACAATGACCTTTTTCAAAATATCCCCATTTACCTGAGCCGCTACGGTTTGCGGGTGTGGGAACGGCCAAACCTCTGAGGTGACAGTCACTTTTGAAGTGACTGTCACCTCCAAGAAAGGAGTGTAATCATGGAAAAATATGGCTATCGTTTTTCGTTTGGCCCCTGGAATATTCACGAAGGCGCTGACCCGTTTGGTCCGGCGGTACGGCCGTCGCGCAGTTTTGCCGATAAGTTAGCCGTCTACAAAGAACTGGGCTTCGACGCCGTGCAGTTCCACGACGACGACGCCGTGCCCCATCTGGACGACCTGACCCCGGCGCAAATTCAGGCCGAGGCGGCTGCCTGGCGGCAAACGTTGGCGGATAATGGCCTGACGGCTGAATTTGTCGCTCCCCGCCTCTGGGAACACCCCCTGACCATTGACGGCGCATTCACTGCCAATGACGCCAACGCCCGCCAGTACGCATTAGACCGCGCCAGAAAAGCAGCCGATATTGCCCGTGAACTGGGTACAAACCTGATGGTTTTGTGGCTGGCGCGGGAAGGGACGTACCTGCGTGAAGCCAAAGACGCGGTGTGGGCCACACAGCAATTGGTGGAAGCCATTAACATGCTCCTGGCTTATGATTCCGAACTACGCATAGTGATTGAGCCAAAGCCCAATGAGCCGATGGATCAGGCATACATTCCCACGATGGGGCACGGGCTGGCATTGGGGATGCAGACGGATGATCCCAGTCGCGTGGGCGTTCTCATGGAATCGGCCCATGCGGTATTGGCCGGTTTAGATCCCTCCGACGAAATTGCTTTTGCCTTGGCCTTTGGCAAATTATGGAGCGTCCATCTGAATGACCAGAACGGCCTAAAATATGACCAGGATCGCTCTTTCGGGGCGATTGATTTGCGCCGGGCGTTTAACCAGGTGCGGGTGCTGGACGAGAATCGCTACTGGGAAATCGGCATGGTGGGGCTGGACGTGAAGGCGCTGCGTACCCAACCGGCGGACATGGCTACCAAGCATTTGCGCAACAGTTTGCATACCTTCCTCCGCCTGGTGGAACGTTCCCGCTCTCTTGACCGCACGGCCGTTGCCGATCTCATTACCGCCCGCGATTACGAAGAACTGGATTGGCTCATCCTCAACCATTTGCTTGGCTCGTGAAATGGTAGCGGAAAATCTCGCGTATCCAGACGTTCATGCGCCGGGGCGTTTAGCAGGGGAAATGTCCCAGTATTTTGCCCGTTTCCCGTTTGTTAATCGAGTACTCGTTTTTGGCAGTTTGGCCAGAGGGGAAGGGGATCGCTGGTCAGACGTGGATATATTGGTGGTTACCGCTGGCGGCAGCACACAGCATTGGCGATTGTTTGCCGGTTTACGTCAGCGCAAGCCAATTTTACATCACTATATCTTTACTCCGCGCGTGGAACCGGTCGGCGGCAACGTGTTGGGCATTGTTTTCCGAGATGAATCGGTCTTTCATAACCTTGATTTGAATTTTATGTCGTCGTCAGAGTTTTTGTTACCGGATGCTTTGGAGCGGTTTGGTTACGTCAAAGAGCTGTATGTAGCGGATCGTCGTCACCCGGTAAGCGGCAAAGACGTACCTTACCCGGAAGTTGTAATTGATCCCGACGAAAGACGTATCGGGCTAGGTATTCACTCTGGCGCGAATCTACCTCAAGATCGCCGATCAGGTGCTGATGTCTTGTCGTAAGCATTCAGCCCCCTCGTTCCACGCTCCGCGTGGAATGCCCCTGCCAGACGCTCCGCGTCGCGTGGACGCAGAGCGTCCGGGTGGGCATTCCCACGTAGAACGCGGGAACGAGATGGGTGAGTAAAATGGCAACAGAAAACATTGAACAAGGAGTGTTTATGGAAGTCACCTCGATGAAATCATTTCAGAAATGGGTTTTCGGCGCAGGTGTTTTTAACGTAGTGGCAGCTTTCCCCCTGGCGATGCCGTTCTTGTACCGGTCGTACTATGCTCTTTTTAATAACCTGAATCACAAGATGGGTCTGGGTGGTATGGATTTAGAGCTGCCTGTCGCCGGCGTTAATATGTTGTTCATCAACACGGCGGGCCTGGCTTTGGCTTTAGTGGGTTTAATGCTCATTTACGCTTCGGCCAATCTAAAAACCAGAGTCGGTATTCCTTTCTTGAATGCTATCATTCGGCTTATCTTTTCAGGTTTGCTCATTTATTACATAATTGCGGAGAACATTTCGAGAATACTTGTACCCCTGGCGGTTATTGACGTCGTGATCGCCGGTGTGTTTCTGTATTTCATCTTTCAACTCAGGAGAACTTTCTGTTCGTACCGATGAACAGGTTTACGGTGTCAAGCGGGCATGTAGGTGTTTGTCATCCATTCCCCTCATTGGAGGCGCTTCACCTTTACGGCCGTGAACATGATTAGTAGGTAAATCAACGAGCAATCACCCTGTATTACGGCCGTTTGCCGGTATAATCATAAGTCGTTTGGTAAATTCATAACAATGAGGGTTTTATGCAACATTCCAATCGAACGTCATTACCCGGCTGGCTGGTTTATGCGTTGGGCGGTGCGTTTGTTTTTTCTATGGCGGCCGTCCTGGTTTTTGCCTGGCTGACCTATCAAATTATCATCAATCGGGAGGTGAACCCGTTGGGCGGGCCGGAGCAGACGGAACTGGCATTGGGTCAGGGCGGCCCGGCTCCTGTGCCTACCATGATTATCGGCCGGCCCACGCCTACCGTGGCTCCCACGCGGGTTCCCTGGACAGGGACGGAGCGGGTCAACATCCTGCTCATGGGTATTGACCGGCGGCCCGGCGAACCGTTTATTTCCCGCACGGACACGTTGATGCTGCTGTCTTACGATCCGGTGGGGAGTACGGCGTCCATCTTGTCTATTCCCCGTGATTTGTACGTGAGTATTCCGGGATACGGCCGTGATCGCATCAACACCGCTTTCGTTTACGGCTCATTAGGCAATAACCCGCGCGGCGGGGCAGAATTAGCCATGGAGACCATTCAGTACAATCTGGGCGTCCCTGTTCACCATTACATTATGGTAGATTTCAGCGCCGTGGAGCAGGGGGTGGATGCGCTGGGCGGCATTGAGGTGAATGTGCCCTCACCCATCAACGATCCCCAGTACCCGGACATGAATTATGGCTACGATCCGCTTTACATTCCGGCCGGTTTGCAGCATTTTGACGGGGAGACGGCTCTCAAATACGCCCGCACCCGGCACGGTAACAGCGACATTAACCGGGCGGAACGCCAGCAGCAGGTCATTCTGGCGGTGCGGGACAAGGCGCTTTCTTTGGGTTTGCCGCAGCTCATTGCCCAGGCCCCCCTCTTTTACCGGCAGCTTGAACAAGGCATCCGCACGGATTTGAGCCTGGACGAATTGATCAAACTGGCCTGGGCTGTGGGCGACATTCCTTCAGAAAATATCTATAATGAGGTTATTGGCTTGGATATGGTGTCCAGTTACCAAACGCCGCAGGGCGCGTCTGTCCTCATTCTGGACAACGCCAAAGTTGCGCCCCTCATTCAGCGGCTGTTTTATGAGTAGAATCCGCAGATTACGCAGATTTACGCAGATTTTATTCGGTTCAATCTGCGCAATCTGCGTAATCTGCGGATAAAAAAGGAGTGGGAATGGATCGGACGGAATTTAGGCAGCGGTTGGGGGAACGGCCGTATCTCCTGGACGGTGCGATGGGGACGCAGTTGTTAGCCAAAGGCATCTCCCCGGAGCAAAACCTGGACGGCGTAAACCTGAGTGACCCGGCGCTGGTGGCCGAGATTCACCGCGCCTACATTGACGCTGGGGCGGACATCATCGAAACCAACACCTTTGGCGCCAACCGATATAAACTGACCGAACACGGCCTGGCGGATCGGCTGGTGGAGATTAACCAGACGGCCGTCACCATTGCCCGCCGCGTTATCGAAGGATCGTTCAAGGAAGTGCTGCTGGCCGGTTCTGTGGGGCCGTTGGGGGCGCGGCTGGCCCCGTTGGGGCGAGTGAAGCGTCACGAAGCCAGGGCTGCTTTCCGGGAGCAGATCGAGGCGCTGGTAACGGCCGGTGTGGATTTGCTGGCTCTGGAAACCATCTCTGATTTGTGGGAAATGGAAGAAGCGGTGGCCGCTGCCCGCGCCGTTGCGCCGAATATTCCTGTTGTCGCTATGATGACCTTTACCCGCGACGACCTGACCTTGCTGGGTAACCGCCCGGACGCTGTAGCCCGTCGTCTGGCCGCCCTGGACGTAGACGTGATTGGCGTCAATTGCAGCGGCGGCCCGGCCCAGGTGCTGCGTATTACCCTGATGATGCGTCAGGTAGCCCCGGATGCGCTGCTGGCCGCTTCGCCCAATGCCGGTTGGCCGGAAGCGACGGCCGAGGGGCGGGTATTTTATCCGGCGACGCCTGATTATTATGGCAAATACGCGGTGGGGCTGACGGAAGCAGGGGCCTGTATCGTGGGGGGCTGCTGTGGTACAACAGAGGAGCATATTGCCGCCATGCGTCTGGCCCTGGATACGCCGGATTATGCGGGTGTGGAACTGCCTCGCGTCCGGGTGGTGGAGCGGGAGGATAAAGGCACGGCCGTACCCGACGAACCCACCCAACTGGCCCAATATCTGGCTGACGGCACATTTGTCATCACCGTAGAGATTCGGCCGCCGCGCGGCGTCTCTGCCCACCGGCTGCTGCGTGGAGCGCACATGCTTAAGGAAGCCGGGGCCAACATTCTCAACATTGCCGATACGCCGGTGGCCCAAATGCGGATGAGCGCCTGGGCCGCCGCTCATCTGGTGCAAAAAGAAGTGGGATTGGAAACGATTTTGCATTTTCCCACGCGCGGCCGAAATTTGCTGCGGGTGCAGGGGGATTTACTGGCTGCCTATGCTATGAACATTCGCAACTTGTTCGTGACGATGGGCGACCCGACCCGGATTGGCGACTACCCGGAGGCGATGGATACGTTTGACATTGTGCCTTCCGGTCTGATTCAACTGATCAAAAAGCAGTTCAACGCGGGCGTGGATAAAGCGGGGCAGGAGATTGATCGGGCAACTAATTTTGTGGTGGGCTGCGCTCTCAGCCTGACGCCGCATGATGGGGAACGGGAGATGAAGCTGCTGCGCAAGAAGGTGCGTAACGGGGCGGATTTTGCCCTGACGCAGCCGATTTTTGACCCACAGGCAGCCGGCACTTTTGTAGAGCGATATGAAGCGACGTATGAAGAGCCAATGATTCCCCTGATTGCCGGGATGTATCCTTTGTACAACGGCCGTAACGCTGAGTTTCTGCACAACGAAGTGCCCGGCATCATCATCCCGGAAGCGATACGGCGGCGGATGCGCCAGGCGGAAAATTCGCAGCAGGAAGGAGTGCGTATTGCCGCGGAGATTTTGGCGGAGATACGGCCGTTTACGACCGGGGTCTACATGATGCCTGCTTTTAGCCGGTATGATTTGGTGGCGGATGTGCTGGACGTGATTCGTGATGCGTGAAAACGTGATACGATGTACGTCTTCACATTTTTAGGCCGGCGCGTTTTTGATTTGCAGAATCCAGCAAATACGGCCGTCATCCCCCCAGGTGACTTCCCAGACGCCTTTGCCTAACGTGCGCCGCACGCCGCCCAGCAACTTTTGCAGGCGACGGCCGTAATCCGGCAAATCCCCCTTGCTCCGCCCGAACCAGCCGGGACGAGGCAACACCGCATACCGATCACCGATTACCGAATACCGATCACTGCCAGCAGAACTGTCCGTTACGGCCGTGCCTTCCCACTGCACATCAACCATTTCCATAAAGAGTACATTGCGGGAGACGTCTTCGTAGGGGAGTACGGCCGTCCAGATTTGGCTGAGAGCCTCTGATAAAGCCAATGCGTCGTCTGGCTGAATGTTTAGATGGGCTTGGCCGGGGATATTTTTGGGGAAGCAGGAGCGGATAGCTACAGGTTTATCGAGGCGGGGGAAGCGGACGGTTTTATAGAGCAACTCCATCAAGGCGGCCGGATCGGGGATGATGATGGTGTTATTTTCCTCCCGTACCATCCTCTTTTCCCAGGCCAGCCAGAAAAATAAATCCAGCAGCAAGCCGCCATTGGGAACCGGCAGTCTGGCCCGCGCCGCCTTGTCCAGCAGTCGAGGTTTGTCCGTCAGGTTAAATTTTCGCGTGCGCCCGGAACCAAGCCAGACGAAATGTGAATTTATCATAACGGGTGAGAGTTTACTGAAAAATGCCCGGGTTGTACAGTGACAGGACTGTTTTCGCTCCCTATAAAACAGGATATAATATGAGCGGCAGGGGAGGAATCAATTTCGCCTTTTGCTTCTCATCCTGCAACTTTTCAATTTTGCCCCACAAGTTTCCTTTCGGAGGTTCATTAAAATGAGTGAAAAAAAGAAGTTTAAGGTTACTTATTCTACGTTAGCCAGCCCTGATCCGTTGCTGCATCAATATTATGATGCAGCTGTGATCGAGGCTAAGGCTGGTTTTGGTAAGACTTTCCCCATGCTGATTGGCGGCGAAAAGCGTTTTGCGGAAAAAACCTTTGCCAAGACCAGTCCCATTGACACGGATATGGTCATGGGCTATTTCCAGTATGGCTCTGAACAGGATGCGCATGACGCTATTGCCGCGGCCCGCGCCGCTTTCCCCGGCTGGCGAGATACGCCCTGGCAGGAGCGGGTGGCTATCATGCGCAAAGCCGCCGATCTGATTAGCGACCGTCTGTTCCACATGGCGGCCGTAATGAGTATAGAAATCGGCAAGAATCGGTTGGAGGCGTTGGGCGACGTGGAGGAAACGGCTGATCTCATCCGCTATAACTGCGATGCGCTGGAGAAGAACGAGGGATATATACGGCCGTTACTCTCCGAGAGCGAACGCCACCACAATCGCAGCGTCCTTAAGCCGTATGGCGTTTGGGTAGTCATCTCCCCCTTCAACTTTCCGGCGGCGCTGGCCGGCGGGCCGTCCGGCGCCGCGCTGGTAGCCGGTAACGCTGTGGTTCTCAAACCGGCCACCGACACGCCGTACACCGCCTGGCTGCTGGCCGAATGTTTCCGGGATGCGGGCGTGCCGGACGGCGTTTTCAACTACATTACCGGCAGCGGTCGTGTTGTCGGCCAGACGTTGCTGGACGATCCGGAGGTGGATGGCGTGACCTTTACCGGCAGCTATGACGTAGGGATGCACATTTTGCGCCAGTTTGCCCAGGGTAAATATCCCCGCCCGGTCATTGCTGAAATGGGCGGCAAAAATCCGGTCATCATCAGCAAAAACGCCGATCTGGACAAGGCGGCGATGGGTGTGATGCGCTCCGCGTTTGGCTTGCAGGGACAAAAATGCTCGGCCGCTTCCCGCGTCTACGTCCATCAGGAGGTGAAAGACCCCTTCATGGAAAAACTGCTGGGCCTGACGGAACAGATCAACGTAGGCGATCCGACGGACAAGGCGAACTGGATGGGGCCGGTAGCCAACAAGGGTGCTTATGAAGATTACCAGCGTTACGTGGCGGATTTGAGGGAACACGGCCGTATTATCTACGGCGGCGAGACGCTGCCCGGCAACGGTTACTACGTGGCCCCGACCATCGTGGACGACCTGCCGCTGGATCATCCCTTGTGGAAAGAAGAAATGTTCCTGCCCATCGTCACCATCGCTCCCTTTGAGAAGCTGGAAGACGCCATGACCTGGGCCAACGACGTAGATTACGGGCTGACGGCCGGATTCTTCAGTGAGGATGACGAGGAAATTCAATGGTGGCTGGATAATATTGAAGCTGGCGTCTTGTACGTCAACCGGGCCAGCGGCGCGACGACCGGCGCGTGGCCGGGTTACCAATCCTTCGGCGGCTGGAAAGGCAGCGGCTCCACCGGCAAGGCGGCCGGCAGCTTCTACTACCTGCCCCAGTACATGCACGAACAAAGCCAGACGATTGTGGATTAGAGATTGGGAGATTGGGAGATTGGCGATTGGCGTAATCTCCAATCTCTAATCTCCAATCTCCAAATTACCTTATGAACAACAAACTTTGCACCATGCAGGAGGCGGTAAGCTACTTTGTGGCCGACGGCGTATCGGTGGCGATTGAGGGGTTTACCGCTTTTATTGGTTTTGCGGCTGCTCACGAGATTATCCGGCAGCAGCGGCGGGAGCTGACGCTGATCCGTATGACGCCGGATTTGGTGTATGACCAGATGATTGCCGCGGGTACGGCGCGGAAGTTAATTTTTAGCTATCTGGGCAATCCGGGTGTGGGCAGTTTGCATTGTGTCCGGCGGGCGGTGGAGAAGGGGAGGCCACGGCCGTTGGAAGTTGAGGAATATTCCCACTTCGGCATGGTGGGGCGGTATATTGCCGGGGCCAGCAATTTGCCCTTCTTCCCTTTGCGCAGCTACGCCGGCAGCGACATCCCCCAAGCCAACCCACGCATCAAATTTGTAGACAACCCGTATGGCGGTGACCAGATTGCCGTCGTGCCGCCTCTCCAGCCGGACGTGGCCTTTATCCACGCCCAACGCGCCGACGTCCAGGGCAATGTGCAGCTTTGGGGCTTGCTGGGGATGCAGAAGGAAGTGGCTTTTGCCGCTAAAAAGGTGGTGGTGGTTGTGGAGGAAATTGTAGACGAGGCCGTTATCCGCCATGACCCGAACCGCACGCTCATCCCCGGCCTGGTGGTGGATGCCGTCGTGCCTGAACCGTATGGAGCGCATCCCAGCTATGTGCAGGGATATTATGACCGGGACAACCAGATGTATCTGGCCTGGGACAAGATTTCCCGCGACCAGGCGCAAACGGAAGCGTGGCTGGATGAGTGGGTGTACGACGTGCCCGACCGGGCGGCTTATCTGGAAAAATTGGGTCAGGAGCGATTGGCGCAGTTGGCTCCGGGTGAAATGTGGGCGGAAAGAGTGAATTACGGCCGTTACGCCTAAGCCTCCCTGACGATTGACTATTTGATTACCTGACGAAAATTATTGACGGCCGTTATCCTTTCTGACTACACTAAAAGCAGAAAAGTTTCTCTGAATTTTAGTGTGACTGGGTAGACAGCCGCCTTAATCTTGTGTGAATACAGCCATTGCCTGCCCGGTTTATAAAAAGGGGTACGGCCGTGTCTGGGCGAAAAAACAAAAAACAGTGCGTTTATTGTGGCAGCGATGGGCCGCTTTCCGTTGATCACGTTGTGCCTAAATCGCAATGGCGCAAATACCACGTCAAACGTCGGGTAATAGACAATCCGTCAAACCGGGTAACAGCTTGCATTAAGTGCAATGGTGAAAAAGGCAGTATGTCGCCGAAAGAATGGTTTGCACTGCACCCGGAATACAAAACCCGGTTTATGCGCGAGGCAAAATATCTATCAAACGATATCAAGCGTTTAACCGGGCTTTGGTAATAAATACAGAGGGAAAAATGGATTTTACGCCATCAGAATTGATGATAGTCAACGCCTCCCGCGCTCTGGAAGGGAGCCGGGTGGTTTTTGTGGGGGTAGGGCTGCCTAACATTGCCTGCAACCTGGCGCGGCGCAGCCATTCGCCGCAAATGGAACTGGTCTACGAGAGCGGCGTCTTTGGGGCGCATCCGGCCCGGCTGCCCCTCTCCATTGGCGACCCGACGCTGGTCAGCGACGCCACCTCCGTCACCAGTATGGCCGACCTGTTCATGCTCTACTTGCAGGGCGGGCTGGTGGACGCTGCTTTGCTCGGCGGAGCGCAGATTGATAAATACGGCAATCTGAACACCACGGTTATCGGCGATTACGCGCAGCCCAAAGTGCGCCTGCCCGGTTCCGGCGGGGCGTGCGAGATTGCCACCAACGCCAAAAAAACCGTGATGATTATGCGTCTGAAGCGGCGCGCTTTTGTGGAGAAGCTGGATTTTGTCACCAGTCCCGGCCATCTGGACGGGGGAAATGCCCGCGCCCAACTCGGCTTGCCGGGGGGTGGCCCGCAGCTAGTTATTACGGATCGAGCCTTGTTTGATTTTGCCAATGATGACCACGAGATGACGTTGCTTGAGGTGGCGCCGGGGGAAACGGCCGTATCCATCCAAAACGACGTCGGCTGGCCCCTGCGCGTCTCCCCCAACCTGCGGGAAATGACCCCGCCCACGGCCGAAGAACTGGCCATCATCCGCCAGCAGCTTGACCCGGAAGGGTTATATCGGTAACAATACAAGGTATGGATAAGAAAGCGGCAGAAAACATGGCGGATTTACAGTTGATCCAGGCCACAAGAGGCGAGGAAACAATCCTGTTTGCTGATTATCTGAGAGAATCAGGTAATGAAATGATGGATCGGAAAGTGTTGGCGCAGCAGCTAGAAGCCTGTTTTGCTGCCGATACAGATATCATCGCCGCTTATTTGTTTGGCTCGGTTGCCAAAGGAACCGCCGGGGCGCTTTCAGATGTAGATGTGGCTGTTTTACTGGATGATGCGGTCGCCGGAACGGATTATTTTGAGCGCCGCTTGCAAATGATGGCTGATTTGACGGCCGTAACCGGCAGCAACCAAACAGACGTCATTATTCTGAACGAGTCTCCCTTAACATTGCAATATGCCGTACTGCGAGACGGTTTGTTGCTGACTTGCCATGATGAAGAGGCCAGAGCGCGTTTTACCTGGCAGACAATTATCCGGTATCTGGATTACCAGCCCACACTCCGGCGGTACGAACAAGCTGTTTTGGATAGAGCGGGCAGAGGAGTTTTGCTGGATGGATATAACCCCCATCGCGGCGCGGTTGAGCATTATCGCCGACAACGTAAGAAAATTAAAATCCCTGCAAACGTTAACGTATGACGAGTTTGCCGGCGACGTTATCATCCAGGATGCTGTCGAGCGCCAGTTACAAATTGCCATTCAGGCGGCAATAGACGTGGGCAGTATGATTCTGGCTGCCGAATCTACTCAAATTCCCACAACCTACAAAGAAATTTTTGCCCAACTGGCGGATATTGGCGTAATTCCGTCTGACTTTTCCCAAAAGTTGATGAAAATGGCTGGTTTTCGCAATGTATTGGTGCATCTTTACACCGTCATTGACACGGAACGAGTTTATCAGTACATGCAATCTGATCTGGGCGATTTTGAATTGTTTGTCAAATATGTGGGTCAATATCTGGCCGACTATACAGAGTAAATTGGCGGGATTGGGGATTAAATAAATCTCCAATCTCCAATCTCCTATGCTATACAAACACCCTCACGGCCGCGTCTTTTACCGTAAGATGAATCACGGCCGTCCCCTGATCGAGCGCGGTGAAGGCATTTATTTGTACGATGTAGATGGCAAATGTTACCTGGATGGTTCCGGCGGGCCGCTGGTGGTGAACGTGGGTCACGGCCGTACCGAAATCGTGCAGGCTATGGCGGAGCAAGCCCAAAAAGCGGCCTACGTCCACGCCATCATGTTTACCAACGAGCCGATTGAACGGCTGTCTGAAGAATTGGCCGCCATTGTGCCTATCCCCGACGCCCGCTTCTTCTACCTGAGCAGCGGGTCCGAAGTGGTGGAAGGGGCGCTTAAGCTGGCGCGGCAAATCCAGCAGGTGCGGGGGGAATACGGCCGTACCCTGATCATCAGCCGCACTCACAGCTATCACGGCATGACCCTGGGCGCCTTAAGCGTTAGCGGCCGTCCCGGACTGCGCACCCCGTATTTGGGGATGATACACGACATGCCCCACATTCGCCCGCCGTATACCTACCGTTTTCCTGCCAGCGGCGCGGAACTGGCCGGACAATTAGAGGAAGTTATCCTGGCTTACGGGCCGGAAAATGTGGCCGGTTTCATTGCCGAACCGATCAGTGGGGCCAGCCTGGGAGCCGCCCAGCCACCCGACGATTACTGGCCGCGTATCCGTCAGATTTGTGACCGGTACGGCGTCCTGCTTATCGCCGACGAGGTGTTGGTGGGGATGGGGCGCACCGGCCAATGGTGGGGGCTGAACCACTGGGACGTGCAGCCGGACATCATGGTCACGTCCAAAGGGCTGGCCGGGGGGTACTTCCCGCTCGGTTTCATCACTGCCAAAGGGGAAGATGTAGAGCAAATCCGGCAGACACTGGGCGACTGGAATCACGGCGGCACATTCAGCCATCACGCCGTCGGCGGTGCGGCTGGATTAGCCACCTTGCGCATCATCCAGCGGGAAAACTTGGTGGAAAATGCCGGCCGAATGGGCGAATATCTGGGCCGAAAGCTGCGCCAGACCCTCGGCGACCATCCGCACGTGGGCGATATTCGCGGGCGCGGCCTGTTTTGGGGGCTGGAACTGGTGCAGGATCGGGCCAGCAAGGCACCGTTCCCGGCCGAGCGCCATCTGGCCTGGGCCATCTGGCAGCGCGCCTTTGACTTGGGGCTGATCGTCTACTACTCGCAAGGCTGCGCGGACGGCGTGCGGGGTGATTTGCTCATGCTGGGGCCGCCGCTCATCCTCAATGAAGCGCAGGCAGATGAGATGGTGACTATTTTGGCGCGGGCAATTGGAGACGTTATTCGTGATGCGTGATGCGTGAAAAATCACGCATCACGCATCACGCATCACGTATGATCTGGTTTCGCCGCGCCCTCCGTCTGCTTTCGCCCATCCAAACGTTAGTGGTGGGCTTTTTGCTGTTGACGGTGTTGGGGGGCGTCGTCCTCTCGCTGCCGATTTCTACGCAGGACGGCCGTTTCCAACCCTTCCTTGACGCTCTCTTCACTTCTGCTTCTGCCATCACCACGACGGGGCTGGTAGTGGTGGATACCGGCAGCTACTACAATCTCTTCGGCCAGATTGTGATTATGATCCTCATCCAGGTGGGCGGATTGGGTTACATGACCCTTATCGTCTTCATTATCATCCTGTTCGGCCAATCTCTTTCCTGGCATGGCGGCAATTTGATGCAGGAATCGTTGGCTGTGCCTTCGCGGGGGGAGATGCGCCAGTTTATTTTACGGGTGATCCAGTTTACCCTGGTGTTTGAGTTGATGGGGGCGTGGGCGCTGGCCTTGTTTTGGCTAGGCGAATACGGCTTTGTCCGGGCCGTCTGGATGGGGCTGTTTCATTCGGTTTCTGCTTTTGGCACGGCCGGATTTTCCCTGTTTTCGTCCGGTTTTGTGGCGTACCGGGACAGTTGGTTCTTTAACACGGTGATCAACGTCGTTTCTATTGCCGGGGCGGTAGGGTTTCTGGTCTTGTCGGAGGCGCGCACAGTGGCGGGGAAGATTTTGCGGGGCAGTCGGGTGCATCGTTTGTCTACACATAGCAAGCTGGCTTTATTGGTCTTTTTTGGGCTGACGGCGTTGGGTACGGCCGTTATCCTGGCCGTCGAATATAAGCCGCAAACGCCGCTGCCTGATCAATTTTTAAGCGCCTCATTTCAGGCTGTTACCGCTTCCTCTACAACCGGCTTTAACACTGTGTCTATTGACGACATGCAGCCAGCCTCGCTGGTGATGATTACCGGTCTGATGTTCATCGGCGCACCGACGGGCGGGACGGGCGGCGGCATCAAGGCTACTACCTTTGGCGTGATTGTGCTGATTTTGCTGGCAGTGCTGCGCGGGGCGCGGGACGTGAACGCTTTTGGCCGGCGTATTGGCATGAGGACGCTTATCAAGAGCGTGGCGGTGATGATTGCCGCCGTATTGTGGCTGGGGGTGGCGATTCTGATTTTGACGGCAACGGAAGATGCTTCCTTTTTGAGTATTGTGTTTGAAGCGGTGTCTGCTTTGGGTACGGTGGGTTTGTCTACGGGGATGACGCCGGGGTTGACGGCCGTTGGTAAAATGGTCATCATACTTTCCATGCTGGCTGGTCGGATTGGCCCCCTAGCAATGGCTTTTACGCTGGTCGGTGGCGGCGGTGTGAAAGCGTATCGTTACCCGGAAGAGGAAGTGTTTGTGGGGTAGTAATTGGTAATTGGGTAATTACGTAATTACGTAATTACCCAATTACTCAGGAACGCAACTATGAAAAAAAACGTACACAAAAACCGTCCACGTGAATTTGTCGTCGTAGGGCTGGGGCGGTTTGGCAGCAGCGTGGCAGAAACGTTGACCCAGTACGGCCACGACGTGCTGGGGATTGATTGCAGCGCGGAGCGGGTGCAGCACCTCAGCCGTGATTTACCGCACATTGTGCAACTGGACGCCACCAATGCGGAGGCGCTGCGGCAGATTGGCATTGGGCAGTTTGAAACGGCCGTCGTCGCCATCAGCGGTAATTTTGAGAGCAACTTGCTGGCGACGGTACTGCTGCGTCGTTTTGGCGTGCAGCACATCATCACCAAAGCGCGCACCCGCCTGCAAAAAACCATCCTGCTGGAAGTGGGCGCGGCGCAAGTCATCCTGCCGGAGCATGACGCCGGGGTGCATTTGGCGCGGCGGCTTTCCAGCCAGCATTTCATTGACTTTCTGGAAATCCGGGACGGCATCAGCGTGGTGGAGATGATGGCTCCGGAAAATCTGATTGGCTGCACTCTGGCCGAGAGCAGTTTGCGCCAACGGCTGGGACTGAACGTGATTGCCGTCAATCGGGACAGCGGTATCATCCCCAATCCCCGCGCTGATTTTCGCATAGAAGCGGGGGACGTACTGTTAGTTTTGGGCCGGATTGAAGATGTGGAGATGCTGCGGGAGTAGGCAGATGGGAAAACCGATTATTGGGCTGACGACTTACGGCCGTACCGAGCGAAACCTCCATTCCAACTTTTACGACGCGCACTACGTCATCCCCGCCGCTTACGTGGACGCGGTGCGTCGGGCCGGCGGCGTGCCCATCCTGCTGCCGCCGGACGAGCCGGCATGGCGGGAGCTGCTGGCTGTGGTGGACGGCGTTATCCTGATTGGCGGGGGCGACATTGACCCTGATTTGTATGGCGGCAATGCGGCGCATCCCAATTTGTCGTTGGCTGGGGCGGAGCGGGACAGCTTTGAGATGACCCTGGCGCGGGAATTGGCAAATGGAACGCCGCGGCCGACGCTGGCTATCTGCCGGGGGATGCAGGTGGTTAATGTGGCGCTGGGCGGCAGTATGCACGAGCATCTCCTGGACATCTTGCCGGAGGATGAGGATATTCACGGCTGCGCGGATGTGGAATGGGTGATTCAGGACGTGCAGGTAGAGCCGGATTCCCGTTTGGCGGCGGCGTTGGGAGAAACGGCCGTCACCCCGGCTTCCAGCCATCACCAGGCCGTCAAGGATATTGCCCCGGATTTGACGGTAACGGCCGTAGCCCCCGACGGTATCGTAGAAGGCCTGGAACTGCCCGATCATCCCTGGTTTGTGGCCGTGCAGTGGCATCCCGAAGCAACGGCCGTCACAGATGAAGTGCAGCAGCGGTTGTTTGATGCGTTGGTGGCAGCGTGTGAGAAGGTGAGGGGATGAGGGGAAACAACTTACGCATCACGCGGAGGTGAAGTTATGACACAAGCGGAATATTTGACAGTTCAGGAAGCGTTAACGGCCGTACTCAACGGCGTACCGGTGTTGGCTGCGGAAACAGTGGCTTTGCCGGAGGCATTGGGGCGGGTGCTGGCCGAACCGGTGACGGCGCGGGACAGTCTGCCCCCTTTTGCCAACTCTTCGATGGACGGGTACGCGCTGCGGGCAGCGGATGTGGTTGGGGCGACGGCCGTTAATCCTGTGACTTTGCGTGTGATTGGAGACGTGGCTGCTGGAGCGATGCCGGACGTGACGATTACAGCGGGTACGGCTGTGCGCATTATGACCGGCGCACCTTTGCCAAATGGAGCTGATGCCGTTGTCCCCGTCGAAGATACGGATGAAGTGTGGCGTAAGCGGGAACGGCCGTTGCCCGAAAGTGTCCAAATCAGCCGCGTCGTCAGTCCCGGTGATTACGTGCGCCGGCCCGGCGAAGATATTGAGGCCGGGCAGATGGTTATGGAGGCCGGGCATCTCATCCGACCGCAGGGGATTGGCGTTTTGGCCTCGTTGGGTGTGGCTCAGGTGGCTGTCATCCGCCGCCCCAGAGTGGGTATTCTGGCTACAGGGGACGAGTTGATCGGCGTTGAAGAACCGCTGCGGCCTGGCAAGATTCGCAACAGCAACGGTTATACCCAAACGGCGCAGGTGACGGCATTGGGCGCCATCCCCGTGCCTTTAGGCGTCGCCCGTGACAGTGAGGCAGACGTGCGGGCCAAATTGCAGGCGGGACTGGACGCCGGGGTAGATTTGTTTATCAGTTCGGCCGGGGTTTCCGTGGGGGCGTATGACGTGGTGAAGGCGGTTCTGGACGAGTCTGGTGACGTCAACTTCTGGCGGGTGCGGATGCGGCCGGGGAAGCCATTGGCTTTTGGTACTTATCAGAGCGTACCTTTTCTGGGGCTGCCGGGTAACCCTGTTTCAGCGATGGTATCGTTTGAGCGTTTTGCCCGCGCCGCTATTCGCAAGATGGCGGGGCATATCCGGCTGGAACGGCCGCAGTTGCCGGTGACGTTGCAGGACGAGATTCGGTCAGACGGCCGTGAAAGTTATGTTCGGGCGGTGGTGTGGCGGAAGGACGGCCGTTACCTGGCGACCACCACTGGCGACCAGGGTTCGCACATTATGACCTCCCTCGTCAAAGCTAACGCCCTCCTTATTGTCCCGGAAAACGTCACCCTGGTTGAACCCGGCGCAGAAATAATTGCCTGGATGCTGGACTGGCCGGAAATTGTCTTTTGAGATTCGGCAGATTCAAAATCTTGCTTTTTGCCGCGGATTGCGCGGATTTGGGGGATTGGATTTGTAAAAATCCGCGTTAATCCGCGCAATCCGCGGCTGAGAACCTTGAAATTTGTGTCTGAAAACAAAAAAGCCCCGGAATTCCGGGGTTTGATTTTTTAGTTTTGCTGAACCTGTAGTGTCCGGTTCAAAATTTCTTCCTGTTGCGCGCGTCGTTTTTCCCGACGACGCCGTTTTTTGTTGGACTTTTTGCTGCGGCCGACTGGCATATCGCTGCCCAAAGCCTGGCGCAGAGCCAGTTCCATAGCAGTGGGCACGTCACCCTCGTCTTCTTCCTCTTCGATAAACTCGTAGACCTCTTTGCTGGAAGCGTAACTGTTGGCACTTTCCGGTTTTTCCATCAACGCTTTCATGCTCAGGTCAATGCGGCGTTTCCGTTTGCTGAAATTCAATACTTGCACTTCTACTTCGTCCCCAACAGAGACAACTTCGGAAGGATGCTTAACGTAGTCGTGACTTAACTCGCTGATGTGTACCAGCCCCTCGCGTTCCGCGCCGATATTGACGAAGACGCCGTAGCTTTCCAGGCGGCTGATGGTACCGGTGTATACGTTGCCTCTTTTCAGGTCGCTCCAATCAACGGCCAGCGGCTCAATCATGGTCACCATGATTTGCTTGCGTTCCGGGTCAACTTTGTCTATCCAAACTGTGATTTCATCCCCAACATTCAGAACATCGGAAACGCGGTTGACGTGTTCCTGACCTAACTGCGAGATATGAATCAGGGCGTTTGTACCCACACCCAGGTCTATGAAAGCGCCGTACAGTTCCAGGCGGATGACGGTTCCGGTTAACTTCATTTTCGGCTTTAAGTCGTTAATGCTTTGGGGTTTTATCTCCTCTGGCGTTGACTCTACCAATGTTTCTTCAATTACTTCACTCATGACAAGCTTCTCCTACGCAGGGTTATATGTTGTTGTCTGCGTTTTCCCAAGATGTTAAGTTTTGTTCCTCTGTGTTGGGGACAGAACTTTGAATTAAATTTGATTACGGCCGTTAGCTACACCCATTATTGGTTTATTTGCAGGCGGTTGTCTAAAAATCGCTTACGACCTGCCACATCCGGAATCCGGTACGAGGCAGACCGCAATTATAACAAGGGCAATTTGCCTGTCAATACAAGAAGGGCGCAATTTGCAAATTGCGCCCTTCTTGCCATTGAGTATTTGCATACTGTGCTGTGACTCATTATTCTTTTAGATTTGCTTGACTTGTGTCTGCCTTACTAAAGGTTCACGTACCCCATAAACCAATCAAGTAACCGGAGATTGCTCCTCCTATGACGCCAATGGATAAAATCGGGAGATAAGTACGGGTGACTATTGCCTCTGGGAAAAGTGACTGTCACCTGAGTAGTTACGTCTTTTGTTAAAATACGGCCTCTTCCAGCGCAGCTTCTTCGCGGCCGGCCGGGTCAAACTCATCCAGGGGCAGCCCTGCTTCCCGGCGGATGAGAAACTCTAGCTCGTCCAGCAGTTCCGGATTCTCCGCCAGGAAGACTTTGGCGTTTTCCCGACCCTGGCCCAGCATCGTATCGCCGTAGCGGAAATAAGCGCCCCGTTTGTCCACCAGGGCGTAAGCTACAGCCAAATCCAGCACGTCGCCCACAAAAGAAATGCCTTCGTTATACATGATGTCAAATTCGCATTCAGTGAAAGGGGAGGCAACCTTGTTCTTCTTCACCTTGACGCGAGTGCGGTTGCCGATAACGTCGCCGCCAGATTTGATGGCCTGAATACGGCGGATGTCCAACCGCACGGAGGCGTAGAATTTTAGAGCATTACCGCCGCTGGTGGTTTCGGGGCTGCCGAACATGACGCCAATTTTAGAGCGAAGCTGGTTGGTGAAGATGACGATGGTATTGGATTGCTTGATAGCTCCGGAAAGTTTGCGCAGCGCCTGGGACATGAGACGAGCTTGCAAACCGACGTGGGTATCGCCCATTTCACCTTCAATTTCGGCGCGGGGCACCAGGGCAGCTACAGAGTCCACCACGACCACATCCATCGTGCCGGAGCGGATGAGGGCTTCGGCGATTTCCAGGGCCTGTTCGCCAGTGTCCGGTTGGGAAACGTAGAGGTTATTCACGTCTACGCCGCAGCGTTCGGCATAGCGGGGGTCAAGGGCGTGTTCCATATCTACAAAAGCGCAGAGGCCGCTTCGTTTTTGCGCTTCGGCGATGACGTGCTGGCAAAGGGTGGTCTTGCCGGAGGATTCGGGGCCGTAAATTTCGATGACCCGGCCCCGGGGCAGGCCGCCTACGCCCAAGGCGATGTCCAGAGAGAGTGAGCCGGTGGGGATGGATTCCACCTGAAGATGCTGCGCGTCTCCCAGGCGCATGATAGTTCCTTCGCCGAACCGTTTTTCCAGTGAATCCAATGTGTTTTCCAGGGCCTTGATACGGCCGTTTCCATTTGAGCTTGCTTTTGCCTTTGCCATGCGTTTTTAACTCCTGTTTGTTTAAGCTGGTGCAATCTTCAAGATTAAACCAATCACTTCCTGTTTTGGTTTGTAGTAACCGCTTTAGCGGTCTGGACGACTAAAGTCGTTACTACGAACTAATTTCTGGACAATTACTTAGCGCGAAATCGAACATATGTGCTGAGAAGTTTAGCACAAGCGTTCTGGTTTGTCAATGTGGAGCTTGAAATATTGAACAGATGTTCAAAATATGGCGTGTGGCGTGTAAAGACGTGATACCTGTGGCGTGATACGTCTTTGCGTTTTCACGTCACGCTTTTTTCCGGGCCAGCCTGACCAGTTCAGGAATTTCCCGGCCGCCGAGGAGGAAGCTGACCAGGACGTAGACGAGGACGCCGGCGACGCCGCCGGCCAACAGGTAGAGGAGTTCGTTGGCGATAACCCGCTCCAAACCCATGACGACGAAGGACATGACGAGGGTGGCGGCGATGGCCCGCCCGGCCGTTTTCCCCAACTCCTTCTCGCCCAGATCGCCTAATTCCCGCCGGTTCAGCCAGTAAAGCAGTCCTGCCAGCCAGGTAAAAGCGACTGTGCTGGCAAGCGCCAATCCCACAATGCCTAACGCCTCAATGAACAGATAAGCCAGCGCCACATTCACCACCAGCCAGCTAAGGTAGGCAAACATGGGGGTGCGCGTGTTGTGCCGGGCGTAAAAGAGCCGGGCCACAATTTCCAGTGTCGCTTCACTCACCAGACGCACGCTGAACACGACCAGGACGCTGTAAACCAGTCGGGTAGAGGCTTCGTCAAACGCGCCTCTTTGCAGAAAAGCGGTGATGGCCGGGAAGCCGAGCAGCACCAGGAGGGCGGCGGAGGGGATGGTCAGGGTCCAGATGATGCGCAGGGCGTTTACGGCCGTGCGCTTCATCCCCTTCACATCCCCTTCATTGTAAAGTTCCGACATGGTGGGGAACACCACAATGGCGATGGCTGTGCCAAACAACGTTTCCGGGAACTGCATCAGGGCGTAGCCGTAAAAATAAGCGGAGGTGCTGCCGCTGACCAGGCCGGACGCCAGCCGGATGATGAACAGGTCGGCCAGTTGAATTGTGCCCAGCGTGACCACCCGCGGCCCCATCAAAAAGGTGATTTCCCGCACGCCGCGCATCCGCCAAGCCAGTTTGGGGTGAATGCGGATGCCGTATTTGAACAGGGCGGGAACCTGGATGAGAATGTGCAGTGCGCCGCCAATCACCGTGCCCCAGGCCAGGCCCATAATGCCCATCTCCGGCACAAAAAAGAAGAGGCCCGCGACATAGCCGATGTCCAGCGCCAGAGGAGCCAGGGCGGGCGTAGCAAAATGCTGGTGGGAGTTGAGAATGCTGCTCAACACACCACTGAGGCCGAACAGAATGGTTTGGATGAGAATGACGCGCATTAAATCGGCCGTTAGCTGCTGCATTTCCGGCGTGAAATCGGGTACCAGCAGCGTACTGGTTATCCAGGGCGCCAGAATGGCGCCAATTAGACTGACGCCGCCCAACAGCAGGAGAACCAGGGTCAGGACGGTGTTGGCCAGCCGGGCTGCTTTCCGGTCAGATTCGTTGACTAAATAATCGGTGTAGACGGGGATAAAAGCTGCCGCCAGAGCGCCCCCGGCGATGAGGGTAAAGAAGACTTCGGGCAGTTGGTTGGCGGCCGTAAAGGCGTCATAATCAGGGCTGGCGCCAAATGCGCCGGCTACCAGTTGGATGCGGATCAGGCCGGTCAGTTTCCCCAGGCCCAGCAGGAAAATGACGATAATGGAGGATTTCAGCAGTTGTCGCGCTCGAATCATGGGGGAGAATTGTATGGGGAAGGGGAGAAGGGGGCAAGAGGGCAAAATGGCGGGGGGATTGCCATTTTGCAACTTGGCAACTTTCCCTATAATCCCCTCATGGTAGAAGCAACCCCGCAAACATCCCCTTTGGGCGGTCTCAGCAGCCAGGCGTTGGTGCTGCGGGCGCGGCGGCTGGCCGCTTATTTGCCGCAAAGTCTCACCCGGCAAATCCTCAATGGTGAGCTGCCGGAGGCGGGCGTGCCGGGCTGGCAGAATGCGGCCGTCATGTTTGCCGACGTTTCCGGTTTTACGCGCATCACGGAGGCCTTGGCCGCTGACGGGCCGCGCGGGGCGGAGGAGTTGAACCGGACATTGCTGATTACTTTTACGGCGTTGATTAACGCGGTGCATGATGCGGGCGGCGTCATCAGCCATTTTTACGGGGACGCCATGATGATTTATTTCCCGGACGCGGCCGTGACCCTGCGCGTCTTCATCCAGCAACAGCGCCCCGGAAGCCAACATCATCT
>JALUPA010000278.1 GCA_027054335.1 Ardenticatenaceae bacterium
TACCGTCCAGCACTTTTTGCGGCATTTGCTGCACCATTTCTGTCAAGGTGAAACCGGGGGCCACGGCATTGACGCGGACGTTGTAACGCCCCAATTCCCGCGACCACACTTTGGTCATGCCGATGACGCCCGCTTTGGTGGCTACGTAATTGGTCTGGCCGAAGTTGCCCTCCAGCCCCACAATGGAAGAGGCGTTGAGGATGACGCCGCTGCTCTGGTTGATCATCACCGGGGCTACTGCCTGGGTGCAGTTGAAAACACCTTTCAGATTGACGGAAACAACCAGATCGAAGTCGGCTTCGGCCATTTGTTTGATCAGTTGGCCGTCTTTGACTTTGACCAGCGTGGCGTCGCGCAGCACCCCGGCGTTGTTGATGAGGATGTCTATACGGCCGTACCTTTCCACCACCGCAGCCACCCACACCTGCACCGCCTGCCGGTCGGTGATATTCACCCGGTAAAAATCAACGCCCAACTCGGCGGCGGCGGCCTGCCCGGCCGCTTCATTCACGTCACAAATAACAACTTGCGCCCCTTCTGCGGCAAAGCGAACGGCCGTGGCCTTGCCAATACCGGCTGCGCCGCCGCTAATCAGAGCCACTCTATCTTGTAATCGCATAATTCACTCCTTTGATTCCGCATTCAACGGCCCCATTGCACAAGCCCGGCTGCCCATACGTAGCCAATACCGGCCGCCACAATTGCCATAAGATCGCCGTCCTGGAGACGGCCGTGTTTCACCCCTTCCCGAATACTAAACATGGCATCCTGTTCGCCCGTGTGCCCAATTTCACCCAGATAAACCGATTGTTCCTCCGTCAGCCCCAGGCGAGCCAGCATTCCCTGGTGACCGGAGGGCTTTATTAAAATCATGTTGAGGAAAGTAATGTCGGCACGGCAGTAAGGCGTACCGTCCGGCTTTGTTCCGCTTTTGCGTAGGGCCTCAGCCACGCAATGCACCCAGTTGTCCAGAGAAACTTCATTCAAACGGTCTTTCATGGCCTCCGGTTCTACCAGGTCAAAATAAAAATCATCTTCAGTTACCCCTTTGGGCCGGGCCATGGCTTGGGGGTGAGGGAAGAAGACTGTGCCGCTGGCGGGAACGATGACGTGCTTGCTCATAAAGCCATCGGTGATGATGTGTGTCCCCAGGACGTGGTTGCGCGGCCAGTTTTTGCGCAGGAGCATGGCCCCGCCGCCAGCGCCAATGTTCCATAAAAAAGTAGTGCGTTTGTTTTGGTAGTTGATGAAGTCGGAGACGCGGTAGCCGCCGGCAATGAGAACCGTGTTGATTTCCGGGTCGGACAGCATCATGCTTTTTGCTATTTTCAGGGCGCTGACGGTGGTGGCGCAGCGGTTATGAATGTCAATCGCCCAGGCATTGGTGGCTCCGATTTCCCAGGCCAGATGGATGCCGGACGTCCACAAGAGATATTCACGCCATTCCTCGGTAGTACACAGCACTACGTCAATTTCCCTGGGATCAATGTCGGTTTGGGCCAGGCAGTCAAGCGCGGCTTTGATGCCCATTTCGTTGGGCTGGTCGTCCGGCCCGCCCACGTATTTGCGGGTGATGCCCAGTTTGTCGCGCACCACCCATTCCGGCAGACCGCTCATGGCGGCAATTTCTGCGGCCGTCAGGCAGCCTTCCGGTGAATAGGTTCCCACGCTGACGATGCCGACTGTGGTTTCTTGCATGAATAATCTTCTCAATGGGGTAATTAGGTAACCGGGTAATTGCGTAATTACCCGGTTACCCAATGACAAATTCCAAAATTGCTTGGGCTGCGTATTGGGCATTTTCGCCAAAGACCATGGTGACGTGATTGCCGGGAACGTGAACGTATTGGCAGTCGGCCATTTGTACGGCCGTTTCCCTGGCATCTTTGGCGGTGACAATAGGCGGGCTGCCTGGCGGGCCGTAAGGTTCGGTGGCGTTAATGAGGAGGGCCGGACAGCGGATGTCGTTGATAATAGCCTCCCAATCTTCTGCCAGAATACCGTCAATCGCGGCCCCAATAGCTTGGGGAGTGGCCTGAGCCTGGACTGTGCCGTCGTCATTCAGCTGCATATCGGCCCGGAAATACGTTTCCAGCGAATCGTCCCAGTAGCCGTCCAGGAAGGGCATCTGTTTCATGGCGGCAAGGTAGGCTTCTACCGAGGGCAAGGTGACGCCTAATCTGTCGAGGGACGGCCGTATCATTTCCGCTACCTTCGGGTCTGCGGCCGATTTGGCCGCATCAATGATCACCATACGAGCGACACGATCCGGGTAATTGGCCGCCAGATACATACTGAGCAGCCCGCCAAAGGAATGGCCGACCAAAATCGCTTGCTCAATCCCCTCCGCATCCAGCACGCCAATCACGTCGGCGGCGTGATCAGCCATCGTATAGCCGCTGGCCGGCTTGTCGCTCAGGCCGCGCCCCCGTAAGTCGAGGGCCAGAATACGGCAGCGGGGGTTGAGGCCGGCCTGGGCTACGCCGGCGAACAGGTGGGCGTTGGCTGTTAGTCCGGGCAAATAAACCAACGTGGGTTCGCTGCCGGGATAATCGAGCGCGTGCAGGCGGATACCGTTTGTTTCGATCATTTTGTCCATGAGATTGCCTGAATAGGGGATGAGGGCCACGAATTGGCCCATAAATGTGAGCGCCTCTTCGATTCGGGTGAAGTGGGCTTCCCGGTTGGTTTGGACGTGACGCACAAAACCACGCCAGGGGGCCACCGCCCTGTTTTCTTGATCTTGGGTAAAGCGAATGACGAAGGAGGTTACGGCCGTTTCCATATAATCTCGTAGCGTGTGTTTCGTATTAGAATATTCCTGACCTGTCAGGTTCTCTCTCCGTGACGGGGACAGAATACCATTGAGGAGTTACAGAAAAGTAACACGCATTGACAAAACGGCCGGCGCGAGCTATGATCGTGTACATAATTTGATTGGCATGTACATATCCGACGATAGAGGATGATCATGATTAAAGTATCAGCGACAAAACTGCGCAAAAATCTTTTTGATTACTTAGACAAAACGGCTGCGGGCGAAATTATCATCATTCAACGAAATAACCAGGAAGTAGCTCGTTTGATCCCCACGGCCCAAACAGATTGGCGAGCCAAGATGAAAAATACGCCGAAACTGTTAGTATCCCCTGAAGAACTTATGGAACCTTTGGAAGATATTTGGGAGGATTATCTGTGAAACGGAAATCTTTCTTATTTGACACTCACGCACTTATTTTCTGGGTGAACAAGACTGCTGTATCAAAGGCGTTTGTTGACTTTTTTGATAAACAAGAACAGCAAGGCGCTCTTTACGTTTCTTCAATTACCTTCTGGGAAATTGCTTTTTTGGTACAGAAAGAAAGAATTACTATCCCCGACACGCGCGCCTGGAAAGATGAATTGTTGAGTAATACCAACGTGCATCTCATAAACCCTTCCGCGTCTGAAATGATTGATTCTACTTTATTGCCGCCCCATCATAAAGACCCCTTCGACCGGTTGTTAATCACCCAGGCCAACACCCGTAACCTGATTCTGGTAACACAAGATCGAAGAATAAACGCCTATGAAGTCGCCCAAATCTGGATATGATTTCTCATCAGCAGAGGGAGTCATACAACTTTATTGTGTCGGGAGAGGGAGAGACGCCCAGTTCTTTTTGCAGGCATTGGACGCAGCGTTGGTAAACGCGCATGACTTGAGTGCGGTTGCCTAATTGAGCATAGGCTTGCATTTTCAGGCGGTAAGCATTTTCCCAGCAGTCGTCGCGGGCCAGGATTGCTTGGGTCAGATCAATCACTTCCAGCCACGATTCCTGAGCTAAAACGGCCGTAGCCAGGCGTTCCGCCGTACTCAGATACAACGTCAGCAGGCGTTCCCGTTCCTCGCTGCACCATTCGGCGTAAGGATATTCTTGCAGGTAATCGCCCTGGTAGAGAGCCAGTGCCTGGCGGTAAAGAGGCAGCGCTTCCTCTGGCTTTTGGGGAAAGAGGGTATTTCCTTTGGCGATGAGGTTCTCGAATACGGCCGTATCCAGCCAGACGTCCGCTTCCGGGCGCAAACCATAGCGCGGCCCATCCCGCACAATAAAGGCAGACGGGGCGTTCCGCCGCCGCTCTGGTTCAAGAACCTTTACCAGAGCATTATAGGCCACCTTGAAATCCCGCTGGGCATTTTTCGGCGGCAGTTTCGGCCACAACCGTTCACAAATCTGTTCCCGATGCAGCATCGTATGGCGCTGTGTGCAGAGCAGCAGGAGTATCTGCTGCGCTTTCTGACGCGGCCACGCTTGTTTGGAAACCTCTTCCCGGCCACGCCACAGGCGAAAGGGGCCGAGCAGCTGCCCACGCAGTTGATAACCGGGATGAATTTGCAGACGGCTCAAGCCCATATCGGCTAACAACCTGTCGGCAAAAGCAGCTTGTTTGTCGCGTGACCGGGCAAAGAGCAGCAAAGGGATAAGCTGGCGGACGTCCGGCGGCCCTAAAAGCGTGCGCCGCTTAAATAAATACGCATAGCCGTGCGTTTGTACAAGCTGCAAAAGGTGAGTCACGTCCCGTTCCCGCCGCAAGGCGTCATCTGTTTTTTGCCAGATAAAACAGCGCCATAAGGTAACCAGGGTTTCCCCATACGTATCGCTGCACTCACGA
>JALUPA010000279.1 GCA_027054335.1 Ardenticatenaceae bacterium
TGACGTCATCAAAATCCCGTTATTCAATGAAGATGGCAGCCGCCACGGGTTGGTTGTGCTGGGGCGAGACATTACGGAACGCAAACAGGCGGAAGAATTATTGCGTCAGGCGCAGAAGATGGAAAGTTTGGGTGTTCTGGCGGGCGGGGTGGCCCATGATTTTAATAATTTGCTGGTTGCCATGCTGGGGCAAACGTCTCTGGCTTTGGCTAAGATGCGTGCCGAAAGTCCGGCGCGCCCGCACGTGGAAAAAGCGGTGAATGCCGCCAATCGGGCGGCCGATCTGACCCAGAAAATGCTGGCTTATTCCGGCCGCGGCCATTTTGAGGTGCGGCCGCTTAACTTGAATACGCTGATCGAAGAAAATTTGCATTTGTTTGCGGTCAGTATCCCTAAAAATGTCAGCCTGCGTTCGGAACTGGGGGACGATTTGCCGTTGATTGAGGCTGACGCGGGCCAAATGCAGCAGGTGGTGATGAATCTGATTATTAATGGGGCGGAGGCGATTGGCGAGCAGCCCGGCCAGGTATTGGTGGTAACAGGGGTGGAGGAAATAGGTGAGGCGAACGGCCGTATCCCCCAATATACGGCCGCCCAACTTCCTCCGGGCCAATACGTTACCCTGGAAGTGCATGACAATGGCGGGGGCATGGATGATGAAACGAAGGCCCGGATTTTTGATCCCTTCTTTTCTACCAAGCAAACAGGGCATGGGCTGGGATTGGCGGCCGTGTCCGGCATTATGCGCGGGCATAAAGGCGGCATCCGGGTTTACAGTGAAGTGGGGCAGGGAACGACGTTTAAGCTGTTGTTTCCCGTTAGTCAGGCCGCGCCGGTAGACGTTGAGGGGGATACGGCCGTATCCGAAAACGAACGCCCCTCCGGCCTTGTCCTGGTGATTGACGACGAAGCCCCGGTACGCGAGGCTGTCACCGACATTCTGGAGAGGGAAAACATCCGGGTTCTAACCGCCCCTAATGGCACTGAGGGCGTGGCTGTGTACCGCGAGCATATGGCTGACATCGATCTGGTTATCCTGGATTTGTCCATGCCTGACATTAACGGCGAAGAGGTCTTTTATCGTTTGCGCCGCCTGAACCCTGACGTTAAGGTGCTTTTATCATCCGGCTACAATCAGATAGAGGCAACCCGCCATTTTAGCGGCAAGGGTTTGGTCGGGTTTATGCAAAAGCCGTACAACGCAGCCCGGCTGCTTGAGGAAGTGAAAGCGTATTTGTGAGCGGAGGAGCAGGGGAGCAGGGGAGATTCGCCCCCACCCCCCTGCTCCCCTGCTCCTC